>NZ_MU078693.1:0-314172 GCF_014078525.1 Nitrosopumilus sp. b3
TCTTGGAATCCATTGTAAGTTTCAGGTTGGTTAGGACAAGAATCTAAGTTGTCAATAATTCCATCATTATCAGTATCAAATGCAAATTTGTTGTCTGCTACATAATCTGGACAGCCGTCTGAGTCTTGGAATTTATTATAAGTTTCAGGACTGAATGGACATAAATCGTTTTGATCTAATAGTCCATCACCGTCAACATCACCAACTGTTTTGTAAACAATACTATCTGGGCAACCGTCAGAATCTTCAAATTTATTATAATTTTCACGGTCTAATGGACATTGATCCTTATCATCTGGAATACCATCATAATCAGCATCAGGTGCCTCTAAAGAATTAACTCCAGGAATATCTGGACAACCATCCCAATCTAAATAATCATTAAAGTTTTCAGGCTCATCAATACACGAATCCCATCTATCAATAATTCCATCACCATCAGAATCTGGGAATTGATATTGTAGAATTGTGGAATCAGTAGTATCTGGACAACCGTCTTCATCTTGGTATCTATTGTAAGTTTCAGGTTGTAATGGACAATCATCTAATGAATCAGAAATTCCATCTCTATCAGTATCTCTAATTGTGTTATAATTATCAGGACAGCCGTCTTTATCATCAATTCCATTAAAAGTTTCAGGTTGGTTTGGACAAGAATCCATATAATCTGGATAACCGTCATTATCAGAATCAGCTATTTTTTGTTCAGCATAAATAGACAAATCAGGGCAACCGTCTTCATCTAAAATTCTATTGTAAGTTTCTTTGACAGTTGGGCAATCATCAATATGATCTTCTACACCATCATAATCAGCATCATACCATGGAACAAAATCAGCAGGGCATCCATCAATATTGTTTCCATATTGTGGATCATAATCTTCTAAAAGGTTAGGGCATTGATCAATATTATTTGGGACACCGTCTCCATCAGTATCAATTCCAGAAGCAGCAGAAACACCACTTGGCAGCATACCCATAGTTGAAATAAGTAAAATCAAAAATCCTAAAAGAAATTGTTTATTCATTTTCAGACACTCCTAATTGTCAGGACATCCGTCAGAATCTGTATCACCATCATAATCTTCAGGTTCTAGAGGACAGAAATCGTAGCCATCAGGAATATCATCCAAGTCAGAATCATGTTTGAATCTTGATTGTTCAGGTACAATATCAGGACAGCCGTCATCATCTAGATACTTGTTCCATGATTCCTTTTCATTAGGACACAAGTCAATATCATCAAAGAATCCATCACCATCAGAATCAATTCTTAGTTCACCAATTGGTAATGTGTCAGGACAGCCGTCATAATCAACATATTTGTTCCAAACTTCATCTTGTTTTGGACACATATCCATCACATCAGGTACACCATCACCATCAGAATCTGGTTGGGTATCATCAACATCAGGACATCCATCTTCATCAAAGAATCCATTATAATTTTCAGCAACTAGTGGGCAATCATCATAAACATCATTGATGCCATCATTATCAGTATCAACTACTAGTGTTTTAAACACAGTATCAGGACAACCGTCATCATCTTGGAATTTGTTGTAAGTTTCTTTTGCAGTTGGACATGCATCAATTGCATCTGGAATGCCATCTAGATCTCGGTCATTCTTTCCAATGTAATCATCAGGACATCCATCTCTATCAAGAATTCCATTATAGGTTTCTGGTTGGTTAGGACAATGATCATTATAATCATTAATACCATCTTTATCAGTATCTGGAATTCCTTTGTTATCTGCAACAGAATCAGGACAACCATCCAAGTCTTGGAATTTGTTGTAAGTTTCTGGTGCTAATGGGCATTGATCTTTTGAATCAATAATTCCATCATAATCAGAATCTAAGCTTGTAATATAATCAGGGTAATCAGGACAACCGTCTTCATCTTGGAATCCGTTGTATCTTTCTCTATCAAGTGGGCATTGATCTACTGAGTCTAAAATACCATCAAAGTCAGAATCTGCTTCTGATGGGTTATCAGGACAACCATCATGATCTTGGTATCTATTCCAAGTTTCAGCGGACGTAGGACATTTGTCTAAATCATCTCTAATTCCATCACCATCAGAATCTAACACTGCAACATCAGGACAACCGTCCAAATCATGATATCCATTTACAGTTTCAGGTTGAAGTGGACATTTATCGGACAAATCAGAAATTCCGTCTCTATCAAAGTCTAAGTTAGATAATCCAGATACACTATCAGGACAACCGTCTTCATCTTGATATGTATTGTAAGTTTCTTTTGCAGTGGGACATTTATCTAAACCATCTGGAACGCCATCTCTATCTCTATCTTGTGTAGATAATGTATCAGGACAACCGTCTCTATCAAACACACCATTGAATGTTTCAGGTTGATTAGGACAAAGATCAGTGTAATCATTAATTCCATCACCATCCGTATCTGGCATTCCTTTGTCAACACCAACAAAGTCAGGGCAACCGTCCAAGTCTTGGAATCTATTGTAAGTTTCTTTTACTTCAGGACATTGATCAATACTATTAGGAATTCCATCAAGATCAGAATCTACATCACTTGAATAAGGTGGAATGTCAGGACACCCATCTTCATCTTGGAATCCGTTGTATCGTTCTGGTTCTAATGGGCATGTATCATTAACATCTTTAATTCTATCACCATCTGCATCATTTAGTGTCCCATCAAATGACGGAGCTGAATCAGGACATCCATCATAATCTGCAAATCTGTTAAAAGTTTCAGGTTGATTAGGACAAGTATCAAATCTATCTGCAATTCCATCACCATCTTTATCATTAAACGAAGTATCTAGTAAAACATCAGGGCAACCGTCTGTATCTCTGTAACCGTTATACACTTCAGGTTCTGTAGGACATAAATCAACTTTATCTTGTAAACCATCGTTATCAGTATCAATGAAAGTAGCATCACTAACTGAATCAGGACAACCATCCAAGTCTTGGAATCTATTGTAAGTCTCAGCACTTAGTGGACATTTATCAGCAGCATCTGGAACACCATCTCTATCTCGGTCACCTTTACCAAAATCATCAGGACAACCATCTGTGTCTAAGACACCATTGAATGTTTCAGGTTGATTAGGACAATTATCTACAATATCAGTAAAACCATCACCATCAGAATCTGGCAATCCACCTGGTCCTCCACTTGGAGATAAATCAGGACATCCGTCTTCATCTTGGAATTGATTATATCTCTCTTTAAGAGTTGGGCATTGATCAAGATGATCTTCTATTCCATCAAAGTCTTCATCATACCATGGGACAAAATTTGACGGACAACCATCAATTGCGCCCTCATTATCTTCTCGTAGATTAGGACAAGCATCAATTGAATCATCAACACCATCTTTGTCCAAGTCATCATCAGCAAAAGCTGGACTGATAGGCATGCTGGTTAATGTAGTTACAAGCAACAATAGGAATGGTAAAATGTGTATTTTTTTCAATGCCTAAAATTACCCAGAGGATCCAGTAATTAAACCTCACTCTGAAATCGGCTTAGATTTTTAATTATTTTGAAAATATTTTCCATCTTGGAGAAAAACTCGATCAATTTAAGTAAACCAGAGCAAGATTTGGAATATGAGTTGCTCAGGCGAAGTAGTTGAAGCAGATGATCCATTAATTCAGATCAAGCCTGCAATCTCTGCTCAATTAAAAAAAGCAAAGTATGGTGTTGCAGATCATTCTACAGTAGAATTATGTCATTGGACAAAAAAATCATTCAAACATGAAGGAAGTTGTTACAAACACAAGTTTTATGGTATTTCAACTCATAGATGCATGGAGTTTTCTCCTGCAGGGATGCATTGTGAGAATCGTTGTGTGTATTGCTGGAGACCTATGGAATTTTATGATTCAATGAAAATGGAACCAGAGCAAGTTGCAGAACCAAAAGAAATTCTAACAAAACTAATGGCTGAAAGAAAAAAACTGATCAATGGATACTATGGCGATTCTAGAAATGATAAACAAAGGTTAGACGAATCATTGTTACCAAGTCATTACGCAATTTCTTTATCGGGTGAACCAACAATGTATCCAAAATTGCCGGAATTAATTAAATATCTAAATTCACTAGAGGCAACAAAATCAATTTTCCTTGTAACAAATGGACAAGAGCCAGACATGATTCAAAAATTACAAGATGAAGATGCATTACCTACTCAATTGTATTTGTCAACAAATGCTGCAGATTATGAATCATTTATCAGAATTAACAAGCCAAAATATGATGACTCATGGGAGAGATGGAATAGAACTTTAGACATGCTAAAGGATCTTAATACAAGGACAGTACTTAGAGTCACATTAATCAGAAATTATAATGACCAAAAAGAAATGGTTCCAGCATTTGCTGAAATGTTTAGAAAAGCGAGTCCCCACTTTATTGAAATAAAATCATATATGCATATTGGACGTTCGACAAATAGATTGGAACATGCAAACATGTTAGAAATGGAAGAAGTGAAAAAATTTAGTGAAGAAATTTCAAAGCAAAGTAAGATATTTTCAATAATGGATGAAAGTATAGTGTCAAGAATTTCAATTTTACAAAATAATGAACGATATATTGATCGTTTTATCCCTACTTATGTAAATACCAATTAGAAAATTTTTTCAAAGCTTTGTATCTGTGAGAAAATTTATTTTTTTCATTCATTTGAGCAAATGTTATTTGTGAATTTTTTGGAATAAAAATCGGATCATATCCCCAACCTTTACCTTTTTGGAATTTCGATATAATTCCATCTAGTTTTGCATGAAAGGATTGCAAATTTGTTTTATCACAATATGTAATGATTGAAACAAATTTTGCTTTTCTATTATTTTTTAGCAGATTAAGAATTCCGTCATTACCGATAGTTTTGAAAACGTATGATGAATATGGGCCAGGAAAACCAGATAATGAATTAATGAATAGTCCATCATCCTCAATAATTACAGGTTTTTTAAATTTAGAAAATGCATCTTTTGCTTTTCTAACTGCTATCTCATCAAGTGAATTTGATTGAATCTCTTCCAAGTTTGATTTTAGAAAACCAAGTTTGATTCCAAAAGTTTCTAGAATGCTTTTGGCTTCTGCATATTTGTGATTGTTTGAGGATACAAAGAATAGATCAAACGACTTCTGCATATCTACCACGACTTTCTATCTCTGTAACCAATTTAGTGATTTTTGCATAATTAGAATTACCCACTACAGATTTGTAACCTAGAAGAAAATTTTTCCAAGCATTTTTCATAATTTTTGCATGAGCACTGTTAAGAATTTCTTTGATTAGTCTCAAATCAACTGCGTGATCTTCAGGTTTTATTGTATTTTGAGATAATCCAAAATCGATTACATAAACCATGTTTTTGAACAGAATAAAGTTTGAAGTTGTTAAATCACCATGCATGATACCATTTTGGTGTAATTTACCAACTAGTTTTCCAATTTCTTTTGATAATTTGATAATTTTAGATTCAGATAAATCATGAACAGGAGTTCCAGGAATCTCTTGCATAATGATGTATGATTTTTCTAAATTTACAAAATAAACTAAGGGTGTTGGTATTCCAAATGTTCTAGCATGAGATATCATTTGAGATTCTTTAATTGTTCTTTGTTTACGTATTTTTGTATCAAGTGAGGGATTTCGATAATTTTTTACTTTTCGAATTTTTAAGATTGCTTTTGAGTTTTGCCAGATGGTTTGATAGATGTCAGCTTCTGCACCTTTTTTGATTAATTTCATTAACGTTATATCCAGAAGAATTCAATAAAAATTAATCATGGAAAAAGGAGAAAATAGAATTAAACAAGAGGATTGTGCTGAAGACAATTTAGGAGCTGGAATTTTGACATTAACAAATAGGAGATTAGCATTTGATAAAACTAATGCAAGGATTATGGATTTTTCAAAACATTTTGGAGATACTATATTAGACATTAAATTAGAAGATGTCATTAAAGTATGGAAAGAAGGATTACTAATGAAAAAAGTATGTTTTACTGCAAAAACAAATGAAGGCGAAGAGACTTTCAAGTTTGGAGTTTTCAATACAAAAGATTGGACTAAAAGTATTGAAAAGCAAATAGATGAAATTAATAATTAACTTTGACTGTATCTAATCTCCAAGATTGAGTCACAAAAGTATCTTTTAGAGAAGAACCTGATTTCACTTGGGATTCTAATAGACCAGTCCAACAAATTTGACTTCCACAATCACCTGCATAACGTAATGGAACTACGAAAAATTTGGAATTATGGCGTTTACAAACATCTTTGAGCATTTCAGACAATCTTTTGTTTGCTGCAACTCCTCCAACTATCATTAACTCTCTTTTCTGAGTAAATGATAATGCACGTTCAACAGCTTCACTAATCATTGCAAAAGCAGTTTCTTGAAGAGAATAGCATGCATCGATTTTATTTTTTTTAGCAACAGCCTTTGTTGCAGATAATAAACCTGAAAAAGATACATCATTTCCTTTTACAGAATATGGCAAAGTAACATAGTTTGATGATGTTGATGCCAACTCTTCAATATTTTTCCCACAAGGAGAAGGAAATCCAATGGATCTTCCAAATTGATCTAGCAGTTGACCAAGTGTAATATCAAGAGTTTCACCGAAAACCCTCCATTGTTTATTTAGAAATGCCAAAAGCATTGTATGTCCTCCAGAAACCAAAAGTACCAAAGGGTTTGATGCACCAGTAAGTAATTTTCCTAATTCAATGTGTCCTAATGCATGATTTACAGGATAGATTGGAATTTTGTAAAAAGAAGATAAAGATCTTGCAACGACAGCACCTACACGTAAGCATGGGCCCAATCCAGGTCCTGCAGCATATGAAATAATATCTAAATCTTTGATAGATGAATTTGCTTCTTTTAGACATTCAGATAACACAGAGGAGCTATGTTCAATATGATGGCGTGAGGCCTCACGAGGATGAATGCCTTCCCCATCTGCAGGACGATAAATTTTTCTGACATCTGAAAGAATTTTTCCTTTTTTTCCTTTTTTTTCAATTATTGCACACGAAAAAGTATGAGCAGTACTTTCAATTCCTAAACCTAGCATATTATCCATGACTTAATGTTGATATAATTTTGATGACGTCGCCATTTTTTAGTTTTTGATCACCACTGATTCTTTGCTTTGTTTTACAATCTATTGCGTGTAAAAATCCTTTTGCAATATCAGCATGAATTAAACTTGCCAAATCTTTTGCAGTTGAATCTAGAGGGAGTAATTTAGTATCGGGTAATACCACACCGTCTTTGTTAGTTAGTTTGGTTTCATCTTCAACTGGATATACAACAATGAATTTTAATGAATCAAAAACTGCAGTGTTTAGAATTTTTTGTATTCCAGTTGATTGGATTTTAGAAAAAACAGACTTTACCAGATCCAGTGCTTTTCGTTGCGGAGGTGGAATTTCTTTTCCATTAGGAATGGTAAAACCTGTATCACCTGAAGAATAATTTACAATTCCAGCTTTTGATGCTTTTCTCAATAATAATTCAGTCTCAGCACTACAGGGAATAACACAGTCAGATATTTTATCAATGATGCTAAGATCAGTGCATAAATCTGCTTTATTTGCAGCAATAATCATTGGTTTTGTATTTTTTCTTAACTCTTTGACAAAGGTTTGGATATCAGAATCTTTCCATTCCTTTGGATTTCTAGCCATAAGCCCAAGTTTTTGTAATACTTCTTGCACTTGAAAATCTTTAATTCCTAAACCAGTAAATCGCTTTGCAATACCGTCAGTAAGTTTTGCTCTTTTTTGATCTATCTCTCTAGTAATCTTATCCCATTCTCTTTTTAGAATATCTGCAAACCATTGATCAAATTCATCTTGAACAAATGCTATATCTTCTAAAGGATCATGAGTTCCAGCTGGAACTGGTTGTCCTTGAATGTCAGTTGTACCTGCAATGTCAACTACATGAATCAAGACTTCAGCTTGTCTTGCATCATCAAGGAATTGATTTCCCAATCCTTTTCCTTCATGAGCCCCTGGAACTAATCCTGCAACATCGATTAGTTTGACAGGAATAAGACGTGTTCCATTGATACAATAATCATTTTCATGTTTAATCCCAAAGTGTTTGCAGGCACAATCAGCTTTGACATATGCCACACCAACATTTGGTTCAATAGTTGTAAAGGGGAAATTTCCTGACGCTACAGAAGTTTGAGTTGCTGCAGAGAAAAATGTAGATTTTCCAACATTTGCTTTACCTAATAAGCCAATTTGCAATATTGTCAAAAACTCAATTCTACTTATTAGTATTGCAGAAATCGTTTAATCTGGTTCATGATGATTTTATATCATGTCAATAGTAATTACTGGGAATCCAGGGGTAGGAAAACATACTGTAGCTGAAAAGATTGCTCAGAGATTGAAATTACACATTATTGACATTAACAATATTGCAAAAGAATCAGGATTACTTGAAGAAAATAAAGATGTTGATACGGATAAGCTGAAAATAATACTAGGGCAAAAAATTTTGGATAGTAATTTGATTGTAGGACATTTAGCACCATATGTGTTAGACAAAAAACAAGTAAGAATAATGATTGTTTTAAGAAAAAGTCCATATGATTTGATTGCAGTCTACAAAAATCGAAAATATTCAGATAAAAAAATTAAAGACAATGCCGGTAGTGAAATTTTAGGAGTTATTGCACATGATGCAATTAATAGATTTGAAGAGAAGGCAGTTCAAATGGATATTACAGGTAAAACTATTGAAGAAAGTGAAGAAAGAATCATGTCTATAATTTCCAATAACAAAGGAAATGAAGATGTTGATTGGCTTGATTTAGTTACAAAAAATAATGATTTGAGAAAATTTTTTGCTGATTGATTAAATAACGCCTTTAAGACTGTAAAATTACTTGTTTGAAATATCAAAAACGGATTTAGCTGGAAG
This sequence comes from Nitrosopumilus sp. b3, assembly GCF_014078525.1. Lineage (NCBI taxonomy): Archaea > Thermoproteati > Nitrososphaerota > Nitrososphaeria > Nitrosopumilales > Nitrosopumilaceae > Nitrosopumilus > Nitrosopumilus sp. b3. Next base: position 8,974 of record NZ_MU078693.1, read on the forward strand.
AATAGGAACTCTTTACACAAATCATGGTAAAATTGAGACGCCAGCTTATGTTCCAGTAATTCATCCAGTTAAACAGACCATCCCATCAAAAAAAATCCGTGATATTGGTTTTGATTTAGTTATTACAAATGCATACATTACAAGAAATAATTATGGTGATGATGCCATAAAGAAAGGAATACACAAGATAATTGATTTTGATGGCGCAATAATGACGGACTCTGGTGGCTATCAGGTTTTAGAATATGGTGATGTTAAAGTAACACCTCCAGAAATGGCAAAATTTGAAAAAGGAATATTGACGGATTTTGCAATTCCACTTGATAAGCCAACTGGATATGGAATGCCAATTAAAAAAGCAGAAGCATATGTCAAACACACTCTACAAGTATCAAAGCAAACACTTGAGAGTAGTGAAAAGAATGGTCAAATTTGGATTGGGCCAATTCAGGGAGGAGAACATTTTGAACTTGTTGCAAAGTCTACAAAGAGTTTAGTCAAGATTGGTTTTCAGATGCTAGCTTTGGGAAGTCCTGTTGAGTTTATGGAGTCATATGAATATAGATTATTAGCACAGATGATTGTTGCTGCAAAAAAACAGATGCCCCATTCAATACCTTTACATCTTTTTGGTGCTGGTCATCCTCTAACAATTCCTTTTGCCATAGCATTGGGCTGTGATACGTTTGATTCAGCATCATACATGCTTTATGCTAAAAAATCTAGATACATTACTGATGATGGAACTAGGTATTTGTCAGATATTACAGTTTTTCCTTGCAATTGTGAAATCTGTTCAAAATATTCACCAGATGAATTACGCCATCTTGATGAAGAACAGAGAACAAATGAATTGGCAATTCATAATCTGCATGCAATCAAACTTGAAGTTGATAGGGTAAAACAGGCAATTTATGAGGGCAGATTATGGGAATATGTAATTAAGAAAGCAAGGGCTCATCCCAAATTATTTGAAATGGTAGAGGTGATGATTGAGAACTCTGAATTTCTTGGGTTGGGTACACCAAAATTCAAAGAAAAAGCCATTTTCTTATTCTCCAAAGAAGATCAGTATCGTCCCGAAGTTCAGTCATATCATAGAATTGTTAGAAAATTTAAATCAATGAAAAAGAAGCTGATCATTACAAGAGAATCAAGTACAAAACCAGGATATTTATCAAATCAGTATTTGGGATTAAAAAGGAAATTCAAAGAATTTGATTCATTCCAAGTATGTCAGTACAATCCCATTTTGGGATTAATTCCAATTGAGATTTCAGATATATTTCCTGCAGCACACCATGAAACGGCTAGAATTGAATTTCAACCAAAAGAATTCCCAATATTTGAGCAGACATGGAATGAGTTTTTTGCAAACAACAAGTTTTCAGAAATTCATTATGACAAAAAAGATGATTATCTAAAACATTTTGTAAAAACAATTTCAAAAGAAATCAAGCGAAAAGCAATTGCTTAAATTAAAAATAAGAAAAAAGAATGTGCTAAAAGATTCAGCTTATAGTGCTGCGTCTTCTGCCCAACCTTTGATGAAGATACCGTTTTTGTGAAGAGGTACTGGTTGTCCAGCAGTGTAATTCATTGGTCTCATCCAAAAGATTGATTTTGTTGGGCATACACCGATGCATGCACCATCAGAAATACATCTTTCTGGATAAAATACAAATGCTTTACCTCTCTTCCAGCCTTCAACAGGTTTTACTCTAAGGACATCAGGACCAAGAGTTGTACAGATTTCTACACATAGTGCACATCCGATACATCTTTGTTCATCAATGTCTGGAAGTATTGCTATTGGCATTACAATGATTAGATTGCTTGGTCACTATTTAAACCATGATCGAAATTCATAACTCTGTTATGAAAAAGATCGACTCAAAATAAATGCGCAGAATCTAGATTCAAGAATTTAAAAAACAAAAAGATAACGTGTTTTACACGTTTATTTTCTCATTGCATCTATTTGACCAGAGGTTACCCAGTCAAGTAGTTCAGCTGAAGATGGATTAAGGTCTGCTTTCTGATTCATCAGATTGTTTACCCAAATCCAGTTAATTTGGTTTAGGAGTGGTTTGTTTGCTTCGTCACCAGCACGTGTTTTAGCGACGACGGCTTGATCTTGTTGTCCTAACCATTCTTGGAAGCTTCTTCCCATGAGGATCGAATCTTAGCTTACACTAATTAAAGCTTGTGTAGATTCCATGATAGGCATAATGATCGGGCTATCTCTAAGAAGGTTTTAACGTCGATAAAAAATCATCATAATTCTTGAATGTGAAAGTTTTAGGAGCTGCAAACGAAGTTGGCAGATCAGGGTTTTTGGTGAATTGTAATGGAACAAAACTCTTGCTGGATTACGGAGTCTTATTTGGTAGAAGAGGAACACCCCCACAATACCCACTTCACGTAAAACCCAAAGATTTGGATGCCATAATTATCACTCATGCTCATTTGGATCATTCAGGAAATGTCCCATCATTGTTTGTAAGTGGGAACACAGAGGTTTATGCCACTCCACCAACATTTGATTTATCAAAATTATTAATTGAAGATATGCTAAAAATTGAAAAAAATTCACATCCATTTGACTTGCCTGAAGTAAATAACATGATGAAAAATGCAAAAGAGATTGGATTTAGACAAAAAATTACAAAAGGTAATGCAACTTTTGAGTTAAGAGAATCAGGTCACGTAATTGGAGGAAGTACCGTTCTAGTGGAATCAGAGAAAAAACGACTCTTTTACACAGGGGATATCAAGACTCATGGGTCTAGAATGCTTCGAGAGATGGATTTGGATATTGGAGAAATTGATTTGTTAATTACTGAGAGTACATATGCAAAAAATGAACAAAAACCTAGAAAAGAATCAGAAGCGGAATTAATTGAATTTGCAAATGAAGTAATGGATAGAAAAGGAATATTGTTTATCCCATCATTTTCAGTTGAGCGTTCTCAAGAGATTGCATGTGTTTTAAGAAGTGCAAATTTTAAACATAAAATCATAATGGATGGAATGGCATTAAAGGTAAATGAGATAATGTTTAGGCATCCAGAGTATCTAAGAGATCCAAAAATATTTTCAGATGCAATAAAGAGTGCAACTGCAATTACAGAGCATGCAGATAGAAAACGTGCAATGGAAGAGCCATGTGTTGTAATATCACCAGCTGGAATGTTAGTTGGGGGAAATGCAGTGTATTATCTACAACAGTTATCTTTTGATAGTAAAAATGGAATAGCCCTTGTTTCTTATCAAGGAGAAGGAACACCAGGAAAAAAATTGCTAGATACGGGAAAGGTATCAACTAGAGGAAGAGATCTTAATGTGGAGGCAGAGGTAAAACAATTTGAATTTTCAGGACATGCAGATAAAAAAGAATTATTTGATATGATCAAAAAAATCAAGGGAAATCCCAAAGTATGGACTGTACATGGGGATTCTGAATCATGCGATATGTTTGCACGAGAGATTCATGAGAAGTTTGGTTTAGAGGCATATTCACCAGCAGTTAATGACGAAATTACAGTCTAAGATGCAAAAAAATTTTGCAATAAATGTTGAGGATTCTATTAATAGCGGCCAAGTATTTCTTTGGAAGAAAAAGGATGATTTTTGGTATGGGATAAACGGTCAAGACATTATACGCATAAATAAAAGTGGTCATATCAATTCTTTTCAAAATTCAAAAGTGGATTTTTTGAGAAAAGATGACAATTTAGGTGACATTGTAAAATCCATTTCAAAAGATAAAACAGTAAAAAAAGCTGTCAAACAATTTCCAGGACTGAGAATTCTCAGGCAAGATCCTTTCCAGTGTTTGATTTCCTTTATTGTCTCGTCAAACTCCAACATACAAAAAATCAAAATGAGTTTGGAGAAATTATCAAAGAAGTTTGGAATCAAAGTAGAATATGACAATGAAGAGTTTTTTTTATTTCCTAAAGCAGAGAAACTTGCTAAAGCATCAATTGATGAAATTATGAGTTGCGGGGTGGGATATAGGGCGAAATTTATCAAAGAAGCATCAAAGATGATCCTATCAAAAAAAATTAATTTTGAATACTTGAAAAATTGTAATTATCAAGAAACTAAAGAAATCATTCAAGGGATTCCTGGAGTTGGAAACAAAGTTGCAGATTGTGTAATGTTGTTTTCATTAGAAAAACTAGAAGCATTTCCTTTAGATAGATGGATGATTAGAATTTTAGAAAAATACTATTCTAATGAATTTCAAATTAGCACTAAAACAATTACAGAAAGACAGTATGATTGCTTACATGAAAAAATTGTAAATCATTTTGGAGTATATGCAGGTTATTCACAACAATTTCTCTTTAAAATGGAAAGAGAGAATTTTCAAAAAAAGTGGCTGTAAACCCTTAATGTAGTAAAGATTTGCCAATTTTGTGACTAAGTAGGTCTTACCTTCTCCAGATGGTGCCAGTATTCGTGTGTTTTGAGGACTCTCAGTCCACGCAGAAAAAAGAGTTAGAAGAATTTGTCTGATGTTTTCTTCTTCATCTTTAATTTCCTTGCTGCAAATTGCAGTAATTTCATCTAGAATATTCATTTGAAATCACCTCTTTTTTTTGTTAGATAATTGCATATTTCTCTCACAATTATTGCATTCTCAATTTGATTTTCAAGACTAAGATCTTTATGAAAATCAAATAGATGTTGATCTAATTCTCTAAGACATGAGAATTCATTTGAGATTTTCTTGGTTTTCAAACAACAAAAACACAGTGTTTTGTATTCTTGATGAAATGACAGACTGTTCAGTCCAGAAGTTGTCTGAGTCCTGACGAATATCAGTTTGGTTAGTAATTTTTTTTCCTTTATAGAGAGATCTCTGACTGTTTTCATGCTTTCACCTCAAAAAATCGGCATTCAGGGTTTCTCTCAATGTGTTTGATTAGTTCGCTGACTTCTGCGGCTAATCTTGTAAATTCAGAATCTTCTGTAGGAAACTGAATTTCAATTTTATGTTTCTTGCATCTAATTGATTTACTCAACCACACTACCCCGGCATTTCCTGCCGCTTATGACTGAGTAAAAATCAACAAGATTTTTTATTCTATGTGCCATACATTGTATAGGTTCAGTGTGATTTTATGCTTTCGTGTAGCAAAATTTTGTCAATTTTCTAGTTTTGTGGCAGTGAGACTCTAGTTGAAGTATGATTAGATGAGAATTCTTCTCTAGGAGGATTTCGTGGTTGATTTGGATCTCTAGTCCATCTGCGATTACGGCCTGTACCACTACATCGAAAACGAACACGGGTAATCTTCCATTTTATTGAAATGATAATTGTGGTATGACAATTTGATTCTCTAATGGATGCTTTGATTTCATCTACTTCAACAGATACTTGATCATGTTTTGGACGAGGGCTTCCATCAGGACAAGGTTCTGGTGGGAGTGGTACGCTATCAATTGGTTGTGGTGGTTTCAGATCTTCCCAATCTAATTCAACTGATTGACCAGCAGAAGACATTGATAATTTACCAGTTTGATCATCGTACTCTATTACTTTTCCATGACCATTTGGAGTTGGATTAACAGGATCCCAACCTGGCATATCAGGATCACCATCATCAAGTGTGATATCACCAAAACCTGCGGGGAGTGGAGGAAATGGTGGTGGAGCATTAGGTGGTGGTGGAGGTGGTCCTGCAGGGAGTGGAGGCCACCATCCATCTCGTTTAGTTTGTCTAACATTTGATGGAAGAACTAGAGCACTAGTAACACCTGCTAGTATAGGAGATGCAATAGGAATGATATCCAATGGAAAATGAATACCTTTCATAGAAAAATTTCGAATCGGAATACCTTTGTTTAGCATCTCAACTGTTTCAAGTTTTAGAGAATCTTCATTTACCTCAGTTGTTGGCATGTTTTCTTTAACAAATTCATTAAATTCAGATAGATCTTTTTCAAAAACTCTTACACGTTCTCCAATTGATCTTAATTTTTTTACAACAGAAGGATCATTTGAAGATTCAAAACTCAATAGAAATGATATAGTATTAAGATAATTAAGTATTATTCCAATATTCATGAGAAGTAATATCATAATACTTTTAAAAAGAAAATAAATTTACAGAACATGGTAGTAATTCCTTGTCCTGGTTCTCATACATTTACCTCAAACAAAACTAGAACTAGTTGGGGGGTTTTTCGGGAATCAAATAGAAGATCTGCAAAAACTAGAGCAGAAAATGCTGTGAGTAGTGATTTAGTTTCTCAAATTAATAATTCAAGTTGCGCAAATGGATGTCTGATGAATCCTCCACAAACAACTGTAAATCCAGCAACTGTAACATGTGAAAGAAAGTGGTATACATTTTGGATTGTGATAAAATGTACAGGTAGATCCACTGGAGAATCAACTGTAGAATGCAGAGTTATGGGTTAATAAAAATAAAAAACTAAGGGATAATTCCCTTGTTTTTCAGTATTGTAAGCATTGCCTTGTTTGTTTCAATTTGCTGCTCTTCTAGTGAACGAAGTTTTGCTTTCATCTCCTCAGTGTTCTCATAGCCTTTGACAAAACTTGAGAAATTTGAAAACACATTGAGTCTATCTGATGCTTTGCTGTATTCAGTTCTCATTGTCTCAGTGTATAGGATACTTTGTTTCTCATAGGTATCTTTTGGTTTGTGTCCAATGAATTCATCAGCCAAATCAATCCTCACACCTGAATCAATCAGTGTAGATTTTAGCAAGTCACGTAACTCATGGGAGTTTATGGTATAACGAACCTGCTTGTAGCCATCAATTACTTTACGCATTCCTGCATTGTCTGCAAGTTTCTTGAGACTATTTCCTATCCAGTTGTTTGTAATTGGTTCGTTTCTTGCATTCAGAAATAGTGCCTGACCATCTGACATTTCAAGTCCAGTCTTGTTTTTTCTAAACTCTAGATATTTCTGAATGGCAACTATTGCGTCTTTGTCTAGGAATCCTGTATGGGTATAGTCAGTCTTCATTCTAGTCAGTTTTATTGGAACTGGGCAGTTCTTTACATCCCACTGAGAATAGTTTGCAGTTCCAAAATACTCTACTAGTTGTCCCCAAACATGGAAGTTGAATCTATCAACTAGAGTAGATGTATCAAGACCTCGATGAAGTTTGCACAAAAACACTGCCTTTTGAACTAGAGTTGGTTTTCCTGTAGTTAGTAACTCCATGAATTCATCTAGTGACAAACTTGGCTGTTCGTCTTCGCCATTGGTGGTTTTGTAGCGATTTGCAGGATCAAACTTGAAATGAATTGGTGAATCATTTCTCTCAAAATATGACTTTATTGCACAATAATCAATTTTGATTGAACCTGCTCTTTTTCCTTCATGAATTGGATCAAGTATATACTTTTTGATTACTTTGATGTAGTCTGATGCTACACTGTATGGTTCTTGATACATTTTGAGAAGTTGTTCAACACTTGAAATTGTAATGAACTCTTTTTCTCGTTTGTAGGTATTTTTTCCTGTTGGAACTTCAGTAGTGAACTCAAACTTCTTGCCTGAAATCCAGTTGTTAAAGTGCCATAAACGATACGAATACGCACTAGATGTTCCAACTTCTTTTTGTGGATCAATGTTACGATATCTTGAACCCTTTAACTGATCCATAAAATACGAAACAGTTTCTAATTTACGAAATTCTACAAGAGGAATTGCAATTCCTTTCTCCTCTATTGGAACTTCGGCGAGCATCCCAATTCTTTTTCCTATAGTAAAGCTATGATACGTGACAAGTCTGTTTGTCTTAAAAGATCGTATCTTGTTGCAAAACTCATTGAGATGCTCTTCAGTAAATTCTAATGGATTTACTTTTTGTCCCTTCTTTAGTACAGAGAGACATTTTGCATATTGTTTGCGAATTTGTAATCCATATTCTTTATTTGGATCAAATTCCTCAATAACTCGGTAATACTGTTTTACCATCAGAGATCTAAAGCCACTTGGTAGAATTTAACTTGCCAGTCTCTTTTGCTAAACCCTTAAAATGGCAATTAATTTCTAGGTTTTTGGGCCTATAGCTCAGCATGGATAGAGTGTTGGACTTCTAATCCAATGGTCAAGGGATCGAAGCCCTTTGGGCCCACTTAACAAAATTATTTATTCTGATTCGTATGGGATGTTTTGTGAAAGACATAGAATTCAAACTGGATTCAACTGAGATTCATCCTAATTCAGAAATCAAAGGAACAATTTTGGTTTCATACCCAGGTAGATATGACGGAGTTGTGATCAATACACAGATTTTAGATTCAAATGAACACATAGTTTACAAATCATACAATGGAAAAAATATCTCACAGAATGTTTCAAGATTATTTATCAACAAAGATGTAATGCCAGAAAATAAAGCAGAGTTTACGGCATTAATTAAATTCAAACCAGAGCAAGAGCATGAAGTAAAATTCAGAGCATCAATTATTGAGCAACACAAAGAAATTGAAAGTCAAATAATTTTTGCAAAGTATTCAGTCTAGAATCTACTTACTTCTACAATTAAAGATCCAGTCATCCATGGATGAGGTTGACAGTGATAATGAACTTCTTGTGGTTCAGTAAATAAGAATTCATATGTATCGCCTGGTTTAAGAACGCCTTCAGAACCAAAATCACCACTGTAACTATCAGAGTGTCTATGATCAGGGGTGACCGTATGTGCAGTATCATCATTGTTTTGCCAGACTACAAGATTATTTACACTTAGTAATGCATCGGCTTTATTTGGAACATAGTTTTGGTTTCCTTCAATGACTGCACCTGGAACAATTTCAATCAGTAAACTTTTTTCAGGATTTAAGATATGCTCATCAACTGATGGTTTTGCCAAAGATTCTGGAAGATAAAATGAAGTGTAAAAGACAAAAGTTCCAGACATTCCTATAATTAGTGCAATCAATCCTATTCCATATGCATGACTTGAAGTAGGAGAACTCATAATTTTTTTACGCCTCTCAAGTTCTTATAAAGTTTCTTTAGAATTATTGTGATCATGATTTTGTAAGATCTCCAGAACCAACATTTGAATCATTATTTGCACCAACTCCTAAATCTGCCTGAGTCTTGGGTGTTGGAACCTCAGGAGCTAATTCTTTTGGTTCAGGTTTTCCTTGTGGTGTAGAATCACCTTCAGGAAGTTTGCTTTGTTCAGCAGATACTTCAGGTTCTACAAGTTTTGGTTTTTCATCTTGTACTGGAGTAGGTGCTGGTGGTGGTGCATTCTTTTCTTGACTTAGAGCATATCTGTAGATGTGGAAGAATGCTGCAAATACTAGCAAAATAATTCCAACAAAGAATAATGAAATGTTTTTCATGCCAATTAGTGCTGCATTGTAAGCTGCAATGTTAAGGAATACTTGGAATGCCAAAAGTGCAACTAGTAACCAGTTAATCCATTTTTCTGAAAGATTTATGGTTGCCACCTTCTTTGGACCAGTACTTTTTGCAAGTTTTGATTTTCTTTCAGCTTCATTTGCAAGTTTGATCATCATGTAAGTAAATCCAAAGCCAAGAGGTACCATCAATATCATTGTAGAGTAGAAGAATATTGGATCGATTACCAAACGCTCTACTAGTGGAACAGATACGTCTGGTGAGATATAGAATCCCCAGTAGGTAGTAACCATAATTTGAGCAAGGCTAGTAATACCAAATGCAGTAATAATTGGTCTGTCTCGCCATGAGAATTTCTTGTATCTATCTATGAATGGAATCAGCACCAGTGATATGATAAACAACAACGGCCACAGCAAACCAGTGACAAACTTGTCATATTGAGTCCTCATGAATGCGTAAATTCCTGTAAGATACCACTCAGGTACAGTTACACCCGGCGGTACTGTAGGTTCAAACTTGAAACCCATATCAATTGGGAATACACCTCCAGTGATTAGGATTGCACCTCCAATTGCCATTACCATTGGCACATCAAAGACCAAGAACCTTGGGAAGTGAACTGCCATTAGACCTAGCATTACAATAGGTAACAAGAAGACATGTTGAGCATAGAATCTTAATACAAAGTCTGAAAAGCCACTACCCAACGCCGCATCACGAATCGTCGGTCCTGCAACAGGAATTGATGTTGTAAGCGATGCTGCAATACTAATTGCAAGTTCTGCTCTTTCACTAAATATTACATCATATCCGGTAAATGCTTCTAAAATTGTAACAACACCAAGAATCACACCAGTCATCCACAAAACTTCATTTCTGATTTTGTATCTTCCACTAAAGTATTGATAATACATGTGAAGAACAGCTAAGAGTACCATTGCATTGGAACCGTGATAGTGAATGTTTCTTATGTGAAAACCAAATGGCACTTCATCGTTAATGAATTGAACACTATCCCACGCCCTATCTAAAATCGGCTGATAGTAAAACATGAGAAGAGCTCCTGAAACACCTAGAATGATAAACACAGTAAATGTGAGCATTCCCAAAAATCCAAATGGACTTACAAATCTTGCAGGAAATGAAAACTTGATTGCAGTAAAGATAGTTCTATCCACACCGTCCCAAAGCCAGTAAAGGAAGCCAACGGCTCCAGTTCTTCTTTCAAGCGAAACGGCCATATCCAATCACTCCATTATCATTTGCATTAAACTTTGGTGGTAAAATAAATACAAATCCGTCTGAATCAATTTCAAGAGTCAGTTGGGCTAATGTATTTGATGGTGCAGCTTGTACAGATGCAGGACCTACAAAAGCTGTTCCTGTAACAGGATCATACATACTACCATGACAAGGACATTCTCCTCTCTTTCTTCCCTCATCAGGCCAATATTTCCACAAACACCAAAGATGCAAACAGATCATACTATAAGCTCGAATTGAAGTAGTATCCTTTTTACCTCCACCTAATTCTTCAGGAAGTCTAATGAATTGCCATTTACGAAAAGCTTCTGCATCAAGTGCAGCATCACCAGTTGATGGATATGTGATAACTTCTGCATGATTAATTGGATAAGTATTGATATTTGCTTGAGTGCCATCAGGCAAAATTACTGGAACTTTTTCAAGAGTTGCCTGGTTAGGATTTGGCATGAAATTACCAAATGGGACAAACGGAGCAAATGCTAATCCTGTCCCTGCGGCACCCATTAACTTTAGAAAGTCTCTTCGGGATAATCCGCCAGACTTTTTTGTCCCAAGCTCTGACATTCAAGCTGACGTACTCGCCAAATTGCTTATAAACCTTGTTCAATTATTTAGGAGGTTTTTGTCTAACGATGAAAATAAACATGATTCCGATCGCAATTCCAATAATAACACCAATTGCAATTCCTGTACTAAAAGATGAATCAGATTCTGTAGATGAATTAGATTTGGTTTGAATAGTAGATATATTTTCAGAGATTTTCTGAGGCGTTGTTTTATTTTCATCTTTCAAATCAGGAATCATAGTTTCAGATTCAACTTTGGTTTGTTGATTGTTTGACAACATCTCTGGAGAAATATTAGTGAATTTAGAAGATAGTGTAATTGATTCAGTTGTTGAATTTCCACCAAACAAGGTTGAATGAGTCAAAAGTGTGTATGTACCTGTTTGATTTATTGGGACGTAAATTACTGTTGAAGTATCATCTTTATTTTTTACAGGGAAAAAGCCACCCCCTTGACTGAAAAGAGAATTGCCCAACCAATCAAGGGAAGGCCATTTAAGAAAATGACCAAAAACTCCTGAAGGAACATTTGTCTGTATTATTTTGCCTGAGGGATCCATTACAAATACTGCAAGATTTGTATCATCACTAATCCAGGATAGTTCTATTGCACCAGAATTTATCGATTCATTTTGAATATCAAAATAATATTGTCTCCAATCACCTGCCATGTAACGATTAACCATATCAAATGCACCTTTGGTGTACCCATTTCCATAAAGTATGTCATCACTTTGTTTTCCTTTAATCAGTATCGTAGTTTCATTTTCAATTACAGGTTGTTTGATCACAAAAGATACTGGGGCATTTACAGTATGTCTATCACTTTCAAATGTTAAAAATCCTTGATAAACACCAGTTTGAAGATCATTTGGAGTTATCAATGTGACATCAACAGTAGCTGAATCTTTTGCAGGAACAGATAGTGTTTCAGATTCTGGCCACAACATAGACCAATTATCTTTCTGATAATAACTTGTAGAAATTGTATAATCCATAGAGGTAGAGTTTTGTTTTGTGTCACCTAACCAATAGGAATATCTAGTAGGGACTGGATAAACTCCAACTAATGGAATACCATCAAATTTTTCATTAGGATCTGAAACTCTTAATTCTTGAACTGTTCCCCAAGAACCAGCTCTATTTATCATAGATAATTCATCACTGGTGATTTTTGTATCATTGTTGTTATCAATCCAGTCATAAAGATACAATGAAGAAATTTTGAGATCGTCTGCATATACTTTAGATGTACTATTCATAAAATTACTAAATGGAAAATTAACATTTACTATCATTAATGATGAATCATCAGGGATTGGATTTTGTTCATTAAAAAAATCACCAACTGTTTTATGATTGGTTACATCTGATAGTTTTACATAATTTGGAATGAATGTATCAGTTTTATTCAAAATAGAGTCTTGCTGTCGTGGAATTGTTTTCCCATCAAATTGATTTTTTGTGATTAATGACAAAGTTTGTGATTTTACATTAATAGAAAGTGTTTCATTGTTTGGATTATTAACAGTAAAAGTCGCAGTAGTTCTATCACCTGGACTCAATTGACCTCCAAACCAACTAGTCATTGAAATAGAATGAGATGGGAGTTGGAATTGTTCAAATCCAATTGCAGTTGAATTGATGTTTTCAATTGCAGGCTCAAGAACTTTTTTGATATTATCATATGATTTATCATTATGCACTATGAAAATACCATCATTTCCATGAACATAATCCAAGGCAGATTCAACATTAACCAGTCCTGAGCCCTGAGTGAATGCATCATTTTGTAGATCTGTTGCAGTTGACATTAGAATATTTTTAATCAAAAATGGATCATATTCTTGGGATTGTTTTTTCAATTCTTCCATTAGAATTGCAGCACTTCCAGATACTAATGGGGCTGCCATACTGGTTCCCCCAAATAATGAAAAAGATTCATCTTTGGAATCTTTTTTAATTTTGATTACATTTGATGGTGTAAAGCCATGAGCACCAATACTCATTATGTCAGGCTTTGGATCTCCTATGGTTCCAGGACCTCTACTTGAAAAATCAACAACATGATCATGATGGGTTGTAGTATTTCCAAATCGTGGTTGATCTTTGAATGGACCATATCCAACAAATACATTGTTTGTTGTTGCACCCACTGAAATTCCAAAAGGTGATGCATTAGGTAACCCAATTGTTCCATATCCATGTCCAGAATTTCCTGCACTGGAGATTATTGTAATTCCAGGATAATCATCATCTAATGAATAAGGAGTAACAAGTACACTGAGAATTAATGATAATACATCCATTCCAGGTGATGAATTAAAAGATGGGAAATTTGAAACTCCCCAACTATTAGAAATTATGTCAACTTTTGGTTTACCTGAAAATTTCCAAGAGTGATCTTCATTTTCAAATCCTGCAGACCATAGCCATCCATAAACTGTATCACCAAACCATAATGCTTTTACTGGTACAATCTTTGCATCAGGTGCTACACCAATAATAGAATGTTTTTCGGTATTGTTATAGATATCATAGATTTCTTGACCTCTAGAAGTAATTGATGCAGCACTGGAGGTTCCATGACCCATAAAATCAGTCATTATCCCAAAAAAGTTTCCTTCCGGATCTAATCCAGGCAATAATGTACCGTTAATTGCCTTTAGTGTATCATCGATGTCAGTCACATTATTTCTAATTACACCATAAACATCAAGAACTTGTGCACCAAATGTTCCTGCACTATAATCATTTTTTCCATCATTATTAGAATCATAAACAAGGAATTCTTTGCCACTACCTAACACTATTGGCTTTTCATCAGTAAAATCAAAATCATAATTTGGTTTCTGACCGGGTTTTAGATCAAATCTAGTGTAATCTTCCCACGACGTACTAAGATCAGGAATCATGGTGTCATAAACACCTGAAATGAATGAATCAACTACAAGAACTGGTACGACTTGAATCCTAGCTAAAGGTCCTTGTAATCCTCCCTGATAAATAACACCGAGATGGTACACACCACTTTTTGATTTTATATAATTTCTATTGTCATTTCCAATTTTCATATCTTTGTCTAAAGTTCCATTAAAAATAGGGGACGAGCCAATTTGTGGAAAAAATGAATTGTAAATTGGGATTTTACTTCCTTTACCACCTTGAGAGACATCTAGAAAAACTCCATCTTTAGTCACATATGCTGATGAAGTCATTTCTGATGGAACTGGTTTGCTGTAATTTCTAATAATTTCGCTATTATCAATATAGGCAAAAAAAGTTGCATTTGTTAGAACAATCCCCTGTCCATCAGGATCAAGCATTATAGGATGATTGATTTTATCTCGTGCGAGTGAGTGTTGAATATCAGGATTTGAGAAATCAACTCCAGTGTCAACAATTGCAATTACAGTACCATTTCCTGATGCATCATATTTTTTTTTAGCAATACTGGAACCTGTGATCTCACCAATTCGAGAAGAATCTGAAATTATATTTGCAGACAAATGAAAATCTAATTTTGAATCCTCAATAACATTGAAGCCTTGGGAAATCAAATTAGTAGCTGATTGTTCAGAAAGAACCGAGACATAAAAAAATCCATTTTCTGATTGAATTCCATATAATGAATTATTTTTTAAAAAATCAGTATCTTGTGTGTTTGCTCCAAAAATTAGATATCTTTTAAAATCGTTTTCTTTAAAAAAATTAGAATCTATTTTTAATATTTCCGAATCAAATATAATTTTATTTTCATTTTTATCTAAAATTAAATCTCCAGGAGTTAATGCATACGAATTAGTCAATACAAAAGAGAAAAGAACTATTGAAAAGAAAATAGCCGCTCTGGGCATCAGTTAATTTATTTTACTTGTATTATTATAACTATCTTCGTCTGGTAAGAATAGTTACCTGTAATGCAACAATTAATCCAATTGATGCTATAATTGGCAACATTAATGCATTAAGTTGAGAAGATGCCTCCGTAATGAATTCAACAGAAGTTGAAATCGTCCCAATATTTTCATCAATCTGAACACTTGCACGATCTAAAGTTGTATCAAATCCTGCAATTTCTGATTTGAGTACATTGAGTTCTTCTGAGGTCTCATCTAGAATAGAATTTAATGTGATAATTTGTTCTGAAATTCCACCAAGATCTTGTCTTAGAACGTTAGTTGCCGCAGAACCATGCGATGTTGTTCCCTGACTAAATGCAACTACATGAAACACATGAGTTCCTTCTTCTCTTGGAACATAATCAACAAAGTATAATCCCTGATGAAGAGTCTTAAATGAATTTGATAAAGGAATGGAAATTCCAGAAGGCAGGTGTACATGTGTAGTTCCTAATAATTTTGAAGGTTCATTTCCAATTAAGAGACCATCACTAGTAGTTTGCACAAATACTCGAATAGGATGATTAATTGCAGCAGTTTCAGGTGCAAATACTAGAGTATTTACAATTCTTTCAACAGGCACATCAACTAGTTCTGTTGTGGATGAAAACTTTACATCGATTTTTTGGGATATTCCATTTTGTTGTGTACTAATTACTTCTACAGTGTATGTACCATAAGGAAAATTCGTGGATGGTTGTGGCCATGTAAGTAATCCATAATTGAAGGAGCCATCTGACTCGGTTGTTATTTGATCAAATTTTGCAATAGATTCATCAGGTGCAAATATTCGTAGTATTAGATTTTCTTCAGGCAATCCTTTTCCATAAACCTGTAAAGTATGAGAAGGTGCATACACCTTGCTATTTGTGAATAATTCCAGTTCTTCTGAAAATGAGTTCGGAGTATTGATAATTAATAATACAATTAAAACAGAAAAGAGAATTTGAAATTTCATTTTAATTAATTGTTAATTATCTCCTAGATATTACTTCTGGAAAAATTATTCATAACTTACGTTAAAGAGGATTCAAAAAAAAGAAAAAAAGGATAATGTGAACTAGTTTTCTTACTGTACAGTTATTGTTGTACTAACTGGTGGTGATAATGCCGTAGGATTATCAACTGATTCCCATACAAATGCGGTTGCTGTGTAGCTACCACTTTCGGTTGGAATCCATGATAATGCTGGGCTGAATGATTGACCGCTAGATAGTGAACCTGTAATCCATGCTAGTGAGACTGTAACACCGTTACCATCTTGAATCTGTACCAAGTATGCGAATGCTTGCTCTCTATCCTGACCATTTGCTAAGTCAGCGCTGATTTGTACCTGTTGGTCAACGGAGACAGTATCTAAACTGTTACCGAATGCATCAACGGTTCTCAAGTTAGCAGCTGGTGCTCTCTCGAGAGGTGGTACTACAGTGCCGATTAGTGAAGTGGCAGTAATATCAAGTTCATCTGCAGTTGTGTACGGATCTGGTAGTGTATTGTCCTCATATTCTGCGGTGACAGTGTCACCTTCTGCGACTCTGAGTCTGTGACCTGAAGATTCGTCAGTAGTTGTGAAGAACACAGTACCTTCGTAAATTCCGGTTGCCTCATTAGTCTCAGTTACAGTAAGGTCAATACCTCCGGCATCGGAGTCAGACCACACATCGACATCGAAGTTGTCGACTGCTTCTGGATCTAAGTTCATGTCTGGATCAATTACTCTTACAACACCTGTTCCGCTTGCTGGATAACTTGCTTCAAGCCACTGAACCTCACCAATATTCCATCTGATAAGTGCTGAACCGACTACAGTTTCATCCTCTGAGAATTCAAAGGAGACAGTAATTCCGTCATCATCATCAGCAGACAATAGTCCATCTGTTGGACCACTACCTGAGGAAGTTGTGGTTACTACATCATTACCTGAAGTACCTGTGGTACTGTCACCATCAGCATCATGTGTAAATCCAGTAAGGATAACCTCACCAGTAAAGATGCCTGTGTCAGTTCCAGTTTCAACAAGTTTATACTTGTCTAGATCAGCGCCTCTGGTTGCGACTTTGATTGGATCGAGATCAGTGTTACCGATTTCGTCAACTAAGTCACTATCAAAGTTGTGATCTGGTGCTACAATAGTGATATAGACTTTGTCAGTCCATGTGTAAACTTTTTGGTCAAGTTCTACAGTTGCTCCGAAGTTAGAAGTGAATATTGTCAAGTTGACATCTTCATCTTCATTGCCTACATAGTCAGCTCCTGATGGACCCCAGTCAGTATATTCGAGGACAATTTCTTCTCCTCTTTCTAACTTGTCACCATCTAATTCTTCTGGGATTTCGATAACAATCTGGAAGATACCAGTAGAGTCACCTGTTTCTCTAAAGTTAAGTGGTTCTGGGTCAAATGTTGCTCCTTCGCCGTCAGCGTCACCCATGGTGACAGTAGCGGCATCAGAGTCCCATTCAATCAAGTCCAAGTCATAGGTCTCAGCCTGGTCATTATCCAAATCTAAGTCTGGCTCAATGAGGGTCAAGATCATGTCGGATCCAATAATGTAAACTGATTTGTCGGATTGCAGTACACCGTTTCTTAGGTCAAATGTAGCAGAGTCAGTAACAGTATTGACATCACCTGATGCATCAGCTGGATCAGTGTATTCTACTTGGAGAATGTCTCCTTGTAAGATACAGTAATCACCTGATGTTGCGGCAATATCAAATCTGTCTGTTTCTGCTGTTGTGGTGGCACCATTAAGTGCAGTCCAGGTATCTGTTGTACTTGGACATGTTGTACTTGCTGGGCCATCAGTATATCTGACTGTGATATCGATTTCGAAGATACCTGCGTCTGGGGCAATTTCACTTATTGGACCAAATGCTCTTGTTGATTTGTGAGCATCGCCTGTTGTTGATTGGTCAGTATCAATTGTACCGTCCAATGCATCAGGACCACCAGCATAACCGAGTGTGACTTGTGAAGCACCTCTGATAACAGAGACTTTCACTGGTCCTACTCCTGCTGTGCTGTTTTGGGCAATAGTGTCTTCACCAGATGCGGATACATCAAAGTCTGGATCGTTAACTCTAACGTGGATAGTAAGGTCACCATCAGCTAAGAATTCACCACTGTCTAAGCCTTGAGTTCCGGTTCCACCACTGGTACTAGATCTTGCTGTACCTGCAGTGTTCATTCCACTTGCATGGATTGGGAAAAGGGCTCTTCCGTTTGGTGATGTCTCAGTTGTTTGGGCTGTAAAGTCTGACTCAACACCAAATGGTACTGGGTAGACAGTTCTATCAAGACTTACTGATCCTGTGTTTGCACGAACTCCTGCGGAGTCGCCAACTTCAATGACCTCACCAGATGCATCTCTAAAGTCAACATAGTTAACTTCAATGTCGAGGCCAGTTACTGTTTCAGCAGCAGTGGCATCGGCTCTACACCATAGGTTTGGAATCTGGAAGTCACCAACAAAGACGCCTGAATCCTTGCTTGTTTCAACTAGAGTAAATCCAGTTGCACCAAGTCCGGTATCATCAGATGATGCACCAGTTAAGGTTCCAAGACATGCATTTGTTGGAGTAGTCCATCTTTGATCATCAAATGTGACATCAAGTAGTCTGCCGAGTTCATCACCGTTTGACAGTGTGATGGAGGTACCGCCAGTTGTGACGTTACCTGAACCAACTGCATCAGTGTTTTGATCACCGGCTGCTTGTACTACTGTATAGATATCAATAAGATCAGAGTCTACGTTAAGGTCTAAGTCTTCAAGTGTAATTGTAACTGTGTCAGCAGTTTTGTAGGAATTTCCATCAAATGAAACAACACCAGAGTGACTTGGTGCTTCTTCTTGATCAGCTATTTGTGTAGATACACCATCTGCACCAAGATCAAGATAATTGACTCTTGGAGCATCCTCATCAGTCAAATCTTCAATTACAATGAAAGTTGGATCACTGGCAATTGGAGATAGGCCTGTGTAAGTTGATGCGTCTAGTACATTGAGCTGATTAATCATGATATATTCAAGTGAACCTTCAAAGGTACTTGTATTATCACCAGTTTCTTCCAATTCGGCTCTGATAATTTGGTTGGCAATTCTTGTGCCTGCTGCCAAACCATCTTTCTCGAATCCGAAAGACATGAAGTCAACAACAAATGATTCTTTTGCATCAACGGTTATTTCGTCGCTAAATGCAAGCAAGAGACCAATTTGATCTGTTGAAGTTGTGAAACTTGTTTCAAATAATCCTCTTGCAATATCAGCTGTGGAGTTTAGATTGACTAATCCACTTTGTGGGCTGATGTCATCTGCAATCTTAAAGATACCAATTGTTCCATCTGTTAGGTTACCAGCGCCAGAGGTTCCAACAATGATTTCGGAGCCTGCGGTGACGTTTAGTAAGTAAACATCAAGAGTACCGGTAGTAGTCATACTTCTAACATCTACATTAAGGAAGTTAAATCCATGGAAACGTGGAGATGCTGTACTATTACCGTTTTTAATTGTTGATCTTAAGTCTGCGATTGTTGTTTCTAAATCGATCCATGTTGCGTTTACTTGGGATTGCTCATTATTTCCCTCAATATTAAAGGAAGTACTATTTTGTACAATAGCTCTTTGTGAGAACTTTTGTACAGTAGTAGTTGCTGTAATATTGGCGAAATTTGTAGCATCAAGTGCTGATCCAGTGTTTGGCTGGTCATATGTATTTCCAGCAGCGACTGTGTTGGTACTGAAGTTAGCAAATACAAATTGAGCTTTAGTGTCAGATCCAGTTCCTACTTCACCAAGTGTAAATGGATCACCAGTTTGTAGTGCTGGGATCAATGATACATTTGGATCATTTAGGTCTAAATCTTCATCTACTCTACTGTTTTTGTTAGCATCACTATCAACGAGGACTAGAGGAATCTCTTCACCAGAGTTCCATTCGTCATCAACGCTTTGGATATCGATTGTTCCAAATTCAAATCCTACTAGAACTGTAACTGGAGTTTCGTTATAATCAATAGTTGCAGAGGTGCCTCTTTTGGCAGTGCTTGTAACTTTGAGTACGGAATCATCTGATTCATCATATGTTCCGAAAACACCAGTGTTTGGTCCTTGTTCAGTTATTGTGACTGGCTGAGTGCTAATACCTAAACCTGCTGCAGTTGTAGAGGTGGCACAAGTTGCTGCTGATTGAGCACTAGTACAAGTAATGACAGAGTCATCATTGTCCTGAAGTGTCAAAACATTAGCAGTTGAGCCTTGGGTATTAACATTGACTATGAGGATACCATTATCCTCTATCATCATATTAGGTAGGGTTGGTTTAATGTTAATTATACCACCTGCTGTACCTGCACCATCTTCAACACCGTTTTCATCAAAGACTTGGTAGTTTACTGATACACCATCACTATCTGATGCTGCAACATCTGAAGCATCATAAGTAGAGTTTGTACCAAATGTCCAAGAGTCTTCGTCAGTTGGATCTATGTTTAACCATAAATCAGTAACTGTAACGTGTACTTGAGCATCTCTAGTATAGACTGATCTATCTAGTTCTGCACTGGCAAATTGATCTACAGAATCAAAAGTAAGTGTTGTTGATTGAACACCACCACCTTTGTTGTACTGTACAACAACGTTACCAGTTGGGTTTAATTGATAGAGTTGGATGAATGGCCACAGACCAGTTAGTTGTGCAGTAGTTTCTGTACCGGCACCAAGACCAATTTGTCCAATAGCATCACCTGTTAGTGATGTATTTGGATCTTTTGCTTCTCTAACAACATTGTTAGTTCCGTTACCACCAAGTCCAGGACCAGCGGCAGTACATGCGACGGTGATTGCACCGCCAGTTGCTGTACCGTTCTGACCGAAGCCAGCTGCACCTGATGCTGGGATAGCTATACCAACAGTTTCTCCAATATCGAAACCGATGTAACCATCAGTGGTATCAGAGTTGTTACAAAATGTACCAAAGTCTAATCCTTGACCTGATACACCAGTAACAGTAGAGTCTGCAATGGATGCTTGTTTTCTGTCTGCAAAGTAACCATACCAGTTACCATCAACTGCTTGAATCATTCTAAGTTTCTTGCCGTTAATAGTAACATCTGGTTCACCTTTTGCCTCATCAGTGTCGTTAATATCTGAATCAATGATCACGACCTCAATTACTTGAGGTCCTGACATGTAGTTATCAAACTGTGAGTTTTCTGCGGAAACAAATAGGTTAGCGTTGGCTGCATGAGCTGCAGGCATTACACCTGGAATAGCAAATGTCAGTCCACCGGCAACCATAATTGTCATTAATGTAAGACTAGTTATTTTACGTCCTATTTCGTTATTCATGTTATTAGCATTTTTCTTTAAAGTTTGTATTTAAGCCTAATGGACAATTTGTCCACAATATAGGCAAATATTGAGATAATTTCATATATTTTTTAATTATTTTATAATTCTCATAATATTTTACTAATTTAATTCTAAATATCATTAAATTATATTAATGATCTGTATATTTTGCATTTATTTTAATTGATTTATGTAAATATTACAGGCTATTTTTAAGCCTTGATCTCTTTGCCTAGGAGACTTTTGTATAATGCAATAGCATCAGATTCATCTTTAGGTCCAACTACAACAGCTGAGCCTTTCTTCATAAAACTTACTGATAACTCATTAGTTCTTAGAGACAAACCAAGTCCCCCTTGATTATCTATAATGAATCCTTTTTCTTTTGCAATGTTAGTTACAGCATTTACATCAAGATCAAATGTGTCAGTAGGAGTAATAGAGTAAGTTCTTTTTCCTCTGTTTCTTCCACATAATTCTTCCAAGATCAATTCCTCTTTTGGAACAACTTCAAGTTTTCCTGTTCCACAAATTGGACACTCATCAGCCCTAAATGTTTTAACAGAATTAAAATCTAGATTTTCCAAATCAATGTGTAAAATTTTTTCAGAAAGGGATGGTTTTTTTCCAATAATAATTTTTACAGCTTCTGCAACTTCAATTCCACCAACTATTGAAAGAATTGATGGATGTACACCTTCAATACTACATGTTGGCATTGTATCCTCATTAAGATCAGGGAACATGCAATAGTAACATGCAGATACTTTTGGAATTACAGTAAAAGCTTGTCCTGAAACCCCAACTGCAGCTCCTGTAACAAACGGAATTCCAAACTTCACACAAGCCTTATTCAATGCATATCGTGCATTAACACTATCAAGTGCATCAATTACAACATCGCACCCTTCAACAACTTCAAGTGCAGTATAATCATTAACAGAAACTGCAAGTGCTTCTATATTGCATTCAGGATTTAATTTTTGTAATTTTTTTGCAGCTATTTCTACTTTAACTTGACCTACATCACCCTCATCAAACATTGTTTGTCTATGCAAGTTTGATAATTCTATTACATCTCTATCAACAATTCTCAAAGTTCCAACTCCCATCGCAGCTAGTCTTGATGTAATGGGATTTCCCAAACCACCGGTTCCAACAACACAAACTTGAGCATTTTTTAATTTTAGTTGGCCATTATAACCAATTTCCTCCAACATTACTTGACGTGAAAATTTATCAAGTTCTTTTGCAGATAGTTCTTCAGAGCCTCCAGCAACTGCAGGTAAAATGTAAACCTCATCACCATCTTTTAGATCTGTTTTCATGCCATCAGAGAATTTTGCATTCTTTCCGTTGATATAGATATTAATCAATGAGCGGGGTGTTCCATCACTTTCCAATACACGCCTCTTAAAATCATCACCCATCAACTCAGAAATTTTGGTAAATGCATCAGTAAGTGAATCAGCTGAAATTTCAGTCTTTTTCTCGCCTCCACTTTGATTCAACACAGAAGGTATTGTGAATATGATGTTTGCCACTAGTTTACTACCGCCGAGATTTCAGATATGTCTGCTTTCATTACTTCAGGTTTCTTCAAAACCTCCATGATTGATTCTGTTGCTTTCAGACCATTACCAGTTACATAGCATACTACTTTATCATTTGCATCAATTTTTCCTTGCTCTACCATTTTTTGAAGAACCGATATTGAGACCCCACCTGCAGGTTCAGTGAATATTCCTTCAGTTTGTGCAAGCAGTAAAATTGCATCAAGGATTTCTTTATTGTTGCATTCTTCAGCAAAACCATTGTATTGGGCTAATCGTTTTAGAACATACCTGCCATCACCAGGATCGCCTATTGCTAAACTTTTTGCTACAGTATCTGGATTCTCTACTGGGATTACTTCTTTAGATTTATTCTTAAATGCATCAACTATGGGTGCACATCCATGTGGTTGTGCTGCAATCATATGCATGTTGGAAACATCATCAAGTAATGAAACGGTTTGTAATTCTTCAAAGCCTTTACAAATAGCATTAAGCATTGCACCACTTCCAACTGGAATCACCAGTTGATCAGGTAGTTGCCAATCAAGTTGTTCGGCAACTTCGAATGCAAATGTTTTTGATCCCTCTACATAATGGGATCGCATGTTAATGTTTACTATACCAATTCCTTTGCTATCACCAATTTGTGCAGCAATTCTGTTTGCATCATCATATGTACCATCAACTGCGATATAGTTTGCACCATAGGACAATGCTTGTGCAATTTTTGCCATTTCTATATTACTTGGAGCAAATACATGACAGGGTAATCCAGCCTTTGCTGCATGGGCAGCAGTAGCTGAGGCCAAATTACCAGTAGATGCACATCCAACAGCAGACAATACAAACTCTCGGGCTTTTGATACTGCAACACCTGCAGGCCTATCCTTGAATGAAAATGTAGGATTGACAGAGTCATTTTTGATGTAGAGGTTGTTTAATCCTAATTTTTTTCCAAGATTATCAGCTTTGATTAGAGGGGTCATTCCAGCTCCAATACTGACAATGTTGGATTTTTTCTCTATAGGTAGTAATTCAAAATACCTCCAATAGGTATGTTCACGATTTGCAAATGTATTTTTGGTGATTGTAGGAAAGTCATATTTTACATCAAGTGGTCCAAAGCACTCATCACAAATATACTTGAATGCATTTTCATACTCCTTTTTGCATTCCCTGCATTGTAATGAAGTTCTAGTCAAGACTAATTCTTTCCATCAAAGTATAGATAAAAAATCCTAATATCAAGTTAAGTAGTACTTAATTTTCCATAATAAAAAGTATAATGAAAAAAACCAATAATCAATATGAAAAATACAAAAAATAATAAAATTTTGAAAAAAAATAATCAATATGAAAAATTTTTGAGAATTTCTATTATGAGTAAGGTTTTTACTGATTTTTGAGATACTGCTTGGTGTGAAATATAGCAAGATCATAATCCCCGTTGGAATAATAATAATTTTCAGTATAGTAATTTTTGCTACAACTAATCAAGAATCAAAAACCATGGAAGTAGAAGATATCCTAGATAAAGAAGTAAGACAGAATGAAGATAGCAATCCAGAGATAGAATCAAAACTAGATGAAATAGAAAAAATTAATTTAGAAAATGAATATACTCCAAAAGAAAGGGAATGGATTACTTCAGGTCCATTTCAGATTGATCGAAGTGAGTATGTTCTAGGTGAGAAAATTTTTCTGAGAATGGGAGGTCTTGGGTTTGATGAAAAAGGACAAATTGTTTTTCTAAGACCAATGAATAGTACGCATTATTCAGTTTATTTTACAATTCCATTTGATGGCTCTGAGAAATCTGCATTCAATTACTATTTGGAGCCTCAACTATCAAAAAGAAATGGTTACTGTTCAGTTGATGCTTTTATTGGTGATTGGAGAGTTGTTTTTAGAGGAACTGATTATCCAAATTTAGAATTTAAAATAAACGAAAAGATTTTGCCAGGTGAAGAAGAAGATTATCAACCAGTTTGCTAATTGAGTGTATTATGAAAACAAACTCTTTCACCCAAGTGACATGCAGGTCCTGATGGTTCAACAAGATAAATTATTGCATCTGAATCACAGTCAACTAAAATTTCTCTAATCTTTTGAGTATTTCCAGATTCTTCACCTTTCATCCAAAGTTTATTTCTAGAACGGCTCCAAAACCATGAGTTCCCAGTTTTTTTTGCTAATTCCAGAGATTCTTTGTTGGTATAAGCTAGAGTCAAAACATCTTTTGTGTTTGCATCCTGAACAATTACTGGAACAAGGCCTCCACTTTTTTCAAAATCTATATCATCAATGGATTTTTTCATGTAGTTAATTTTGAAATAGGTTTTATAACCTTACAGGAATTTCTTTTTCTTTTAGGTAAATTTTTACTCCTTCCACACCATGAGTTTGATAGTGAAAAATTGAAGCTGCCAAAACTGCATCCACATTTGTTTTTTGAAATACATCAACCATATCATTTGGTTTTCCACATCCACCTGATGCAACTACAGGAATAGAAACAGAGTCGACAATTGATTTTGTAAGTAATATATCATAACCATCTTTAGTACCATCTCTATCAATACTTGTAAGTAAAATTTCTCCAGCACCTAATTGATCTGCCTTTTTTGCCCATTGTATTGCATCGATTCCAGTTCCTTTCTTTCCACCAAAAATGAAAACCTCAAACCAGAATTTTCTATCATCGTCGGAAAAAATAGTCACATTTTCTTTTACATAATAGTTTCTTTTTGCATCAATTGCAACTACAATGCATTGACGACCAAACAATTCCATTAGTTCAGTAATAATTTGTGGATTGTTTATTGCTCCTGTATTAATCCCAACTTTGTCAGCACCATTAAGTAAAATATTTCTGGCATCTTCTAATGATTTAACGCCACCCCCAACAGTAAATGGAATATCAATTACTGATGCAACACTTCTAACTAAATCTTTGATTGTTTCTCTTTGCTCATCTGATGCAGTAATATCTAAAAATACTAACTCATCAGCACCCTCATCACTATATTTTTTAGCCAATTCGACTGGATCACCGGCATCCTTTATTGATTCAAAATTTAGTCCTTTTACTACTCTGCCATTTTTAACATCAAGACATGGAATAATTCGTTTTGTTAAGGTCATGCTATTTTCTTTGCTTCCCCTATCGTGATCTTATTTTCATATAGAGCCTTACCCAGTATTACACCATATGGATTTTTTTCTTTAACATCTTTAACATCACCAACATTTGATATTCCACCACTGGCTATCACATTTATTTTATCAAGATTACAAGCCTGTTCTAAAAATTCCAAGTCTGGGCCTTCCATTGTACCATCACGACTTACATTTGTTAATAAAAATTCTGTAAAACCCATTTCAAGGAATTCTTTGATAGAGTCAATTAATTTAATTTCAGTTTTATCTTGCCAACCATGAATTACAATTTTCCCATCTTTGTGATCAACAGAAATAACAATTTTTTCAGGTCCTAAAGATAACAATAATTTTTTTAGTAAATTTTTGTCTTTAAATGCCAAAGTTCCAATTACAACTCTGTCACATATTTTGATTACATCAAAAATTAATGATTTATTTCTCAACCCACCTGCGACTTCAACAGGTATTGAAACTTGCTTCAAGATTTTCTTTATAATTGAAATGTTTGAGCCCAATCCCAAAGTTGCATCTAAATCCACAATATGTAACATATCAGCACCGTCGGCTTCCCATTTTTTTGCAATTTCTACAGGATCATCACTGTATACTGTTTTTTGTTTGGGATCACCCTTGTAAAGTCGAACTACTTGTCCATTCATTAGATCAATTGCAGGAATTATTTTCATTTTTTACACACATTTAGAAAATTCTTAATCATTATCTTTCCAACAGAGCTAGATTTTTCTGGATGGAATTGAGTACCAATAAAATTATCTTTCTCAACTACTGCAGGAACCTTGATGCCATAATCAGAGACAGCAGTAATTACATCATCAGAATTTGGTTTGACTCTATAAGAATGTACAAAGTAAACCCATGAACCATCATCAACACCTTCAAGTATTTTTCCTGGTTTTTTAATTTCAAGATCATTCCAACCCATATGTGGGACTTTTAGTGTTGGTGGAAGTACAATTACTTCACCATTAATTACATTCAATCCTTTTTCTTTCCCTTCTTCACTCTTTTCAAAAAACATTTCCATTCCAAGACAAATTCCAAGAACTGGTATACCTCCCACATAGTCTTTGAAATCGGTTTTAGAAAAATTTCTAATACTA
The DNA here is from genome assembly GCF_014078525.1 of Nitrosopumilus sp. b3. Taxonomy (NCBI): domain Archaea; kingdom Thermoproteati; phylum Nitrososphaerota; class Nitrososphaeria; order Nitrosopumilales; family Nitrosopumilaceae; genus Nitrosopumilus; species Nitrosopumilus sp. b3. The sequence goes on from NZ_MU078693.1 coordinate 36,276, forward strand.
TTAATGGCAGGATCAAAGTTCCCTACACCGGGAAGTAGTAATCCAGAATAGTTGTTTGGTTCATCAAAGTTTGTAATTACATCAACTGTGGCACCTGCTTTTTCTAAAGAATTTTTCAAACTGAAAATATTTCCAGCTCCATAATCAAAGATTGCAACACTTGTCATTACATTGAACCTTTAGTACTTGGGATTCCTTTTTGCTTTTTATCCTTTGTAGAAGCATTTCTAAATGCAACAGCAAGTGATTTAATGGCAGCTTCAACTTTATGGTGATCATTATCCCCATACTTTACAGTAAGATGAATACAGCTGTTCAGGTTTTGCAGTAATGATTGAAAAAAATGTTCAAGATCTTCTTTAGAAACATCTTCAATTTTACTTCGTTTAATTAATAGAGTTGATTTCCAAAAGGGGCGCTTTATCAAATCAATTGATGCTTCAGCTAATGATTCATCCATCGGAACTGATGCATAACTAAATCTAGTAATCCCTACTCGTGATCCCAGTGCTTTATCAATTGCTTGTCCCAATGTAATTGCAGTGTCTTCAATTAGATGATGTTCAATTCCATCATTAGACTTTGCATTAATTTTTATATCCATCATACCATGTTTTCCAAAAGATACAATCAGGTGATCAAGAAAATTAATGCCAGTTTTGATGTTTGTTTTACCAAATCCATCAATATTTACAGCAACTTGAACGCTAGTTTCTTTGGTATTTCGATTGATTGATGCTTTTCTTGGGGCCATATTTCTCTCAGACTATAGAATTTGCTTTATTCTAAATTTAATACCTTTGGAAGTAAGTTAATTGAGTCCAATGCCAACATAGCACCATTTCTCTCAAATAATTCAAGTTTATCTTGAGGGTTTTTGCTAGTACCGATTATTCCACAAAAAATAGTTGGATGTCCCAAATCAGTGGCTTTTTTTGCCATGATAAAATCCTCCATTGAATCTCCTACATATAATGTGCAAGCACTATTCATACCACCTATTGAATCTAAAAGTGATTTAGGATTAGGTTTTGCAAGCTCTCTTGATTCATCCTCAAGAAAAAATGAATTTTTTAAATTAAATTTTTCTAATAATTCCTTTAATGAGTATCTTACAGATTCTTTTCCTCTACCTGTAACCATTGCAATTTTTGAATCAAATTTATTTTGTAATTTTTCAAGTAAAGAATCATTTAAAATCACATCATCTTGATCGATTAAACCTGGAAAAGTGAATTTAGATGGTTTTCCAAATAATTTTTGATACAATTGAGGACCATAAAAAATTTGATCAAAATTTTGATATAAAATATTTTCATGATGTGAGCCGGGATAAGATAATTGATTCTTAATTTCAGATATGTCAGTTAGACTTTCAAGATATTTTTCTACAGATTCAATACCTGATGAATCAGAATTTTTTATTACATCAAAAATAAAACTAGAAGGATCTTTTTGTAATTTTTTTGCTGCAACAAGGGAAATTATTGCAGCATATGTGAGATCAACTTCATCATTAAATCCACCAGTAGATTTGAATCCATCAATTATTTGAAAATCAATATCTATAGTATCATTAATTTTTGCAAAAGTCTCCAGAATATATTTAGTAGTTTTAATTATTGCCAAGTCATAAGATTTTGTAATATCAATTAAAACACCATCACAATCAAAAATTACTGCATCAATTTCATTTAATACATCAATACTTGAGTTATCAATGTAGATCCCGTTAGATTCTTTTGTTAAAGTCATCTCAATAAATCACGAATTGCAAGTAAGAATTTTGAATTCATCTCTTTAGTACCAATTGAAACTCTAAGACATCCTTCATGATTGCCAATTTTTCCTAATTTACGAATCGAGATTCCTTGCTCTGCAAGTGCTGCAAAGACCCTTTTGTAAGAACCATTAGCATCAAAAAGGACAAAATTAGCCTTGGAATCAAAGACTTCAAAGGAATCATATTTTCGTAAAGTATCGATAATTCTTTTTCTTTCAGTTTTGATGTTCTCTACTGCATCATTCATTAGATTTGATTTTTCTAAAGCTAAAATTCCAGATTCTATAGTAATAGTACTTAGAGGATATGGATATTGAAGCACGTTCATGAAAGTATCAGTGAATTTCTTATTTGCAATAAAATATCCTAATCGTAGTCCTGCCAAACCAAATGATTTTGATACTGTCTGAACAACAATCAAATTTTCATGATGTTTTACCATGTTAGCAAGAGAGTAATCACCAAATTCTCCATATGCTTCATCAATTATTACAAGACCCTCAAAAGATTTTATGAATTTTTGTAATACATTTTTTGGAAATTGAAATCCAGTTGGATTATTTGGTGAGTCAAGATAAAGGATATCTGCATCTTTGGATTGTTCAATGAAATCTTTAATGTCTAACTCCATATCATCTGAAAATGGAATTGCTATGATTGGAATTGAATATAATTTACAACGTTCTTCAAAAAATCCAAATGTAGGATTGGATGTAAGGACTTTGGTATCTTTTGATGCAAAATTAGAAAGTAATAAATCTAAAATTTGATCAGAGCCATTTCCAACACCAATCATTGAAGAAGGAATTTTTATGAATTTAGATATCATCTCAATTAATCGTTCTACTCCACCCAAAGGGTATTCTCTTACATCAGAATTTTTTTTAGCTGATAATAGTATGTCATTTTGAAATTGTTTAGGAATAACATAATTTTCATTTGAATCAAGTTTTACAGCATCTTTGAGAAGTTCAGGTTTTTTGTATCCTCCAATAGAAGAATATTTTTTAATTTTTTCATCAAACCAATTTTTTTTCATTTTAATCTTCCTCTAATTGACTCATAATGATTGAATAGACATTCGGCTTTTGTTAAAATTTGTAAAGGTTTTGAAAGTTTTGACAACGATGGTTTTGAGCATTTTACTTGTGTGCTGATTTTAATAAAATCCAAAATTGAAAGAGATCCTCGAATTTTAGCAAATCCACTGGTAGGAAGTATGTGATTTGAGCCTAAAATATAGTCACTAGCAGATGAGGGAGTATCACTTCCAAGTAAAATAAGACCAGAAGAAGTTATTTTTGAGGAAATTGATTCAGGTTTTTTTGTCATTATTTGTAGATGTTCAGGAGATAAAATATTTGCAAGTTTGATCATATCTGATTGTGTTTTACAAATTGCAATAAACCCATTATTTTTTAGACTAGATTTTACAAAATTTGCCCTTTGAATTTTTGGTAATAATTCAGAAACCATTTTGTTTACAGACTTTGCAAGTTTTTCTGAGGTTGTAATTAGATAACAAAAAGTATCGCTGCTATGTTCTGCCTGTGAAATCAAATCCAACGCAATAAATTTTGGATTTGCAGAATTATCTGCAATAATCCCTAATTCAGTAGGACCCGCAAGCATATCAATTCCAGTTTGTTCACTAACTAGAAATTTTGCACTAGTTACAAGTGCACCACCAGGTCCGACTATTTTATCAACTTTAGGGATTGTTCTTGTTCCATTTGATAATGCAGCAATTGCCTGAACGCCACCAGTTTTGTAAATTTCATGTGCACCACAAATATCTGCAGCAACAACTGTCAATGGATCAATTTTACCCTCAGAGTTTGGTGGAGATACAACTACAATTCTAGGCACTCCTGCAACTTTTGCGGGAATTATCGACATTATGGCAGAACTTGGATATCTGGCCAAACCTCCCGGAACGTAACAACCGACACTTTGAATTGGAATGAATTTTTTGATAATTTTGATTCCATCATTGTTAATTGTTTTATTTTTTAATAGTGACTTGATTGTAGATTCAGTTTTTTCCAATCTTCTTTTTGCTAAATGTAATGCATCAAGTTCAGATTTTGATATACTAGAATATGCATTTTTTATTTCAACTTTAGATAATCGAAATGAAGAGATGGTTGCCTTGGTGAATTTTTTTTCATATTTTCGTAATGCCTTATCGCCATTTTTTTTTACATCATTAATGATAGATTCAACAATTGATTTGTTTTTTTGAGGCTGTTTTGGAAGAATTTTAGATGCAAATTTTTCAATATTAGTTACTTTGATTATTCTCATCAATTTTCTTCGTCACGCTTGATCTCCTCAAGCTCAAGAATTTGGCGGGGTTCGTGAACTACAAGACCTTGAGCAATCTTTCGGAGTTTAGGAATAAGTTTGTGAAATTCTTCTTTTTTTATGACTGTGTTTATTCCAAACCATCCTTCTTCACTTAATGGGCTAACAGTTGGCTTTTTGAGCGAAGGCATCTCTGCTAAAAGTTTCTTGAGATTTTTTTCCTCTACATTAAGGTAAATGTGCAAATATTTTCTACCATGAACTGCACCTCTCAACAGAGTAACAATATCGAATATTTTTTCACGTTTTTTTGGATCTTTTAGAGATTGTTTGTTTACAATCAAATGTGCTGTAGATGTTAGAACCTCATCAACAATTTTTAGTTTATTTTGTTTTAGTGTTGTTCCAGTTTCAGTAACATCCATTATGGCATCAACATCCTCAGGAGGTTTTGCTTCAGTTGCGCCAAAGGATAAATGAATCTGAACATTTTTGTTTGTTCCCAATCGTACCCACGGTGTTACAATTAGAGGATCTTTGGAACCATGATATTTTTTGTAAGATTTTGATTGTTTTAAAAACTTAGAAGCAGTTGTGAGATATTCTGATGAAATGCGAAGTGTTTTTTTCTTTTTTCCATAATCTGCAATCATTTCATCGAGATTTTTATAACGATATTGATCAGGAAATGCAATTACTAATCTTATTTTTCCATATTCCAAATCCAACATAGCTTCAACATCAGAATTTGTTTCTCCTACCCAATCTTTCCCGGTAATTCCAACATCATACAATCCTTCTGCAACCATGGTTGGAATCTCTTGAGGCCTAAGCATCTTTACGATAATATTTGGATCATCCAAATATACTCGATAAGTTCTACTCTTTCGATTAACTTTAGTCCAAGATTTTTCTAATAATTTGAAAGTTGCATCTTCTAAACTTCCTTTGGGAATTGCAAATTTTACTTCAGTCATTTTCAATTTTTTCACTTTTTAGCTATATAATCGCATGTTTAAATTTGCTCAAGTAATTCTTTAGCCCTATCAAGTGAAATTTTCTTTTCTTCAATCATTTTTTGAACAATATCATCAATTTGTTCAGTAGTAGCTCCTGCGGCTGCTGCAAGATTCCTAGCATGAAGGCGCATGTGCCCCTTTTGAATTCCTTCAGTAGCAAGAGCACGAATGGCACTATAATTTTGTGCCAGTCCTGTAGCAGTCATAACACATGCTAATTCTTGTGCAGTTTTTACTCCAAGAATTTTTGTGCATACTTTAGCCACAGGATGGACATTGGCAATTCCACCAACAATTCCAACTGATAGTGGAATTTCAAGAGTTCCAACTAAATTGCCTTCATTATCTTTACTCCATTTGCTAAGAGAGCGATACCTTCCAGATTCTGCAGCATAGGCGTTTGCGGCAGCTTCAATAGCCCTACTATCTTGACCAACAGCGTTTGCAACAGCTATTGTTCCATTCATAATTCCTTTGTTGTGAGTAACTGCTCTATACACATCATTGTCAGCAAATTCAAACGCTAAAATAATATTATCAACAACTTCCTCTCCTCCAACTGCTTCTTTTTCAAACACTGCTTTTGCCTTTGCGATTCTTCTAGTTGAATAATTTGATAATATACGAAGAAGTGTTCTACCGCCAGATATCTTTTCGATTAATGTGGAAACTGCCTCACACATAGTATTTGTAACATTGGCCCCCATCGCATCGCCAACATCAATTAAGAGTTCAACAATTAGCATTTTGCCTGAAGGAGTATCAATTTCTTTACAAGAGATCTCTTTTGCACCTTTTCCCATTTTAGATAAAGTGTTACTTTTAGAATTTGCCAAATCTAAAATTTCATTGGCTGAATTTTTAATTTTTTTGATTGCTGCAGGAATATCAACATCCAAAACTTGTATTTGACCTATACTGTAAGATTCTATTGCTGAAACTTCAAACCCACCTTTAATTCTGGCAATTTTTGCACCTTTGGAAGCTGCTGCAATAACTGATGGCTCTTCAATCACCATAGGAATTATGTAGTCTTTACCATTTATCTTGAAATTTGTTGCAATACCCAAAGGTAAAGAAAATGTTCCAATAGCATTTTCAACCATTTTGTCTGCTTTATCAAAAGAAATTCCACCATTTTCGCTTTCTAAGATAGTTATGTCATCATTAGATAGATTTGCAAAATTTGCAACAATCTCTAGTCTTTCTTTTCTTGTTTTTTCAAATAATTTTGAAATTGATGAATCTGACATTTTATTTTACTATCCTCAATAATTTATCATCTGCTCTATCTGGAAAACCTTTTCCATCAGTATTTGAAGTAATAACATAAAGACTACCATCATTTCCCTCAACGACATCACGAACTCGACCAATTCCACTAAGAATAGACTTTTGTGAACTTAGACCCTCCTCAAAGTCTACTTGATACAGATTTGCAGATCTCATTGAGGCCATAATGAATGGAAATTCAAAATCAAGTTTATCACCAGTGTAAAATAGGATACCTCCAGGCTCTATACTCGGATCATAGCAGAGAATAGCATCTTCATAATTTTTATTGCCTGAGCATTCCTGTTCAGGCCAACCATAATTCTTTCCTGCTTGAATAATATTGATTTCATCATTTTTTTCAGGTCCAAATTCTGCTACAAACATATTTCCATTATTATCCCATGTCATTCCTTGTGGATTCCTGTGTCCTAAAGAGTAAACAGATGATTCTGGAAAGGGATTATCATCAGGAATTGTTCCATCATCGTTTAGTCTTAAAATTTTTCCAGATAGAGAATCAAGTTTCTGTGGAAGATGTGATGCATCTGAAATGGTTCCAGTACCAACATATAATTTTCCATCAGGTCCAAATTTGATAAAACCGCCATTGGTAAATGAGGAACCTGGAATTTTATCAAAAATTGTTTCAGCATCTTGTAATTTATTTTCAGATTCTGTAATTCTCAGAATTTTATTCCACAAGTCTCCATCTTCTTCATATGTTAAAAATACATAGATGTAATGATTATTTGAAAAATTAGGATGTAGTGTAATTCCTAATAATCCTCCATCAAATACATTTGCAGAACGGAATGCGGCAAGTGGCGATTCTAATAAATTTCCATCTTCAACTACTCTGATTAGCCCATCTTTTTCTGTAACGAAAATCCTATCATCTGAAATTGCAATTGCACGAGGTTTGTCAAGATTTTCAGCTAGAATAGTTACAAAATCATTTTGTGAATTAGAAATGGGTTTTGGTAATGGTATAGGATCATTTGGTGATGTTAGAACCAATACTGAAAATATTATAGCTCCAACAACTGCAATGATTTGAATTTTTTTATTCACAGAAAAGTGATCTTTTCAAATCCTATTAATTACTTTCAAGAATTTGATAAAGCGTATATACGGCTCAACTTCATTTATGTTCAGCGGGGTGGGGAAGCCAGACTAATTAGGGCTAGGTCATCCCGGCGGGCTCATAACCCGCAGTTCAGTAGTTCAAATCTACTCCCCGCTACTAATTTCTATAAACACAAAACCATGGAAGAGATTTATCAAATTTCGTGGATTTGTTGATTTTCCCCATACGCTGTGAAGGTCTTGTAAGATGTCTATGTGCAGATATTTTTGGAATATACAGTTGTTTTTTGAGTTTTCTTGAAATAACACTAGTGGTTTTTTTCATTGCTTTTCTACCACAACGTATACACTGAAATCCTTGATTCTTACCTTTGGACTTCATTTTTTTATTACATTTTTGACAAAATGGATTTGATAATGAAATATTTTTCCCAAGATTAATAATTTCAATGAATTCAAGATTAATTATACGTGGAAAGTTTTTTGATGCTTTTCTAACTCCACCGCCCACACAAATTTTATCTCCTTTAGCTAAATTTGAAGCAATAGTATTGAGTCCAGTTTCTTTGTAAACGGCACACCAAAAATCATGATTGTTTGAATTGATTTTAAAGAATACATGTCCTCCTTTAACAATTTTTGGAGTATTCAATACAATTCCAGTAATTTTTCCCGAAGCATAGGGCAGCATAGTTTCAATATTTAATTCATTTTTCAAATGATCCCCTGTACCTTGGTTTGATTTGAAAATCATGTATCCATCCAATTTTTCTTCACTTTTTAGAATCTTAGTTGCATAAAGCAATGAATCAATGTTCTCTCCTCTTACACCATAAAAAACAGGATCAGGTCCATGAGGAGTGATTAGAATTCGTCCTTTCTTTGTATCAAAACTATTAAACGTATTTGGGAAAGTTTTTTCTTGCATTTCTTTTACACTCTCAGAAGTAATTCTTCTCTCTTTTCCAAATTTTGATCTTTTTCGATAGCTCAAAAGTTCTAATGTATGATCGTGAAAATCATATCCAATTGCACCAATGGCTCCGACCAATCCCTGGCCATTACCTTTGTAAAAAAATTCAAGATTATTTTTTTTGGCAAATTTTTTTGCATTGTTTCTATTAATTAATCTCCATAAAGCTAAATTACTAAAATCAATAAAATCAGATGGGATTGAATCACTCTCAAAAAATACCAATCCAGGATTTGCTCCATTTTTAACATCAGAATATTTTGAAACAAAGTTTTTTACTTTATTTTTTACATTTGATGGGTTTTTAGTCTTAATTTTAATTGAAACTGCACCATTACCTCTAGTTTTCCATGGGATGTTGGGATTAAATCGAATTAATCTTGGAAAATCCATAAATTCAGTTTTTTCTTTTTTGAGTAAATCAACAATTTTGTAGGCTAGAAATGTAGTACACATTCCCTTTGGAGAATCAGTGTCATCAAATCCAATATTAAGAATTGTTTCTTTTTCCACAATTCACTTTGAAAATAAAGACATTTTTAGTTGTTGGATGGTTCAGTTGATTTAAATTAATAAAGTCACATTCCAAGCTGAATTGATCATAATAGATGAAGCGAGGATTTTCAAAGAAATTGAGACCAAAAATCCAGCTTCAGTTTCATTAAATGGGCCAGACGGAATCTTACCTCAAGTTCAAGAAACTGCTATGAGAATATCAGAGAAGTTTGGAATTCCTGCATATGTTTTAGCAGATACAACATGGGGAACATGTGATCTTAACACAAATGGATCTAAAGTTCTTGGAGCAGAAATTCAATTCAATATAGGACACACAATTAATACAGAATCATTAGAAGAGAATCTTGTTTTAATTGATGCATTTGATGATGTAGATTTTGATAGTGTTGCAAAAAAATGTCCAGAGATATTAAAAGGGAAAACTATCTCATTAGTTACAGATAGTCAACATTTGCATCAGATTGACAAAGTTGAAAAAATTCTAACAGAGAATGGAATCAAAGTAAAAATTGGAAAGAGTAAAGGGCAATTAAATGACGGTCAGGTATTTGGTTGTGAATTTTATCCTGCATCACAACTAAAAAAAGAAGTAGATGCGTATGTGTTTTTAGGCCAAAGTAATTTTCATGCTGCAGGAATTGCACTATCCACTAATTTGCCAACATACATTTTAGATCCCTACTTTAATGAAGTAAGAGAAATAACAGAATTTGCTCAGAAATTAAAAAAGCAGGCATCACTTGCAATATACAAAGCGGCTGAAGCTAAAACCTTTGGAGTAATAGTTGGACTCAAAGAAGGTCAGCTATCCAAAGTATTTGCGTTAAAAATCAAAAAAGAATTAGAAAAAGCAGGAAAGAAGGTTCAATTGTTTGGATTAACCGACATCACAAATGACAGATTACAAAATCTAAAAGGAATTGATGCTTTTGTTCAAGTTGCATGTCCAAGAATATCTACGGATAATCAGTTTGACAAGCCTGTTTTATCAACTCCTCAAGCAAATGCCCTTCTTAAGATTTTACGAAACGAAAGTATTGAAGAATATTTAGAAATTCCACATTGGTTGTAATCAGAATACTAGTTTTTTGAATCTAGTGTTATCATATAATCTTGCAAAAGATTTTGATTTTTTTGCCTTTATTTTATATTGTAATCCATGAGAAATTGCTCGCTCTAGTAATTCAAGTGCTTCATCTATTTTTGAGAGCATTACAAGACTACAAGATTTGTCAAATAACACATCCCCATTTTCTGGATAATCATTCAATATACTATCACAGCAAGAGATGGATTCATTGAATTTTTCCATGGAAAATAAAATTCGCTCTTTATGATATAATACAATGTTGTAATTTGGATTATTCTTTAGAATTTTATCACATAAGGATAATGCTTCAATAAATTTTCCTAGTTTACGATATGATGATATTTTATTTACCAATACAGAAAGATCGTCGGGATAAATTCCTAATGCAGAATCATAGCATTTCAAAGCATTTTCAAAATCTTTGAGTTTACTTAGGGCATATCCCTTATTATTTAGGGAACTAAGATGCAATGGATTGTCATTTAGAATTTTATCATAATAGACAATTGCTTCTTTTAATTTGCCTTGTAAGAATAACCTATTTCCCTCATCTAAAATTGAGTTTATTTTAGGATCTGACATTTTCAATCAGAACTAGGTTTCATAATGATTTTTCCAAAAAGTCCTTTGCCTGTAAGCATTTTTTTGTGAGCCTCCGCTGCATCTTCTAAAGGATACACTGAATCAATTATTGATTTTATTTTTCCTTGTGACATCCAATATAGACCCTGTTCTAATTCAGCCCTTGTTCCTTGAGTTGAGCCTAAAATGTTAATTCCTTTAAAGAAAATATGACGAAGATCAGTTTTTGCATTATATCCTGTAGTTGCCCCAGTGGTAACAATAGTTCCACCATAGCTTAGCAATGTTAGTTCTTTATTCCAATGGGTGCCACCAATGTGTTCAAAAATTATATCAACACCAGATACACTTCCATAGGGTTTTGGAATTTTTTTTGCAAGCGATCTAACTTCTTTATGCCAATCCTCCTTTCTATGATCTACAGCAAAATCGGCTCCAAGTTCTAATAATTTATTTAATTTGTCAGGACTTGCAGTAGCAATTACTGTGCATCCAAAAAGTTTTGCAATTTGAATGCCATAATTTCCAACGCCGGAACTACCACCCATAATCAAAACTAATTGCCCAGGTTGAATCTTTGCCCTTCCAACTAACATATGCCATGATGTCAGCATTGTCATTGATGCAGCAGCTGCTTCCTCATATGAAATACCTTCTGGGATTTTGACAACATTAACTTCTGGAAGATGTGTAAATTCACAATATCCCCCCCAAAGAGGACCTGTTTCAAAACCCCAAATTGTTCGTTTTCTACAATCATATTCTCGTCCATCAGTGCATGCTTTACAAACTCTGCATGACATATTTCCATGAGATACCACTCTATCACCGACTTTGATGTTTTTTACATCTCTTCCAACTTCTACCACTTCACCTGCAGCATCTGTTCCAGAAATGTGCGGTAATGGAATTGCTAATGGTTTTCCCCTCATACCCCAAATGTCATCATAGTTTAATGCTGTTGCTTTTACTTTGAAGATAACTTCATTAGGTTTTGGTTTAGGCATAGGAAGGTCTTTAATTTTTAATATTTTAGAAAAATCATCATCAACACTATATTCATCATAGACTAGTGCTTTCATGATTTTTTTGAGATTTTTGGAGATATATGATTTACCAGCTAATTTCAGACCACAAACAATTATAATCATAAAAACAAAAATCTCAGCATGTCTGAAAATGCAACATTCCCAGGTGACAGAATAGCGTCTATTGAAGAATACGAGGCAGGGCACAATACCTTTGATGATGGAGACATGGTTAGAGCAGCAACTGTAGGTGAAAAAGACATCAACAAGGAAACACGTATTGCCAACATTAAACATCCAAAACTTCTATCAATTCCTCAAGTAGGCGATATTATTATTGGAACAGTTGCAGCAGTAATGTCATCTATGATTGCAGTTTCAATTGATTACATTAATGGAAAACCTACTACATCTAAAGTAGAATGTGTCTGTTCAACTCGAAACTTGAGAATTAGAAATGTTGCGCTTGTCAATGACATAGTAAAATTAAAAATTCTAAATCATCTTAACGGTACAATTCATGCAGCAATTAACGAACCAGGTTTAGGAATTTTATTTACAAAATGTAGAAAATGTGGTGGAAAAGTTGTTCCAATGCGCGATGCCATAAAATGTACTGAATGTGCATGGATAGATGAAAGAAAACTTTCTTCTGATTTTGGCAATAGTGATTTTATAAAGTTGAGAGAGTAAGAAATGATTCAGGTTTCGTTCCAAGGTGAACGAGGAGCATATAGTGAAGCTGCTGCAAGGGCGTTTTTTAAGAAAGAAATTACTACTGTTCCACTATCAACATTTGCAGAAGTATTAGAGAGTACCTCTACAGACAAAACAGGATATGCGGTTTTACCAGTAGAGAATTCAATTGAAGGAAGTGTAGGTGAAAGTTATGATTTACTGTATTCAACAGATCTTAACGTGATTGGAGAAATTTATCATAGAATAGAACATTGTTTGATTGGAATTGGAGTATTAGATGAAGTAGAAACAGTTTATTCGCATCCACAAGCTTTAGGTCAGTGTAGAAAATTTATCGAGGAACATAAAATGAAAACAATTCCAACATACGATACTGCCGGTAGTGTAAAAATTGTTAAAGAATTAAAAAATAAAAATTGTGCTGGAATTGCAAGTAAAGATGCTGCCGAAATTTATGATATGCCGATTGTTTCAAACAACATCGCAAATAATTTGAATAATTATACAAGATTTTTGGTCTTATCAAAAATAACTAGTCCTATTTCAGGTAACGATAAAACATCAATAATTTTCTCCATAAAGCATGAACCAGGCTCATTATTTAGAATCATAGAAAATTTTCATAGAAATAATGTCAATCTTACAAAGATAGAATCAAGACCAACAAAAACAAACACATGGGAATATAATTTCTATGTAGATTTTGAAGGGCATCAAGATGATTCAAAGATTTCAGAAATATTAGAAAAAATAAAACATGATACATTATTTATGAAAGTTTTAGGTTCTTATCCTTCTGCCAAACTAAGCTAAAATCCTTTTGGCTTTCTTAGTGTAAAACCCATACTAAATCCTATAATTACCATACCAGCTGTTATCACCATTAGATCATATGTAAACCATATTGGATCAGAGCTTCTAATAAGAACTCCAGTAATTGTTAATTCAGTGTTTCCCGTATTTTGAATTTGTATTTTTGTTTCGCCCTCAATCAAATGTGTCCAATCTAAACTCACTTCTTTTTTGTATGAAGTGGTAGGAATCTGTAAGCCATCTCCAGGACTTTGAAGTTTCATATCAAATGCATCACCAGTAATAGTCATGGTTTGTCGTGTATGTGCTGGTGCAGGAATTGTATAGATAGTTGAATCACCAACAGCTACAACATAATTTTCATTAATAGTAATTGTTCCAATATGTAAAATTAAAGAATATCCTCCAATTGCAATAATTGCACTACCAACTATCAGTCCTATGATAGTTCTTTTGGATAACATGTTTGAATTGTTTCAGATACTGCTTAAAAAATTATCTACATTAAAGAAACATCATGAGGCTGACTTTCTGCAAATCCAGCTCTTGACATTTTGATAAATTCTGCATTTTCTTGCATTTGAGGAATAGAATGTGCACCACAATAACTCAAACCAGATCGAACCCCACCAGTCAGTTGTTTTAGAATATCAGTAACTGTACCTTTGTAAGGAACCATAGCTTCAACTCCTTCTGCAACATAATCATTAAGGTCATCATCTAGTGAGATAGAGCCTGTTTCTTTGGATTTTCTACCAATTGAGGCAGCTAAAGAAGCCATTCCTCGATAGACTTTGAAGCGTTTCCCATTTTTGGTCAAAACAGTTCCAGGGGATTCATCAGTACCTCCCAGCATACTACCAACCATTACAGACGAAGCTCCCGAAGCTAATGCTTTTGTTGCATCACCAGAAGTTCTTGTGCCGCCATCAGAAATTATTGGAATTCCATATTCCTTTCCAATTTTTGCACAATCCATAACTGCAGTTAATTGTGGAACTCCTGAACCAGTGATCACTCTAGTAATACAAATTGAGCCCGACCCAACACCAACCTTTACAGCATCAACACCGGCTTTAATCAAATCTTCAGCGCCTTGAGCAGTTGCAATGTTTCCTGCAATTAGTTCACAGTCTGGAAATGCTTTTTTGATATTACGAATTGTGCTCATTGCATTTTCACTATGACCATGTGCAATATCTACAACAAGTACATCAGCACCTGCTTCTAAAAGAGATTCACTTCTTTCTAAAAAGTCACCCTTTACACCAACTGCCGATCCAACTAAAGGACGACCTTTCTTATCTTTTGAGGCATTTGGAAAATCTGCATTATTTGTAATATCTTTACTTGTAATCAATCCTTTGATAATTCCTGAATCATCAACTATTGGTAATTTTTCAATCCTGTGTTGATGTAAAATTTCTTTAGATTCATCTAGAGAAACTCCAAATTTTGCAGTTACAACATCTTTAGTCATTATATCTTCAATTCGAAGTTTAGGATCAGCAAACAATAGATCTCTCTCAGTAACTATTCCAATTAATTTAGAATTTGAGTCAACTACTAATAGACCAGAAATTTCCATATCACTGGCATAGTCAAGAGCATCTTGAACCGACTTATCAGAAGTAATAGAATATGGATTTTCTATCATTATACTTCCTGAGCGCTTTACTTTGAGAACTTCGTGTGCCTGCTCTTCTATAGTCAAAAATCTGTGAATTATACCAATACCACCTGCTCGAGCCATGGCAACAGCCATAGAAGACTCTGTTACAGTATCCATATTTGCACTCACGAAGGGAATATTTATTGTGATATTTCGAGATAGTTTTGTAGATAGATCGGTTTGACTTCTGCTTGTAATATCTGAATATTTGGGTACAAGAAGAACGTCGTCAAAAGTTAATCCTTCTTTGAATTCCAATGAAACCTTGTTAAGAAAGTTGAATATTGATTATAAGCCTTTGTGTTGTTTTGATAATTTAGATGCTACAGTTATTGCATCTTTGGTTGCCAGTACATTATGGGTACGAATTATGTCAGCCCCATTAATTACAGAGATAGCCTCTGCTGCAATAGATCCAAATAATCGATCAGATGGATTTTCTTTTTCCAAAATATTCCCCAGAAAAGATTTGTTAGATACTGAAATTAAAATTGGGAATTTTTGTTTTATAGATTTCAAATTTTGAATAATTGTCAGATCCCTTTTTATCCAATCAGATTTAATTTTTGTAAAAAATGGTCCTTTTCCCGTTTTTCTAAAAAATCCAATAGCTGGATCTAACACAATTTTCTCTGATAAGATACTAGAGTTTTTGGCAATTTTCAAGCTTTCTCTAAAAAGTTTTTTTGTTGCAGTTACAGGATTACCTAAAACTGTTTTAGAGTCATATGCACATAAAATTATTGATGGAGAAAACTTTGATACAACTTTTTGCATTTCTTGATCATATTTTAATCCAGAAATATCATTAATTATTTCAACTCCATTTTTCAATGCATCTTCTGCCACTTTAGCCCTACATGTATCAACTGAGATTGGAAGATTGGAGACATTTTGGATTATCTTAATTGCAGAAAGAACTCTTTTAGATTCAGTTTTTTCAGATACTAATGTAGACAGATAGGGGGCAGTAGACATGCCACCCACGTCAATAAAATCAGCACCATTACTTTCCATATCTTTTATGGAGTTTTTGATCTGAATTGCACTTGTATGAATGGATTTCTTGTAAAAAGATTCAAGACTTGTGTTTAGAATTCCCATAATACGTACGGGGTTTTTTCCACCTACGCCTACATTTGCAATTTTTGCCACATGGTTTATCAAATCTAATGCAATTTGAGTCATATGATGGTTTTAGGTTGGAAAAAGAGATACACGGATATTTTAAAGGAATTCAATTATTCTGAAAAAAAAGATACAGAGTCAGCTATTCAGTTAGACTTTCTTTTAAAAAAATCAAATACCATTGAAAAAATAAATAAATTAATTGAAGGGAACACTATTTTTATTATTGGTTCAGGACCATCATTGTCAACTGCAATTCCAAAATTAAAAAAATACAAAAAAGCTATAAAAATTGTGGCTGATAGTGCACTAAAACCACTTGTAGAAAATGGAATTATTCCAGATTTAATAATTACGGATTTAGATGGTGATGAGGCAACTATGAAGAAAATTGCAAAAACAAAATCTATTTTTGTTGTGCATGCACATGGTGACAATATTGAAAAACTAGAATTTGTAAAAAAATTTAAAAATTGTATTGGCACAACACAATCAAAACCTTTTAACAAAATTCATAATTTTGGAGGATTCACTGATGGGGACAGAGGGGTTTTCTTAGCCAGTTATTTCAAGGCAAAGAAAATTATTTTATTTGGAATGGATTTTGGGGAAAAAATTGGTAAATTTTCTAATACAAAAAAAATAGAAAGGAAAATGAAACTATTGAAATTAAAAAAAGGAGAAAATCTTTTAGAATGGTTATCAACTAGCACAAAATCAGAATTATTTACTACATCAAAGTCAATTAAAGGATTTAAAAAAATATCATACAAAGAACTTGATATTATAATTACCTAGAATGCATTTAATACCCATCTCCCATTAACCAAATTATGAAATTTTCAGCGGAACAAGTTAAGGAAATTGCCGCTTTGAAAGAAAGTTTGATCGAACAAATTGATAGACATCAAGAATCCATCGAAATGTTAGAAAAAAACATCACAGTTTTAGATTCATTTCTTAAAGATTCTAGTTTTACAAAAGCTTCTCAGTTAGAAATTAAAAAAGAGATTGAAATTCAACCCGAACCAAAAAAAATTGAAAAACCTGTGAAAACTTCAATTCCAATTAAAAGAGTAAATGACGGCAAAATCATTGCCAATGCATATGTCACACCAGAACAACTATCCATAGTTTTAGACAATGAAATTGTGATAAACGCAGACACTCCACCCTTCAAATCATTCTTTTTAGATAGAATAATTGGAGAAATGAAAAAGAAGGATTGTCAAGAAGCAGAGAGTGGAAAAATCCAAAAGGAATCAATAATTGATTATATAGTTAACAAGAACGGAACAGATATTCGAGAAATTATAATCAAAAACTACAGACAAAAAGAAAGAGTCAATGAGTTAATCAATACAGCAGGATGGTCATTAACCAGAATGCTTGAAAATATCAAAAAGTGATAATATGGATAAAATTGTAGTTTTAGATTTTGGTTCACAGTATAGTCATTTAATCTGTAGAAGAATTAGAGAATTTTCTGTTTATGCAGAACTTGTACCTTTTGATATTACTTTTGAGGAATTGCAGAAACTTAATCCTAAAGGAATAATTTTTTCAGGAGGGCCATCAAGTGTTTACAGTTCAGATGCACCAGTTCCCGAAAATAAAATTTTTGAAATGAATTTACCACTGCTTGGAATTTGTTATGGCCACCAATTAATTGTAAACAAGTATGGTGGTAAAGTAAAAAAAGCAAACAAAGAGTATGGTTCATCGTTACTTACAATAGATGATGATAAAGATCTTCTAAATGGGATTGGGGAATCAGTTAGAGCATGGATGAGTCACGGAGATGAGGCAGAGCAAATTCCTCCTGGATTTCAGGTAATTGGGCATACTGAAGGTGCAAAAGCTGCCGCAATTGCATCTCAAGATCAATCTATTTACGGAATTCAATTTCATCCCGAAGTAGTACATACAGAACAAGGAACTGAAATTCTTAAGAATTTTGTTTTAAAAGTTTGTGGGGCAAAACAAGATTGGACTATGGAAGGATTCATAGATTCGGCAGTGGAAAAAATTTCTAAAATTGAAGGGAATGTATTATGTGGAGTAAGTGGTGGAATAGATTCCACAGTAGTTGCACTGTTAATTCACAAAGCAATAGGTGATAGGCTAAAGTGTGTTTTTGTAAATAATGGACTTTTACGACTAAATGAAGAAAAAGAGATTGAGGAGATGTTCAAAGATAATTTCAAAGTTGATTTCACCTCAATTGATGCTGCTGAACAATTTCTTGGAAAGCTCAAAGGGATAGAAGATCCAGAAAAGAAAAGGATGATTGTAGGGGAAGAGTTTATTCATGTTTTTACCGAGTTTGCTGAAAAAAATGGTCCTTTCAAATGGTTAGCTCAAGGCACATTATATCCAGACATAATTGAAAGTGGAGTTTCAAAAGGGCCTGCAGCAGTAATAAAATCTCACCACAATGTAGGCGGACTACCAGATTGGCTCAATTTAGAAATTTTAGAACCATTGAAGGAATTGTATAAAGATGAAGTAAGGAAGATTGCAAAAATTCTTGAAGTTCCAGAAAAACTTTTCATGAGACATCCATTTCCAGGTCCAGGATTAGCTGTTAGAATAATAGGAGAAGTTAATCCAACCAAACTAAAGATTGCAAAAGTAGCAAGTAGAATTGTTGAGGATGAGTTACTAGAGGCAAATTTGTATGATAAAGTATGGCAGGCATATGCTGCTGTAGGTGACGATAGAGCAGTAGGAGTTGTCGGTGATGAGCGCAGATATGGCAATATCGTTATGATTAGAGTTGTAGATTCAATTGATGCAATGACTGCAGATTGGACTAGATTGCCACATGGTCTTTTAGAAAAGATGAGTAATAGAATAACAAATGAAATTGAAGATGTTACTTGGGTGACATATACAATTTCAAGCAAACCACCTGCAACAATTGAGCCACAGTAGGGATAATTTTGGAATATGAAAAAATTTGTGATGATATTTTAGAATGTGATGAAAAAATCAGATATGTTGGGGTTTATGATTATGGTGAACTCCATGATAAGATGAAAGAGGGATTACAAAGTCATTTGTCAAGGGAAGAAACTGAACTGTCATTATCTCAAGCAGTTTATAGATGGTCTACACGTAAAAAAACATCAGAAAAAATTGGTAAGCCAGTGTTTGCATTAGCAAAATATGAGAAAATATTTCGTATTACAATCCCTATTGGAGGTGCAGGATTAATTTTGATCAGCACCGAATTAGATGCAGATGTTATTGAGATAGTGGAAAAAATTTTAAAAATTAAAAATAAATATTCCTAAAAATTTTAATTGATATGGATTTTCATGTTTTTGACACATATGTAATAGCTAAAGATGGGCATACAATGCATTTTGATGTAGTTACAGACAATAGCGATACAGAAAAAGCAATTTCTTTTGCAAAAGAATGGTTAAAGGGAATCGGGGAAGAAACTGCAAAGGTAACCACTGAAGAATGCAGATTTTGCCATACACAGTCAGTTCCAGAAGATATGGAAATTGAAATAATGACTAATGGATACTATATCCAAAAAATAGATGGATGTCCAAAAGACTAAGTTAAGAGAGCAGCACCATACACGCCTGCAGAATCACCTAATTTGTTTTTCAAAATCGGCGTATCAACTAAATCTGAAAATACTTTATCATAAACTGATTTTTTTCCTTCAGTGTATAAAAAATCAATGTTTGACAATCCGCCACCTATTACAATTGCATCAGGATCTAAAATATCAATTACATTTGCAAGTGCATATCCAAAATTTTCTAGAAAGTCTTCTTTCCATTTCTTACCAGTCTCATTATCAATATCAGATAGAATCTGAATCAAAGACAAGAATTTGCCAGTTTGGTTAGTCCATTCTTTTTCTAAAGCTGGACCGCTTATGTATGTCTCAACACATCCGTTTTTTCCACAATAGCATAAATTTCCATTACGATGTAAGATGTGATGTCCCCACTCTCCTGCAATATTGGTTCTGCCAGAATGAAGTTTTTTATCAATTACAATCCCACCGCCTACACCTGTGCCCATTATAACACCAAAAACTAAACCATAATCAATTGCAGCACCCATCTTAGCTTCTGCCATAGCAAAGCAATTAGCATCATTTTCAATAGAAATTTTTTTTCCTATCTTATTCTCTAGATCTTTTTTAATTGATTTTCCAATTAAACACTGAGTATTGCTGTTTTTAATGAATCCAGTTTGGTTAGAGATAGCACCAGGTGTACATACACCTATGGAGAAATTAGAAATGTTTTCAGTTAGTTCTGAAACTAATAATGAAATAGTGTTAACTATTTGTTCATAATCATTTTTTGGTGTTTGAACTCTTTTTCTTGTTATAACATTTAGATTCTCATCAAGTAAAATTGCTTCAGTTTTAGTGCCACCTAAATCTACACCAAGTTTGTACATTAGTAATTTATGAAGATTAGAAGGTTTTAGTTTTAACTAAATTATACATTTACTGCATTCCGCCACCTGGAGCACCAGATGTAGCGATTACATCATCGATTCTTAGAATCATACATGCTGCCTCAGTAGCTGATTTGATTATTTGCTCTTTAACTGCAATTGGTTCTATAACATTAATTGCCATCATATCTGCAATCTGTGTATTTCTAGCATCAATTCCAGTCCATTTACGACCTTGATTTTGTTTTGCTCGTAGATTAGCCATAGTGTCAATAGGATCCATTCCTGCATTTTCAGCAATAGTTAATGGGATTACCTCCAAGGCTTCTGCATATTTTTTAATTGCAAGTTGCTCTTTTCCATCAAAATTATCTGCCCAGTCTTTTAGTAATGATGCAGCATATGCTTCAGGGGCACCACCACCTGCAACGATTTCAGGTTTTTGTACTACATCTTTTACAACCATTAAAGAATCATGAATTGAACGATCAACTTCATCAATAACTCTTTGAGAGCCACCACGAATCAACATAGTAACTGATTGCGGATGCTTACAGCCCTCAATGAATACCCATTTATCAGATTCAACTTTCTTTTGATGAGCTAATTTTGCAGAACCTAAATCATTTTCTGAAAGATCATCAAGATTACTAATTACTCTACCACCTGTTGCTTTAGATAGTTTAATCATGTCACTTTCTTTAACACGACGAACTGCCATTATTCCATATTTTGCAAGGTAATGTTGTGCAATATCATCAATTCCTTTTTGACAAATCAAAACGTTAGCGCCAACATCATGTAATTTATCAACCATAGATTTTATCATTCTATTTTCTTCTTCTAAGAACATCTGCATTTGAGTTGGGTCTGTAATTCTAATCTCAGAACTCATTTCAGTTTTTTCAATTTCTAATGCAGAATTAATTAATGCAATATGTGCATTTTCGATTTTTGTAGGCATTCCACTATGAACAATTTCTTTGTCTAAAACAATTCCTTTGACAATTTGTGTATCCTGAATAGAACCACCTGATTTCTTTTCAACCTTAATATTTTCAAGATCGACAGAATAAACATCCCCTTTCTTAGTAGCAATGCTGAGAATTGCGTCTACTACGATTTTTGATAGAATACCGCTGTCTTCAGAGATTAATTTTGATTGCATACTAGTTGTTGCAATTTTCATAAGAGATTCTCTATCATCAGGTAGAACTTTTTTTGCTAATTGAGAGTAAATTTCAAGAGTTTTATCAGCGGCTGCTTGAAAACCATCTACAATGGTTGATGAATGAACATCTTTTTTGAGGAGATCTTCTGCGCGTGCCAGTAGTGCACCTCCAAAAACTACTGAAGATGTTGTACCATCTCCAACCTCATTATCAACAGTTTTAGAAATTTCAACAATCATTTTTGCTGCTGGATGTTGAACATCAATTTCTTTAAGGATGGTTGCCCCATCATTTGTAATAGTAACATCACCTAAGGAATCAACTAACATTTTATCAAGGCCTCTGGGTCCAAGGCTGCTTTTTACTAATTCTGCAACTAATTTTGCTGCTGCAATGTTATTCTGCTGTGCGTCTTTACCTTTTTGCTGTAGTGCACTTTCTTTGAGAACTAAAACAGGTCCATTTGGTCCTTGTTGAATTGATGCCATTTAGATTCAGCTTCAATCCCCTGAATCCCCCTTTTTAACATTACTTAGTTGATCGGCTGAATGTAACTTCGTTTTTTCACATCAACAATTCCTCCCGAGAGAATTCTAACTGAAGGTAAAGCCAAGAAGGGCAAGAATAACGGAATCAGGTGAGGTCTAGAGAATTTACACCCTAAATCAACAATAGCGTTATTGATTTTTTCAAAATTTGATGAAACTTTTTCAAATGAATCTGTAGAAACAATTCCTGCAAATTGTAATGGTAAAGATGCCAGAATTTTGCCTGATTTTACTACAACTAGTCCACCTTGATTCTTTATGATATGATTTGAAGCAAAAGCCATGTCAGAATCATCAGAACCAATTACAATCATATCATTTTCATGAAAACTCCAAGTAGAAGCAAATGCACCTATATCAGCTCCAAAATTTTCAAGAAATCCAATAGAGTGCTGATTTGTACCATGGATTCGATCAAAGGCTGCAACTTTCCATATATCAGAATCTAAAGATGCAGAAATTTGACCTTCCTTAGAATGAAGTTCGGCAGAACCTAATTTGGTAATGATTTCTGTTTGCATAGAAATAGTATTTGCAAGTACATCTTGCTTTTTTGATTTTATAGCAAAATCATTTTTTGAGAATTTTTTTAGTTTAATAGTTTTTTTGAACCACGGAGATATTGCTTTTTTCTTGATAGGAATTACAATCTTTCCATTATCTACTACTAATTTTCCTCCCACAAAGACTTTGTTTGGCTTTATTGATTTTAGATCATCAAAGATTAGAATATCGGCTAATTTCCCAGGTGCTATTCCACCCAGATCTTTGCCCATGTTGTAATAATCAAAATTATTTTTTGATGCCATTGTAATTGCATCAATTGGTTTGAGGCCAAGTTTGATAGATTCTCTAACACAATGATCAATATGACCGAATTTTTTAATATCAAGTGGATCAAGACCATCAGAGCAGAACATTAAACGATTGAGATAGGTTCCATGAGACAAAACATGTGGAATTATTTCCTTCAGATCTCGTCTTATAGAACCCTCTCTTATCATAATCCACATTCCAAGACGTAATCTTTCTAATACTTGATCAAAATTGATTGGTTCATGACATGAGAGTATACCAGAAGAGACGTATGCATTAAGTTTTTTTTCACTTGCACCAGCTGTGTGACCATTTATTATGCAATCGAGCTCTAGCATAGATGAAATAGATTTCATTGTTTTGGGTTCACGAAGAGTTACTTTGGTCCATGAAAAAACTTCGCCCAAACCAAGAACATGCGGATGTTTTATTGCAGATTTTTCCTGTGATAATGTAAGTGAGTTACTGTTACTAAATTTTGCATCAACAGGTAAACCCCCTGGTACAACTTGAAAAATTCTTACCGGTAGATCTTCTCCAAGTTTAAGAAATTCTTGAAAACCTTTGTACCCTGCAACACTAACAATATCAATTGGATCAGAAAATAAAGAAGTGACACCACAAAGAAGTGTCTGTTTTACAAATTCAGAAGGCAATACAAATTGATCAATATGTAAATGAGGATCTGCAAATCCTGGAGAAACATATCTATTTTTTACATCTATCACAGTTGTTTTTGGACCTTGAGTGTGAGAAGCATCGGGACCAACATATGCAATTCTATCATGAATTATTGCAATCTGAGTTTTTGGAAGAGTTTCTCTGGTATACACTGAAAGTAAATTACAATTTATTAAAATGAGATCGGCTTTTTTGTCACCCATTGCCACTGAATTCAATGAGGAGATCGAAGTTGCTAGGCTCGAAGTCACAGTTGTTAATTGGATTTTGCGCCTATTATAGATTCAATGCTTAAATTACGGTTGAAGAGGTTTTTTTGATATGAACATCCCTAAGGTGATCAGAAAGTATTGCGCAAAATGTAAAACACATACTGAACAAAAGGTCTCCATTTACAAGGCTGGAAAAAGACGCGGTTCTGCTAGAGGTGAACGCCGACACGCAGAGCGTAAAAAGGGATATGGCGGACAGAAATTTCCAAAATTAGCAAAACCAGCTAAAGTTACAAAGAAAGTTACTCCTATTATGACATGTACTGTTTGTAAAAAGAAATACAATAAAGTGGGTGTTAGAATTAAGAAATTTGAGTTGGTGGCAGCATGAAGAAAGATCATATTGAAATTCCAAAACCATCAAGTAAATTCCAAAAAGTCAACTGTGATGAATGTGGTGAATTACAGGTAGTTTATTCGCACGCATCAACTCAAGTTGCATGTAATTCCTGTGGAAATGCTTTAGCAGAAGCAACAGGTTCTAAAGCTAAAATAAATGGCAAAGTCTCAGGCAGTGCTGAGTAAATCATAATCCTGTTTTGAATTTAGATTAAATGCAATTCTTTTATCATCTATAATGACATAATCTTCTTTCATATCATCTAGTGATGAAATTTTATTGGAATTTACTAAAGAGATTCCAGTGTAATAGCATACTTGATTATCAAAATTTAGTGGGTAATCAGATTCAAGTCCAAGTGAAGATAAAAATTTTCTAGTTACAAGAATGCTAGTCCATGTTTTATCAGACTTGAATTGATTTACAATTTTTTGAATAATTACATCATCCAGTAACGGCAAATCACCAGAAGTAATCAAAACTTTATCATCTAAGGATTTTAGAACTAAATTTAGATCTTCAACATATCCAATTCCAGGAGTGTCAAAAATTTCAATATTATTTTCTTCTAGTAATTTTTTTGTTTTAGGTGAATTAATACTAGTGATGGCTAAAATTTTTGAAAATAAATTTGAATTTTTTAATGAATCAACTACATGTAAGATGATAGGCTTTTTGTATTTGAGTAAAAGTTTCTCGCCATCTAAATTCATACGAGTACCCTTGCCACCAGCCATTACAATACCAATCATATAGATACAAACACCATCAATGAAGCCAATCTTGTAAGTTCATTTGTTGCACCAAGTACATCACCGGTAATTCCTCCAAAACTACGAGTAGAAATTGCTAAAAGAAAAATAGTTAAAGTTACTGTTACTCCAAGCATTACTAATCCAGTAGTTTCTCCAATAGCAATCACAGGAATAAGCATAATTATGAATGCAGCAGCAAGTTTTTTCTTATCTTTCATTATTTGGACAAAAGATGAATTTGATCCTAATGATGCTGAATTTCCCAGACTTGCCATCAATACCATTGAGAATTTTGCTAAAATTTCACTTATCAAAATAGCTTTAAACAGATCAAATCCAGTAGTAAGAGAAATTGTAACTATCAAACCAATTAGGTATAATACAATACCAACAATTCCAGCAGAACCTGTAGAAAGATCTTTCATTGCTTTGAGTTTTTTGTCTTTACTACCTTTGACCATCAACCCATCAGCAAAATCAGCTAATCCGTCTGCATGATGAATTCCAGTTACAATAGCAATTGATGATACCACTAGCAAGCTAACAAGTAATGGATCTAAAAAGAAGGACAGACCAAAGCCTATGGAACCAACTAAAAGACCAATAGCAATTCCAACAATAGGGAAAAGATACATGAATTTTGCAATATTTTCTAATGTTGCATTTGAAGCAGGAAATATTGTCAAGAAGGAAAAAACAGATCCAATCTCTTTAAGCATGAATCCACCATCCAATTAATGATGAGATAGTAATAATTGGAATTGTGACAATTCCAAAGAAAAGAATCGAAGTAAGTTTCATCATATTTAGTGCAGAGTACACATGCTCTTTTGTTAGTATAATTTCTCCATCACCCAACTTGTAATGATTTATCTTTTCAAATTTTGTTTCCAAAGCTCCTGCAAGTGCTGCCATTGGATATCCAGCATTAGGGCTTTCAGTTTTTTTACCATCACGAATCATTATTTTGTATGATTCCTTCCAATTATTTTGAAGTATGGCAGCTGAAATGATCATAACTAATCCAGTTAGACGAGATGGAATGTAATTTAAAATGGTGTCACAAGTTGCAGCAAACCATCCAATATTTTTGAAGAGTTGCGTCTTGTATCCAATCATTGAATCTGCAGTGTTGATAACTCTATACACAAATGCTCCAGGTAAGCCAAAAATTGAAAAATAGAATAATGGACCAGTAATTCCATCAACAGTATTTTCACTAATACTCTCAAGTACGCCCGAAAGTACATGATTTTTATCTAAATTCTTAGTATTCCTCTTAACAATCATAGATAGATTTGCTCTTGCCTTGGCTAGATTATCTTCATCAAGTGATTCAAGAACACTAGTTGCATGTTTTTCCATTCCTCTAATAGCAATTGTTGTTTTTAGTAATAATCCACTTACAATCACAGACACAACTATAGAAATAGCATCAAATGTGATCATAGATATTCCAACATTCAAAGCAAAAAGTAATGAAATTACAATAATGGATGTAATAGTGATTATCAAAATACCTCCAGCTTTTTCAAACATAGCATTTTGATTTTTTGCAACTGGGGTCAGAATTGCAATTAATTTTCCAATCCAAGCAGTGGGATGATATTTGCTTTTGGGATCTCCAAATAATAAATCAATAAAAATTGCAATGCTTATGATGGAAACAGATTCAACAATCATTGTAACATCATCTCAATTGATTTGATATCCATGTTTGATTTGACAATTTTTGCCAATCTATCTAATTCAATATCAATTTTTGAGAGATTTTTCCTAGTCCATGCAATATTTTTGGGTTTTGCATTAAGAGAGTCTTCTTCAGGTAAATCCAAATTTATTAATGGAATAGTTCCTACAACCGGAATCTTGGTGATGCTTTTGAGTTTTTTAAATCCCGGTTTTAGTACGTTTATGTCACCTCTAAATTTGTTTAATATGAAACCTTTTACAAGATGTTGATATTTTTTATCTATTAGAGACATCGTACCCACAAGACTTGCAAAAGAACCGCCTTTGTCAATATCAGAAACAAGTAATACTGAAGCATCTGCTTTTTTTGCAATTCTCATATTTGCAATATCAAATTTTTGTAAATTAATTTCAGCTGGTGATCCTGCTCCTTCAATAATAACCAAATCAAATTTTTTCTGCAAAGTTTTCAAGGATTTTGTTGCGATTTTAATTCCTTCAGTATTTACAAATTTTTCATAATAATCTTTGGCATGCATTTTTTTGTAGCGTTTGCCATTTAGATATACAAGACTATTGTAATTTCCCAAAGGCTTTAGCAGAATAGGATTCAATGTTGGAGCGATTTCACATCTAGCAGCAATTGCTTGAATAGCTTGAGCACGAGAAATTTCAAATGTAGGCGTGATATATGCAAAGTTTGACATATTTTGAGATTTGAATGGTGCAACAGTGATTCCTTTGTCTGAGAAAATTCTA
Organism: Nitrosopumilus sp. b3; assembly: GCF_014078525.1. NCBI lineage: Archaea > Thermoproteati > Nitrososphaerota > Nitrososphaeria > Nitrosopumilales > Nitrosopumilaceae > Nitrosopumilus > Nitrosopumilus sp. b3. The sequence continues at coordinate 63,725 of NZ_MU078693.1, forward strand.
CAAAGCGCTGCAACTAGTGTTGTTTTTCCAGCACCTGAAGATGTTCCTTGAATCATTAATGATTTCATACAATACTCTCCAAAGCTTTTACTAGTTTTAGGTTATCCTTATGAGATTTTACAGCAATACGAAAATAGTGATTGTTTAATCCTCTAAAATTTTTACAATCACGAATTAGAATTTTGTTTTTAAGTAATTTTTTTTGTATTTCTGTAGAATCATGAGTTGTTTTGATTAAAATAAAATTTGTAGATGAATCATGACATTGAAAACCATTTAATTTATTTATTTTATTTTTTAAGTATTTGAGTTCCTTTTTAATAATTAATTTTGATTGTGTTAAGTGGGATTTATTTTGAAGTGAGATTTTTGCTGCATCTTGTGCTAATGAATTAACACTCCAAGGAATTTTTATTTTCTTTAATATTTCAATCATTTGTTTTGAACCTGCAGCATATCCAACTCTTAATCCTGGGAAACCAAATGATTTAGTCAAAGAGCGTAAAACAAAAAGATTGTCATGTTTTTTGACATACGAAATAACCGATTCATTTGATTCAGGAACAAGTTCAATGAAACATTCATCAACAAATACGATAGAAGAAAGTTTTTTTGCCCTATTGATTATTTTAAGTAAATATTTTTTTGATAAGAGTTTTCCTGTTGGGTTATTTGGATTACAAATAAAGACACAGCCATTTTTTGGAATTTGTGAAATAAATGAATCAATATTTTCAGATAAATTTAGTGTTTTAAAATATGATAATTTAGCATTATTTAATTTTGCAGCTGTTTCATATTCTTGGAAAGTGGGTATGGATATCAAAGTTTTTTTTGATGATAAAAATGCAAAACAAAAATTATAGATTATTTCAATTGCGCCATTACCGACCAGTAAATTGGATTTATCCAAACCTGTGTATTTTTTTATACTAGAAATTAATTCAGATGAGCCTAAATCAGGATAATTTTCAATTGTATCAAAATTTTTTTTCAGTATTTTTTTTACAGAATTAGGAATTCCCAAGGGATTGATATTTGAACTAAAATCCAATATTTGTGGATCAGGGTTTTTTAAAGGATTTCTGCCTCCATGGATCACAGGAATATGTCTAATTATGGAAGATTTTGTTCTTATTTTCACAGTTCCAAATAGAATTAGCCGATTTAGTATGTTGTGGTAATTCAGAAAACGATTATTAATTGAAAGAAGACAATAGTCACATTATGGTTAAAAAACGAGTTGCAATTATTGGAGTAACAGGAGCAGTTGGCCAAGAATTTGTACAATCATTGAATAACCATCCATGGTTTGAGGTGACTCAAATTGCAGCATCTGAGCGCTCTGCAGGTAAGAAATACTTGGATGCGATAAAGGATGCAAATGGAATTGTTGCATGGGATGTTGGAGGAGAAATCCCAGAATATATCAAAGAAATGACAGTAAAATCAATTGATGAGTTAGATGTCTCACAACTAGATTTGGTTTTTTCTGCAGTTGAGTCACTAGCTGCTAGAGATATTGAGACTAAAATGGCAGCTGATTTACCCGTAATCTCAACTAGTTCAGCATATAGATATGAGAATGATGTTCCAATACTAATTCCAGGAATAAACGATGAACAAACAGAATTACTTGAAGTTCAAAAAAAGAATAGAAACTGGAAAGGTTGGGTAGCACCTCTTCCAAACTGTACAACAACAGGTTTGGCAATTACACTAAAACCATTACTTGAAAAATATGGTGCAAAGAAAGTCATGATGACATCGATGCAGGCCATTTCAGGTGGTGGGAAATCAGGTGTATCTGCAATGGGAATTACAGATAACATTCTTCCATACATTCCAAAAGAGGAAGGTAAGGTAAGACTGGAAACAAGGAAAATTCTAGGAAAGCTAATTGATGGAAAAATAGAAGAGGCAGACATTAGAATAAGTTGTACTTGTACTAGAGTTCCCGTAATAGATGGACATACTGAATCAGTTTTTGTTGAAACTACAAAGGAAATTGATCCGGCAAAGGCAAAAGAGACTTACAATCAATGTAACAAAGATATCTCGGTATTAGGTCTACCTTCTGCTCCAAAAGATTTCTATGCATTCCACGAAGATCCAACAAGACCCCAACCTAGAATGGAAAGAACTGTTGGTGATGGAATGACTACAACAATAGGTAGAGTTGAAAAAGAAGAACTGTTTGATAATGGTCTCAAATACATGCTATTTTCTCACAACAAAAAAATGGGTTCAGCAAAAGGTGCAGTATTACTTGCAGAAATGTTATACAAAAAAGGCAAGATTTAGATAATTTTTTGTAATTTTTACAATAATAACTTTATAAGAACCTGAAATCTAGATCGACTCAGGTGTTTTAGACGGTAAAAGTAGACGATTTAGATTTACAAATTTTATCAGAATTATCTAATGATGCATCAATTTCAGTACCTCGATTATCAAAGAAAATTAATGTTAATTCATCAGTCGTATATTCAAGAATCAAAAGGTTAGTAAAAAGAAAATTAATCGAACGATTTACAATTGATGTTAATGATGCAGAACTTGGGTATAATGTTAAAGCATTAACTGGAATTAATATGGATACAAAAAAACGAGATCATATAATTGAAGAATTATTCAAAATTGATGGAGTAAGAGAAGTGGCAGAAGTCACGGGAAGATTTGATATTTTGGTAACCATGTATTCAAAATCATTGGATCAGATGCACAAGATGGTATCAGAACGTATTGGTAGAATTGAAGGAATTCAGTCTTCAGAATCATTTATTGAGATGAAATCACGAATGAAAGCAATGCCATATATGCCATCAAAGGGTAGTGACTAATATTGCAAAAACAAAAGTCCGAATCCCGAGTTGCAGTTTATTATGAATTAACAAAACCAAAGATTTGGTATCTTCTTGTATTTACTGCATTTGGCGCAGCGTTAACAGCATCTAACATTTATGATATTGAGATTTCTCCAGCAACATGGCTACTTATGCTATTTTCAGTTGCTGCAGGTTCAGCTGCTGCAAATACATTGACTAACTATCATGATAGAGATATTGATGCCATTATGGAAAGAACAAAAGGTAGACCTCTTCCATCAAAAAGAATCTACCCTGCAGAAAAAGCAAGGAATTTTGGACTGGCATTAGCAGGAATATCACTAGTTTTAGCATTTGGTATTTCTTTTACTACAACATTTGAACAAGGATTATGGGCAACTGGATTCATTGCATTTGGATTAGTAAATAATATTCTAGTTTATTCATATGCCTTGAAAAGAAATTCTAGAACCAACATAATTTTAGGAGGTCTATGTGGGGGATCACCTCCAATGATTGGATGGGTAGCTGTCAGTATGTCAGATTTATGGACAATGGGTCTTGCAATGGCAGGATTAGTATTCATTTGGATTCCAATGCACATATGGGCTTTGACATTACATTTCAAAGATGATTATAACAAAGTAAATGTCCCAATGCTTACAGCAGTACAATCTGAAAAAACATCAGCAAGAGCTATTGCAGGTTCTACTGTTGTCATGGTATTATTTTCAATTGCGCCATTTTTTATTAGTACAGAAAGTGGGGATGCAATGGTTGGTAGTGTATATCTATGGACTGCAATTGCATCTGGTGCATTAATGATTGGCTTATCAATATGGGTTATTGCCAAACCTATGGAAAAGGCTTCATGGACATTGTTTAAATTTTCAAGTCCCTATTTGGCAGTATTGTTTATTGCATTAATGGTAGATTCAGCGTTATAAAATACTGCTATTTTCATCAAGACTGTTAAGTTCTTTAGTAATCTTAGAATGTTCTTCCACTAATTCTTCAAGTTCATTTTGGAGTTCAGTTGAATTCCATTTTGATTTAATTAATGAAGATAATTTTGCAATAGTGCTCCATTGAAGATTATTTTGTTTATCAATTAATTCTAAAAATCGTTTTCCTTTTTCATCATCATTCATATTTTTTTGAGATATTGCATTGATAAAAAGTTACCATTGGTAATTATGTAATTTCAAAGTTTTATTACTAATTGAGAATAATCCAACTTATTGAAATGTAGTATTTCAGAATGCAAATTAAAAGCAATTGAGACAGTTAGTATAAGTTTTAGAGAAACAAGGAATCTTTGCAAAGAACACTTACGATTATTTAAAAATAAAGATAAAAAACACATGCCAAAATTTTCCAAGGCCTCAAAGTTTTAACAAAATATTTAACAATTTTTAAAATCCAGGAATTTTTGAAAGATTTAACATCTACTATTTTTTAACTAAGATATGGCGGCACGAAAGAAGGTAACTGCTAAAAAGAAACCAGTTAAAAAAGCAGCAACCAAGCCAAAAAAACAAGTTAAAAGTACATCATCAAAAAAGCCAGAATTTGAGAAAGCATGGAAGGAATATAATTCTGCATTAAATGGATGGAAAGAATCCCTAGCACAGTGGCAAAAAGCTACCAATGAAACTTTGATGACGTATCATGATGCATGTCAAAAAGCATTAGAATCGGATGCAGAATTATTAAAAAAAGTAAGCTCGAGTTGGGAGACTACTTGGGAAGAAATCGGCCCTCAATATATCAAACAACAAACAAAGATGATTGAAGGTATTTTCAAAGAGACCAATATTGAATCAATTAAGAAATTTAATGAGCAATGGGAAAAATTTCTTTCAACATCAGGAGATGATTCAATTACAGCATATCAGGAAGCTATCAAAAGATTCAATCAAGCATGGCAATCAGGTCAGATGTAATTAAATTATTTTTTCTTTTTAATAATTCTAAATACTTTACATTTACAAACTGAACATATTCCACGTATTGCTGGCCTACCATTTTTCATAGTTGTATCTTTAGGATTCTCAATGATTCTTTTAGATTTACATTTTACACAATATGCATCAAGTGGACTGGAGTCTGTAGTTTTTTCAGTAGTTGATTTATGGAGTTTATTCTCAATCTCATCAAGTTTTTGATTTTGTTTTTGTAATGTTTTGATAATTTTTTGTTCAATTTTTTTATCTGTTGATTTTGAGGATTTTTTAGCCTTAGAAGTTGATTTGGTAGAGGGTTCCTTAGTGGGATTTAGTTTGGATGATAAGATTTTTTCTAACTCATCAATTTGTTGTTGTAATTCATTTAATTGAGATAATTGTTCAGGAGTTGCTTCTTCCTCTTCTGGTTCAGATGTAGATATAGAATTGGCAGATAAGATATTTTCCAAGTCATCAATTTGTTGTTGTAATTCATTTAATTGAGATAATTGTTCAGGAGTTGCTTCTTCCTCTTCTGGTTCAGTGACGGGTTCTGGTGCAAGATCAAGTTCTTGAGGAAGCTCTTCAGTTGAATCTTTTGGCAATGAGCCTCTAGGACTGGAAGGTGGTTCTGGTTCAGTGACGGGTTCTGGTGGTGATTCTAATTTCTCAATTTGTTTTTCTAATTGTTCTAATCTAGCTAGTTGTTCAGGAGTTGCATCTTCCTCTTCTGGTTCAGTGACGGGTTCTGGTGCAAGATCAAGTTCTTGAGGAAGCTCTTCAGTTGAATCTTTTGGCAATGAGCCTCTAGGACTGGAAGGTGGTTCTGGTTCAGTGACGGGTTCTGGTGGTGATTCTAATTTTTCGGTTAATTCAGATTTAGGAATTGGGAATTCTTGTATGTCACCAAGGTAATCTAGTTTTACTTTATTTCCATCAATTCTGAGATACGGAGTACCTTTAATTGAAAATGTTTCAATTTTATGCCCTTTTTTCCAAGAATTTTTTCCACTGTAAATTGTGATGTAGACTAAACCATTTTTAATATCAGATGCAATTGTTAGACGATCTACAGGTTTTCCTTTTGTAATGCCTTGTTTTGTTTCTTGATGCCGTAGTGCAACATTGATCAAATGCTCAGAATCATAACTGACTTCAGAAATTAAATAGTCAGCCCATTTATCCATTATAAAAAATAATGATTGATGTCTAGTAAATAAGCAATTAGAATTAAGAAAATTTTGATCTAATTATTTGTCAATGGGATTTTGAAAAAATAAAATAGATGGAAATAAGATTATAATTGGTAGATATCGTAAGTAATCAAATGGAAATATCAATAGAACCTTGGAAAAAATTGATAATTCATGAAGTAATCGAATACCAATTTGATGATTGGGTAAAACAGATAGCATTTAGCACAAGATCTTCAGGTGGAGGAATACCTACAATGCAATGGACAAATGGGATTGTATTTTCACCAGCAAATTTTCCTACTACAAATGTCACAGCCGAAGAGCAATTAAAAGGGGTTTTACACTGGTCGTCAGTATCTTTTGCAATTAAAGAAAAATTTGAAAAACAGATTGTTAAGGAAAATGCCACCATAAATTTGGTAGATGTTAGCGTAAATGAGATTTTCAAAGAATTAGCAACAAGTTTGAAAGCTCAATCAAAATATCTAAACCTTGAATCTGGCAAAGATCAATGAATATTGAAGAAAAAATAAAAAATTGTGAAATTTTTCTAAAACAAATTAAAAAATATGATCCTGATCCATTTTATGTAAATCATTTTTTTAATGAATTCCTCGATTCAGTAATGAATACTTATGATGATATTTTCAAAGAAGCTGATAGGGATTTTGGGTTATTTATTGTTGGAAAAATTACAAAAAAAAAATTTTATGAAAAAGCTATAATGAAAAATGATGAAAATGCAATAAAATTCTCAGAATGGTTTTCACAAAAATTTAATCAAGAACATGAAAGTCCATATCCAAACTTTATGAAAAAAATATGTGAATTTAAGAGTAAATCAAAAAAAATTCCTGAAATTAAAATAATGATTAGAGCATCAGACCGCTACAAAGATGACATTAATCAACAGATCAAAGTTAATCTAAGTAATGAAAAACTGCGAATGAAAGAAGAGTTAGATATTGAAATAAAAAGGCAATTACCAATATTTTTAGAAATAATCAATCATAAAAGAAATGAAAAAAATGAGCCTAAAGTTGGCCAAAATCAAGTAATTGCATCAGCATTTTTAGATATTGGGGATGATATTGACATTGAAATTGCATATGCATCTGAAATTTACATTTCTGTAATGAAACGATTAGTTGATGAATCAAGGGGGAAAATTAAAGAATTAACAATATGGAAATAATGAAAATGTTTAAAATCCAAAAATTGATGGTGTAGTTTTGATTTTAATTATTGGAAAATACGAGAACCCATGTTCAATAGTATTAGAAAACTCTGGAGATTTTTTTTGATTTCCTTGATATTTTAGAAAATGTTTTGAAGGCTCAGAATCTAATTTGACATAATTAAAATTATAGAATACTTGTTCCATATCCAATGATGTGATATATCCAATAACCCAAGATTCATTTTGTTGGAGTGTATATAGTGTAAGATTAGATTCATCAGGAAATTCTGGATCATATGTTAATCGGGCTAAACTTCCTAAATCTTTTACTTGAATCGGATGAAACTGATCTGAGAGTTTTTTGGATTTTACTGGAAGAGGTGAAATTTCTGATTTCATATGAACAATTGGGGCATAGTGAGAGATATTTTTTGTAGATTCCACAATATCACAAATTTCTTTATCACCTTTTACTTGATATGAAACATAACTACCAATTTTTGGCACAGGGGTATAAAAAATCAACAAAGTATTTGCAAGGGCAAAACTGCTTGAAATAATTTTCAATCCATTTAGATCTTGAGAGTATACTCTTCTAGGATATTCCCGAAATGCACAAGCATATCTTGCTAAATCGTCAAAACTTGATAATTCAACATAGCACTCATTTTGAGTAGATTCCATTACAAAATTCTAAATTAATTGTGTTTTATTCTTTTGAAAGTGCAAACATAGGTCTAATCTAGAGGTTTATCTCTAAACCAATCATTACCAATTATTACCAATCATTACCAATAGTATATATACTGGTATGAGAATTGAATGGTATGAGTACACAAACTCAATCAAACAATGTATATTCAATGTACAAGCAAAATGTGCAAAAATACTTTGAAAATATTTCAAAAATAACCCCACAGTATTTTCAAGCTATGACACAATTGCAAGAAGAATGTATGAAAACTTGTGAGAAAACAATCAATGCATCTGTATCTGTTCAACAAGAATTTGCAAAAAAAGCTGGAATTACAACTGATATTCCAGAAGCTGCAAAAACTGCAATTATAGATACTAACAAGCAAATTGTTCAAGCAACTACAACAAACAATCAATTTGTAAAAACAACAATTGATGCAACCGTACAAAATTTCAAAGCATTCAATGATAACATAAACGCATTTGCTGAATTGAATAAAAATACAATTCAATCCTGGATTAATCCAATCATACAGAAAAACTAGTATGATTGATTTTTCTTTTTATTTTCTTTATGCCATTTATTTATTCTAAAAATGATAATTTTATAAAATTCATAATTTCGTGTATAAAAAATAGAAATAATTATAGTAAATTCAGAAATTGGTAATCAAGAAATATTCAAAGTTTTGAAGATTTTACAATTTTTTTTAGATTTTGTTTATCAAAGTAATCCATTACAAAGTGAAAAACAATCAGTTTACCAAAAACCACCATTGAGATTAATGCCAAGGTAGATTCACCAAGATAAAATAAGTACATTGTAACTCCAATAGCAGTCATTATTTCTATAGCAGTACAACTACAAAAAAAGAGTAACTTTTGTCTCGATTCAGCGAATTAAGATTTTGGCCACATTGAACTCCAAGTTTCAGCGAATTTTTTCATCATTTCACCATATGCATTCATTTGTTCTAATCCAGATGAACTGAGGGTTTTTTGCCAGTTTTCAGTAAATTGCTTGAAAGATGAAGCATTGGAATCACTAACGACTTTTTGCCAGTTTTCAGTAAATTCTTTGAAGGAATTCATTCCGGCTTCAGCCATTGATTTTTGCCAGTTTTCAGTAAATAATTTCATGGTTTCAGTACTAGATTCAACTGTAGCCTTATCCCATACTTGGTTGAATTTTTCTTGCATGTCACTACTTGCTTTTTGTATTTGTTCATAAACGGTTTTCCAGTTTTCAAGTGACTTTGTATATTCTTGCCACAAAGAATCCCATTCATTATTTTTATCTTGTTCAGACAATAACTATTGATAGTTTATGCTATTCTTAAATGGATCTATAGAAAATCGAAGTTTATTTTTGACGGTTTCTTAGACGTTTTTCCATTCGAAGTTTGCCTTCCTCAAATTTTGTTCTGTCTTCATCTGTTTTGAGGGCCAATTTTGGTGCATGTGTTGGTTTTCCATTTTTGTCAAGGGCCACAAATGTTACAAATGCAGTTCCAGTAAGTGTTCTTATCCCAGTTACAATATCTTCAGCTTCTGCACGAACTTCAATTTCCATTGAGGAATTATGAACATAGTTAATTCTTGCATTCAATGTTAAAACATTTCCAACAAATACAGGTTTTAGGAAATTAACACTATCCATAGAAACAGTTACTGCATTTGATTGAGAATGTCGTTGAGCTACAATTCCTGCAACCATATCAATATGCTTTAAAATTTCACCACCAAACACATTTCCTGCAGGATTTGCATCAGAAGGGAACATCCTAACAATTACTTCTGCATGAGATTCTGAAGGACTTTTTTCACGGATTTGGGTTTCTTCTGGGGACATATTTTAATTCAAAATGATTTTTTGTTCATCCAATTTAATTTAATCAGTTGATTTGTTTATTTGAGATATTTTTTTAGGTTAATTTTATCAATTTTTGGGATTTTCGCCAATTCAAAACCTTCTGGACGTTTAGACAGAGAACGCGTTGCATCAATTCCCATTTTAGCAGTTTGTAATTTTTTTTGGTCACTTGAAGGATCAAGACTTGAGCCACGTACATTCTTAAGAATTACTAGATCTTTGTCAGCCTGAAATCTTGTAGCCATTGCATATTCAACTGATTCTGCACTATTTGGATCAATATCTTCATCTACTACAGTTACTTGTTTTAATGAACGATGGGATTCAAATGTTTTTTTGATTATTTTTTTAGGTTCAGAATCATTTTGCTTTTTAATTTGAACAACTGCATGTAGCCAATTACATCCACCATTAGTCATAGAGACTTGTAGTGTTTGAGGAAAAGATTTTTTCAGTTCACCATTTAGCTTTGATTCAATTGGCATTCCCATAAGTAATCTATGCTCAGAATATCCCGAAAGAACATCATGAAAAATAGGATTATTTCTAAAGAACATATTTTCAAGTTCAAAAACAGGTTGAGATCTTTTATGATCATATGTTTGAAGCATTTCAACCATCCATTCAGGATGAGTTTTATCGCGAAGAATTTTTCCTTCCATTACAAATTCTGAACCTGATGGTACATTCAATCCTGAAAAAGGAAGTTTTGTTAAAGTTAGTTTTCCACCCAAAAGTGAATTTGCAATATCAATCTCATCTTTTCCCCATTCAGCTTGATATGCACCTGCAATAGAAATTGCTGGATGAACACCTACAGTAATTGCGATTTTGAGATCTTCCCCATGTTCTTTAGCATCAACAAAACACCTGTGAAGATGTCGTCCTTCAACCATTCGGATAGAAAAATGAGTTTTATCAATTGGCATTAATCTATGAAATGAGGAGTTTTGTTTTCCAGTTTCAGGATTTTTGGCATATGCTACAGAAGATGTGATAAAAGGACCTGATTCTTTTTCAAAATGAGTTACAATAGGCATGGAAAGCAAATTTTTTGACTTGTTTTCCATGAATTTTCCCGAGGTGATAATTTTTGGTTTTTTAGCTTTTTTAATTGCCGCAATAATTTTTTCATGGATATTATTTTCATTTCCTCCAACTACCAAAGCAAATCTTTTTCTCGTTCCAACCAAATTGGCAACTAATTGAAAATTACTTTCTTTAATATTTTCAAATAAAACAGCATATGAGCCATCAACTTTAGCAGTAATTCCAGCAATCTCATATTTGGTCGAAACCTTTGTTTTTACAGTTTTGAGATCGTGAATCTTTTTAACTTGAGAAATATAATTTCTTAAATCACTCATTTTCAATCATTTCCATAATTTCAGACATTAAGGCTTTTGCAGTATCTGTTTCCAGTTCTTTTTGAATGAATACTGAAACTAAAGCAATTCCTCGCATTCTAGTACTTATGCGTTCAGCTACGAGTTTTAAGAAAAGAGAGTCAGTTCTTGCAGGAATAACAGTAGTAGTAATTGGGGTGGGTCCTGTGGCTAAAGAAGCAACAATTGAACCAATTTTTTTAGAACCTTCAGTTATTGAAATAAAATATCCATTTTCAAATTTTTGAATTTGTAAAAAGAAGTTACGGCTCTCCAAATTTACCGTTTTCTGGAAAAATCCATCTGGAGAGTTCAATAAGCTATGAACAAGTCTTATGCTTTTATTGCTATTGATTCATTCGCATGAGAAGATGCAACTTTAACCTCAGGATTCTTTTTACAGTTCTTTTCATGTTTATCTGGATAAACAAATAGTTTTTCACAGTGTTTGCATGGAGTTTTTTCTTTAGTTTTTGTTGCAACTTTGGATTTTGCAGTTTTTGCTTTTGATTTACTTTTTGCTTTTACTTCAACTTCAATTTCTTCTGGTTGGGTATCAGCAACTGCTTTAGCTTCAATAGAATCAGCCTCAACTCTAGCACGTAATTTTGCTTTGTATTTTAGATTACGTGGTTTTGTTCTTAGTCTATATCCACAACATGGACACCAAAGTCCTTCCCATTTGATGAAAATCTCACAAATTTGGCATCGACGTTGTCCTGAAGCATATCTTCCGGTTCCAACAGGCTTTTGAGCCTTATATCTAACACAAATTCCTTTACAAGTCATCTTGGTATTTTAATATAGAAATCATAACTATATAAGCATGGATCGATAATAATTACAATAAAAAATTAAAAAGTTGTAATAATTATCTATTATGTAACGATCAACAGAATTAGTTGCAAAAAAAACCAAGAAATCTGCCATAAATATGTATAGCTTATTTCAAAACCTTGATTTTTGAAAAAATAATATGTACACATATAGTTGTTTAAGAAAAAATTTCATGAAATAGCATAAAAAATAAAAAAATTAGAAAAAATCATCATACTTTCATCACTACACAAATTAAGTATTCATGAATTAATCAAAAAATTCAATAAATTTTTGATTTTTCAGCCAGTAATTGATAGAGGTAGTATTGAATGTCTAAAACCATTTCGCTGAGAGATATATTTTGCAGAAAGCATATCACGTTTCCCACGTTGATTAAAATTTTTGATTTTTAAACTAGTTCTACTTTCATCAACAAATTCTAATTCAAAGGATGAACAGAAATTTAGATTCAGCATTGAAACTATTTTTTTGGCAATTTCCATATTTCCATTTCCAATTTTGATGATTTTTCTTTTTGCTCTTAGACCACTCAAAATTTGAATAATATGGAAAATAAGATCTTCCACAGATAAATGAAAAGAGCTCTCAATTTCTTGTCCATAATAAAAAACAGATAAACCAATTCTTTGTCCCGGATCAATTCCTAAAATTAAAATTTCATCTTCAAAATCTAGATTTAGTTTTTGTATCATTATACCTCTAATTACAGTTGAATGATGCTCAAAGATATCCTCATGTAGTATTAGTTTTTTACATTTTTTGGGGGATTCTTTCTTGGTAGTGAAAATTAGATGTCCAGAATAACCAGAGATATCCTCAGGTAGTATTGAATCAAAAGACAATTCTAGTTTCTTAAGGTATGTTGAAAATCTATAGTAGGGTTTACCATATGTAGTAGCAATTCCAATACGGGTATTGAGTAAGGGATCTATAAGCAATTTTATGAAATATGAAATTTAGGTTTATGCCTTCAAAACAGTTGACACCACATGTTTCACTGCTTCATCAAAATTGGCATCAATTGTAGATTGGATTTCAGATAATTTAGCCTCTCCTTCTTGTGAAATTCTTGAAGATTCAGAAGTTGCTTTTTCTTTAGATGCGTTAATTATTACTTCAGCTTCCTTTGTAGCCATTTCTCTAGTCTTTTCTAATAATGTATCAATTTCATTCTGAGCTTTTAGATTCAATTGTTTTTTCATATCACCAACTTTGCTGTTTAAAGAATCTAAATCATCTTCCAAGGCATTTAGGGATTTGATAATTCCGGTAACTTTGGATTCAGCCATACTACTCATTATACCTCAAATTCGATAAATCCAATACTTAAATCATTCATTTTTAGTTGATTTTTAGGCACAAAATAATAAAAGATTGAGATTATCCAGTTGTTAAAAGTAAGATTGCTCTAGCAAGATCGCCCTTGGCTTCCTCTAAAGCATTTTTAGCCTTTTCTTCATCAACTCCAGCTTGTTGGCTAACAAGTTGAATATCCTCTTCAGAGTAAATTGGAACCTCTAATTCTCTTTCTTCATAGCTATTGGCAGTTACTGTAAAAATTGAGTTGTCCTTTGCTTTCATTTCAGTAACTGCAGGTTTTGTGATAATGATCTCTTTTTTATCAGTCTTAATTATAACTTCTTGAACATTTGATAATTCATTCATATCTAGACCCATCTTATCCATCATCCTTCGCATTTCGCGATTTCCGCCTCCACGCATCATGATTCTATTTCCCCTTTAGGACTTTTTAAACTATCTCTGACCTTAATTGCCACACCTCTATTAAAATCAGATATCATCTCATGGGATAAGACAGCTTTGCCAACTGCAATGACTCTGTCTTTAAACAATATTGGAGTATCAGCAGAAATTCTTACTTTATTTCCACACCAAATCACATGCTTACAAAATACCGATTTGCCTTCCATTACAAAAGGTGCAGCATCCTGGTTAATCTCAACACAATTTTCTTTGAATGCTTTACTTTTTAGTAAAATTTGTGCAAAGTAAGGGCTAATTGCTAAACCACCATCTATTCTCAAAGTGCACAATATTCTTCCATCATGTAAAACAGTTCGTATTCTTCCAGTCTTTCGTGAAAATGTCATTTCAATATTTTTTGGTAGATGCTTTGAAACGCCATTTCCAAATAATGCATCAAGCGAATACTGAAGTTTAAGAATTTGTTCCATACCCATGATATTTTTTATTCTAAATATTAGTTCAATGTTAAACCATATTACAACTTTTAAACTATATAGATGGGTTTAATCTCTTTAGAATATGGAAGAAAGAGAGGAAACAAGGAAAATTCAATTTACTGGGAAATCATCTTACATAGTTTCACTTCCAAAACAATGGATTATGGAGTTAGGGCTAAAACAAGGGGATCAAATCAGGATGGTAAGAAAAGGGTCATCAACTTTAGAACTATATCCTCCAAAATTTGAATCTCGCATTCAAAAAAAAGATGATGCAGTAATTGAAATAGATGGAGAAGAAAAAGATTCCTCAATTATTAGAAAATTAATTTCGTTGTATTTTCTTGGATTTAAGACAATTAATGTTAAACCAAAAAATGGTAGATTAAGTCCCAATCAAAGGAATACTGTAAAAGAAGCAGTAAAAAGAATGCTAATGGGTTCAGAAATTATTTCTGATTCTAGCGGAGGAATAACAGTTCAAGTTCTTGTAAACCTATTAGAATTATCAGTTGATGGTGCCTTTAAGCGAATGATACATTTGGCAAAATCAATGTCTAGCGATGCAATTTTAGCTGTTAAAGAAAATAATCTAGAATTGGCACAAGAAGTGATCAATACAGATGATGAAGTAGATAGATTTGGATTTTACATTATTCGTCAATTAAAGATAGCAATACAAAATGAACATATGCTAAAAGAGATGGGATTCAGAAATGCAAGAAATTGTCTTGGATACAGACTGGTTGTAAAAAATATTGAGAGGGCAGGAGATCACGCATCATTTATTGCAAAAGATCTTTTAGAGTTTAAAAAACCAGTTAAAAAAGAGATTTTAGATAAGCTTCAAGATATGAATGAATTTTGTTTATCAGTATTGGATGAATCATGTCTGGCTTTATTCAAAGAAGATTATGTACAAGCAGAAAAAACTATTGAAAAAACAGCTGAGATTGCCAAATATGAGAAAAAAGTAAGGGATGCTTCAAAATCATTGAAAGATGATGAGGAAATTTATAGGATAAGAAGAATGTCTGAGAATATTAGAAGAGTTTCTGAATATGCTAGTGATATAGCAGAAATTGTATTGAATATGAATATTGAAAAAGTATTGAAAAAAACGGAATGATTATCAGATATAGGTTAAGATTGAAAAGAAATGAAATCAGCAATTTTAATCACATATGATAAGGAAGATTCGATAAACGAGGCTAAGGGACTATGTGATGCTGCAGGATATGAATTAGTTCACATCATCCAACAAGATTTCCTACAAAAACCAAAGTATGGAATTAGTGGTGGAGTTTTAGAGAGACTAGAGGAAATATCAGAGAAACTTAGACCAGATGTAATCATATTTGATGAAATTTTAAAGCCAAGTCAAAATTATAATCTAGCCTCGGCATTACATCGAGAGATTTTGGACAGAGAAGGGTTAATTCTTGAGATTTTTGAAAGTAGAGCATCCAGTGCTGAATCAAAATTACAAGTAAAATTAGCTCAATTGCGATATGAGATGGCTAGAGCAAAAGAGAAAGTTCGTCTAGCAAATATGGGAGAGCAACCAGGTTTTATGGGAATTGGAAAGTTTGAGGTAGATGTGTACTATAATGATATCAAACATAGAATGCAGACAATAAGATCTAAACTTGAAAAAGCAGGAAAACAACGAGAACTTCATAGACAAGGAAGAAAGAGAATGGGATTCAAAACTATTTCTCTAGCAGGATATACATCTGCAGGAAAAACAACATTGTTTAATAAAGTAACAGGTGAATCAAGAGCTCAAAGTAAAGAACTGTTTACAACACTAACTACTACAACACGAAGAGTAACAATTGAACAGGAACCATTTTTAATTGCAGATACAGTTGGATTCATCAGTAAACTACCTGCATACATGATTGATGCATTCAAATCAACATTAGAAGAACTAACATACACAGACATCATTATTCTAGTAATTGATATTAGTGATTCTGTATTTGAATTAAAAAAGAAATTTTCTAGTTGTATGCGAACGTTGAGTGAATTGGGTGTTCAGAAAGATAAGATAGTTTATGTATTAAACAAAAATGATTTGTTAAAACAAAATGAAGTTATTCGAAAAATTGAAATACTTAATTTATCTGAAAATAAAAAACTGATTTCAGTTTCAGCAAAAACAGGTAAAAATGTAAAGGAGTTGAAAAAACTAATAAAAAATATTTCAGATAGTCATAATTCATACAAATTCAATAAAAATTCAGCTTTAGGAGTTAAAGATACACTTGGTTATTGAAGTGGTAAGAATCGGACAGCGATTAGTTAGAGATGATAGAGTAACAACTCATGTTGCACTTGTTTCAAGAGCATTTGGTGCAGAAAGAATTTTCATGAGTGAAATAAATCCAGAGATTAAGGATACTATAGAAAAAATCAATGGAACTTGGGGAGGAAAATTCGAAATAGAGTTTATTGACAAATGGAAATCAGTTGTTAAAAAGAAAAAGGAAGAAGGCTTCAAAGTTGTTCACCTTTCAATGTATGGTCAAAATATCAACAATGCTCAAAAGGAACTCCAAAAAGAAGAGAATTTGTTAATTGTTGTTGGGGCTGAAAAAGTTCCAAGAGAGATTTATGAATTAGCAGACTACAATGTGGGGGTTGGAAGTCAACCTCATTCAGAGATTAGTGCTTTGGCAATTCTCTTAGATCGTATTCAAAAAGGTAAACAATTTGAGAAGGACTTTCCAAATGCAAAAAGAAAGATCATACCCACGAAAAATGGTAAAAACGTGCAAGTAAAAGAAACAAGGGATTAATAGTAGAAAATCAGGAGTCATTAGAGTTGGTAGACAAATATGAAGATCCTTTTGTTAGAATCGCCTCCATGATCGGAGGAGATGAGTATCTCAAAGTTGCAAGATCATTACTCAAAGCCGAAGATGCAACTGATGAGGAAATTGCAAGCTCTACAGGTCTTAGAATCAATATGGTAAGAAAAGTATTGTATGATTTGTTTGGAAAATCACTAATTACCGGAATCAGAGTTAAAGATGAGAGAAAAGGATGGTTTGTCTACAGATGGAGAACTAGAAGAGAAGAGGTTGAACATTTCATTGAAAACCAAAAAAAGAAAATCGAGGAAAGATTACAGCAAAGATTAGATTATGAAAATGCTTCTGACTTTTATCATTGTGGAAATGAAGATTGCCCAAGAGTAACATTTGAGAGTGCACTTGATGGGATGTTCAAATGTCCTTCATGTGGCAATGTTTTGAATCTCAAGAAAAATGATAAATCTAAGAAAGCATATTCGAAGAAAATTGATGAGATAAAAAAAGATATGCAGCAGACATTTTGATTAGATGCGTATAATGATAAATACAAAATCAGAGTATTATGAGTATGCCTGAAGATGATTCAATATCCATCTGTAATGTTTGGAAAGGAAATACATCAAAAATTATCAATGAATTAGAATCTCAAATACCCTCACATTTTCAAATATATTCAGACATGTACAAAGAATATCTTCGTGCAATAGATGATATTTTTGGTACATGTGTTTTATCAGAAAAGGAGTTTTTTGATAAATTGAATATTGATCCGAATTTTTTGAAAAGTCTTGGAAAGTATTCAGACTTTCTTAGTAGTATTTCAATAAAACAAATTGAAAATTATGATAATTATCTAAAATGGTATTCTCAAATGAGAATTTCAGGCATGAAATCATATGAAGAATTCATTCATACAATGATGGATTCCTATTCAAAAACACTTTCTAACTTATCAAAAAATATCAAAAAATAAGTTAGAGATTAAATAGGAGAAATTCTTTGAAAAATCCTTGAGCCAAATAACTACGGTAAATCCAGCAACAGGTGAGAATATTAAGACTTTCACTCCAATGGATAAAAACCAAGTACATGATCTAGTTAGAAAAGCTAAACGAGCTTTTCCTGAATGGAAAAAAGACTATGAAAAAAGAAGGAGTTATGTTTACAACTTAGTAGAATATTTAAAGAAACACAAAACAGATCTTGCAAAAGTTGCAACATCGGAAATGGGTAAAGCCCTCAAAGAATCAATTGGCGAAGTTGAAAAATGTGCATGGGCATTAGAATTTTATGCAGATCATGGAGATAGTTTTCTATCTGATGAGGTTTTAAGCTCAGATGCAAGAAAGAGTTTTCTGACTTTTGAACCACTAGGAGTAATTGGTTCTATAATGCCTTGGAATTTTCCCTATTGGCAAGCATTACGTTTTGCAGCTCCATGTTTAATGGCAGGAAATGTTATCGTAATGAAACCATCCAGAGTAACCATGCAATCAGGAATTGAAATTGAGAAAGCATTTACTGAATCAGGAATGCCTGATGGAATATACCAAACAGTAGTAGGAAGTGTAGAATCTGCAAATAATCTAATTGATTCAGATGTAAATGCTGTTACTTTTACTGGAAGTACAAACGCTGGTGCAAAAGTTGGAGAAAGGGCTGCAAAAAATTTGAAAAAATGTGTGTTAGAATTAGGAGGAAGTGATCCTTTCATAGTATTAGATGATGCAATAATTGAAAAAGCAGCTGAAGGTGCAGTTAAAGGAAGATTCATCAATTGTGGTCAAAGTTGCGTAGCCTCAAAAAGATTTTTTGTGGGAAAAAACATTGCAGAGGAATTTACTGAATTATTTATCAAAAAAGCATCTCAACTCAAAGTAGGAGATCCTATGTCCATAGAAACTGATATTGGACCAATTTCAAACAAAGAAGGTTTAGAAACAATTTCCGGAATTGTAGAGGATGCAAAACAAAAAGGTGCCGAAATTCTTTTAGGAGGTTCAGAGATTGATGGAAAAGGATTCTTCTATCAACCAACAATTCTTAAAAACATTGAACCTAACATGAGGATTGCAACAGAAGAAACATTTGGACCAGTAGCGCCTATCACAGTAGTTGAAAATGAGAGTGAGGCAATCAAATTAGCTAATGAAAGTGAATTTGGTTTAGGTGCCAGTATATGGACAAAAGATCTTGCTAAGGCAGATAAAATGTCAAGAAGAATAGATTCAGGAATTGTAAGTGTAAATAATGTAGTAATTTCAGATCCTAGAATTCCATTTGGCGGAATAAAACATAGTGGATTTGGAAGAGAACTATCAAGATACGGAATGCTTGAATTTGTAAATTTAAAATCGGTCAGATTTTACGATAATCTAACACATCATCATTACGTAGAATAGATTTTACATTAGAAAAGGGTTAAGTTTAGGCAGATTAATCCTCATCATCATCATCCTCATCATCATCATCATCCTCATCATCATCATCATCCTCATCATCATCCTCATCATCATCATCCTCACATTCTTCTAATTCGACATAAGTTGGATTTCCATCTTCACCAAAGAAAATTTCAACACAAATATCTGTAGCCAGTGTATTAGCCAATGTTTCAGCTAATTCTTTAGGGAAATTTCCCAATCTACTCGGATCTGAGGAATATCGATATTCAATAATTTCATCATCATGGTAAAAATCTAATTCAATATCACCATTAACATATTTTCTAACTCCCATTACTTGACCAAATTTACTAGACAAATCTAACTACCCTGTTCTGACAAATCATGTGAAAGGTTTTCAGCCAATTTCTCATAATGATCTCTTGATTTTCCCAAATCAGTAAGTTGAGTTTTTTCAATTTCATTTAGTTCGTCATCAACTTTTTTGGAAACATATTGTAAACGTGCTTCTGCCATCATGAATAATCTATTATTTTCTTTCCAGAGGTGTTCTGTTACATGTTCAACATATTTTTGCATGTCACTGATTAGTTTTGTAGAATCTCCTGATGAAAGATATACTTTAGCAGATTCCTCCATTGCAGTTCCAATTTCTCGTGAACGCTGATGATCAATTAACATCATTGCAATAGGACCCATATTACTAGGCATTCCAGCTTTTTCTAATGCAGGAAACAATGACTTTTCTTCTTTAGTATGATGACAAACATCAGTAAAGTTTTTTGAAAAATCTATTACAGGAAGCAAGATTGATTCTGGAATTTGCTTACCATCATTTAATAATTCAATAGTAGATTCCATTGCTTTGATCACTTTTTCTATCAAATCATGATCTCGTCGTAATGATGCTGTGGACATAATTATTTTAGAGAAAATCCAATATCTATATCTTATTTATTTTAAAAAATAATTAAAAGATAGAAATTAGTTAACGATTAATCGTTAACAAATCATTTTAACGATTAGAGAGGCTCTTTGATTTTACAAATGCCCAAATCTTTTTGGTCATTTCACTTGGAGCAATTGGTTTATTGCCAAATACTTGTTCTACAGTTTCTTTACGACCTGCAAAACTGATTGCATATCCGCCAAATGCTGGTTTTTTTGTTTTTGATTTAGTAGCCTTCTTTTTTGGTGCAGCCTTCTTTTTTGGTGCAGCCTTCTTTTTTGGTGTAGTTTTTCTTTTTGTTGTAGCTTTCTTTTTTACTGCCAATTTCTTGTAATTTTATTTCAAAGAAACTATAATAACTTACACTTTTGAATATTTCAACACAAGGTGGTTTTTGAGCCTCTTGATATGTTTAAGACGTAGATTAGGTGAATTTGAGATTTTTTTAAAACCATCTCCCTCAATTAGAGATACAGCATTTTTTCCTCCAATTAGAAATGGGGACAAAGTAATAATCAAGTCATCAAAAAGATCATATTTTATAAATTCCCAATTAATGATTCCACCTCCTTCAACTAAAACTGATTTAATTTTTTTATCTGAAAGTTTTTTTAATAATAATTTAATATTAATAGAATCATTTCCTGCAACAATTATATCGATAGGGAATTTTTTGAGTTTATCAAGATTTGATTTACTAATTTGATGTGATACAGCTATAATTGTTGGTATTTTGTTACTTGTTTGAATTATTTTTGAATTTTTAGATATACTTCCTTTAGAATCTAAAATAATCCTAATTGGGTTTTTACCTTTAATGTGGCGAACAGTTAGCATAGGATCATCAATTAAAACAGTATTTTTTCCTACAAGTATTGCATCTACTTGAGATCTTAGTTTGTGTAATCTAACACTATCTTGCTTTGATGATAGTTTTGAATCTCCTGTATCAGTAGCAATTTTTCCATCAATAGATGTTGCAGCACTCAAAGTTACATGGGGTCTAGATTTTACCATGTACTATTTTTCCTCCTATCATGACTGCTCTAATTGCAGATTCTGATGCTCTATGAACAATAGCAGCATACGGGTTATGCATGGGTTCTAAATCTATAGTATGTTTATCAAGAAATATGCAATCTGCAATTTTCCCTCTTTCAATAATTCCAATATCTTTTTTCAAAACTTTGCCTCCATTTACTGTAGCCATTTTAAGAATTTCTTTTGGATCAATTCTTTTCTTATGAATTCCCATAGTTGCTTTCCAAAGAAAATCCATTTCTCTAAACATGTCTGGAGAATTTATCATCACGTTATCTGTGCCTAATGCTAAGACACATCCTGCTTTTTGCATCATTACAATATCAGGAATTCCTTCTGCAAGTGAAGAGTTAG
Organism: Nitrosopumilus sp. b3; assembly: GCF_014078525.1. NCBI lineage: Archaea > Thermoproteati > Nitrososphaerota > Nitrososphaeria > Nitrosopumilales > Nitrosopumilaceae > Nitrosopumilus > Nitrosopumilus sp. b3. Next base: position 85,444 of record NZ_MU078693.1, read on the forward strand.
CTCTGGGACAAATTACTATCCCTTGAGTTTTTTTTGCTGTATTAGTTAGATCGCTTTTTGAGGCAAATGTCATATGAACTAGAAAATGAGGTTTCATGGATAAGGCTCGAATTGTTTCAGATTTTCCCGTGATTTTCTTTGATTTAGAAACACTTTGTTCAGTTTCTGAGGAATGAATAGCCCTAAGTTTTGTTGTTTTTGAGTATTGAACTAAAACTGAAGTACTATTCTCATTAGCTCCACTAATACCAATTCCATCACATTGTCTGAGAAGTTCATCAAGAACGGCAAGTTTGTCTGCTGGTAAAGGCTGATTTTTTCTAATTTCGGGAGATTTTTGATAAAAATCCAGTCTTCCTAGAATTATAGAGTGAATTGGTACATCAGATAATGCTTTTTTGAGTAAAATTACTCCATCTAATCCACCTTCGCGAAAATCTACAAATGTAGTTATTCCTTTTCGAAGCATTGAATGGCATGTATTTTTCATAAAATTTGATAAATTTTCTTGTGAAGTATTTTTTAGAATTTTTGATTTAACTCCAAACACAGGATGAATTTTTTCATCCACCGAACTGTTGAGTGTGACATCTTTTCCAATAGAATCACCAATATGTGTATGTGCATTAATGAAACCTGGAATTAATAATAGACCTTCTCCATCGATACATTCTTCGTTTGTATCTGGTTGAATTTTTGATTGAATTTTTTTGAAACTATTATGTTCAATTTTTACATTGGTTCTTAGAATAAAATCTAACTCTGATCCTTGTAATACGCTAATATTTTTTATCAACATGATAATTCATAAACTTCAGGTTTTTCCTTTCCTGAATCTCGAATTTCACGTATAGTATCAAGTGATTTTGTGGCGAATTTTACGGCTTCTCTACTAGTGTGTCCAATTCCTATTCCACAATTCAGAGAAATATCATCATTATTTTTTATCATGTTAATGAATTCCTGTACAGAATTTTTCCCATCATCACTTGCAACTACCATAAAATTATCTCCACCCATAAAAAATGTTAGAGAATTTTTTTCAAGAAAATATTGTGACATTTTGTAAAACAATCCAAAAATTATTGTTGTTATTTCATATGGTGAATTACTTTTTCTTCGTGAAGAGAGATCATCTACATCCAAATGCATTATTGTGACTTTTGAATCAGATGAATTGTTTACATATCCAAAAATTTTATGCTCTTGGTTTAGAATAATTTTATTTTTCTTTCCATCATATGCTTTTAAATTTGCATCAAAAGGAGAGTCTCCAAATCCAATTGAAATATCTAATCTAATATCAAACGATTTTTCAAGAATTTTTTGGATTTCAAGATGCTCATCTAAACCAAGTCCATTAGAAACTACAAAAAATTCATCAGCTCGATTAAGAAAAACTAGGCAGTTTTTTTCAGAAAATAATTTTTGTACTTCTTTGTAGAGTGATGCCTGAAGCATCTGTAATTCATGCTCTCTATCACTGCCTAATGTCAAAGTCCAAGGACCATATCCAATAATTTTGAGTATACTGAGTTGAATCATTTTTCAATCCTCTTTAATTCATTTGAAATTTTCACTACAGCTTCTACTGCTCTTTCAGCAACAGGTCTTATTCTAGCATAGGCGTGTCTTTCCTGCATTCCTGGACCAGAAATTCCTAAAGAAACGGGTTTTTGATATTTTATTGATAAAGAGGTTAATGCCTGAGCAGCAGAATGTGATATTACTTCATCATGTTTTGTTTGTCCTTTAATTATCGCACCCAAAGTAACTACTGCATCCACATCATTTTTTTGCAATAATGAATCTACTATTATAGGCATATCAAAAGCACCAGGAACAGTACATGTATGTAATATTTTCAACTTTAGTGATTTAGCTTTTTCTTGAGCTACTGCAAGCATCCTAGATGTCACTTCCTCATTGAATTCCGAAACTACTATTGCAATATTCAAAGCTAATGCACCTTAGCGTATTCTAAAAGTTCCTTTCCATCAATTAATGGAATCCCATTTTGTTTTGCAAATTTTTCTGCCTTGTCTACGGACAATGCAGAATATGTTTCAGCATCCATCATTTCACAAATTGCTGTTACAGGTGTCAAACCCGCAACTTGAGCAAGATAAACTGACATTTCAGTATGTCCCTGTCGTGCAGCTAATAATCCTTTAGATGCAATCAATAACGGAACATGTCCTGGAGTTTTAAATGATGAAGCAAATTTTTTCTGTTTATTTTCAACATTAAAGATATTTGCCATTTCTCTAATTGTTAATGACCTATCTTTATCGGTAATTCCAGTATAAGTTTGATAATGATTAATTGATAATGAGAATGTCGGATGATCACCATATGGTGCCAAACCCATGATCATTTCTTTATTTGAGATTGAAGAATCAGCAAGAATATCATGCATGTATTTTAAGTCAAGAGATTTTGCAAAGTTATTATCAATTGCAATACATAGTAATCCACCAGCATGTTGACGCATTCGTGCTACATGCTCAGGAGTAACAAATTCTGCAGCTACTACCATATCTATTTCATTTTCTCTTCCAGCTGAATCAAATAAAAGAACAAATTCGCCACGCTTTAGCGATTGTAGTGCTGATTCTAGAGACATACGAGAAAATGTCGTTATTCTGATTATAAAGTTTACTAAAAAATTGGTAATTACCACTAAATTGGTAGATAATTGGCTTTATTTTAAAATGTATTTTCCAAGAATATCAGTTTCAATATTAACTTTATCGCCAATTTTTTTTGTATGAAAATTTGTAATCTCAATGGTGTGAGGAATTAATGAAACTGATGCTAGAGTATTTTTGATATCTACAACTGTCAAACTGATTCCATCTACAGCAATAGAACCTTTTTTTACAACATATTTTGATAATTTTTTTGGAATTTCAAACCAAACTTGAACTTCTTTTGGTTTTTTCATAATTTTTTTAATTATACCAACACCATCTACATGACCTAAAACAAAATGACCTTCGAGTCTCTCACCTGCTTTTAAGCTTCTTTCAATATTTACAATTCCACCAACTTTTAGATTACCAAGGTCTGTTTTTTTTGTAGTCTCCTCAATCATTTCAAAAATACAGCTAGATTTAGATAATTTTGTAGCAGTAAGACAGACACCATTAAGAGCAACGCTCTGACCAGTTTTTAATCCCTTAGAATGTTTCCCAAGATTCACAGTCATCTCAATTGCACTTCGATTTTTGGTATTTTTTGAAATCTTTTCAACTTTGCCAACTCCTTCAACAATACCAGTAAACATCAAAATTTACTATTAGATATACGTATAAAATGATTTAGATGATTGATATTATTTGTATAAATTACTTTGAATTATATTCATTAAATTCATCCTCACAAAATTGATGAAATACAGTAGAATCATTTTCTTTAGCGTCATTTTTAATTTTTGCCATATCTTTGTTTAAAACACCTTGTGCAGCTAAAAACGCATCATCTTCCATCCCTAATTTTTCAAATAATCTAGATTTTGCACGTGGGATTTCTTTAAGAGTTGGATCAACTACCTGAGCCTTGTCATAAAATTCAATTGCATCTTGGTATTTTCCAAGATGACTAAGAGATATGGCTTTATTCATCAAAGCTGTCACATCATTTGGATCAACTAATAGTGAAGTTTCATAACATTCAAGTGCTTTTTGATGTTGATTTAATTCATTGAGTGATAAACCCATGCTATTTAGTGTCCATATATCCTTAGGATTTGTAGAAAGAATTTGTTTGCATAATTCTAAAACTTTTTCATATTGATTTAAATTTTCAAGGGCATAGATCTTGTTTTTCAATGCATAGGTATCCAAATTTTTAATTTGCAGAACCTTATCGCAGTATTCAATTGCTTCCTCATATTTTTTTAGATAAATTAGAGACAATGAAATGTTCTGAAGTGCTACCATGTCATCAGGAGTTTTTTCTAAGAGATTTTTACAATAATTGTACATTTCCTCATACTTTTTCGCATTAAACATCCTAGTAATCACATTTGTAGGATCTAAAAGATCAATCATTTTACAATATTATTATGAAAATCATTATCTTTAACCTATTCTGACTATAGAAAAATGCAGAGTAAGAATGGGATTATTTTAGAACTTTACGAAGGGTCTCATTCAATACTTTGGAATAACTGTATGATGATTGCTCTTGTTGAATCAATTTTGCTTGACGAAGTCGCAATTTCTTATCAAGATCTTCATCAATCATTATTGTTACACGTTTACTCATATGAAAAAATTTATGAAAATTAGAATATAACACTATGTGAAATGTTCCAAAAGTGGGATCAGCTTTGAATAATAGAAATTACTTTATCCATTTTGAACGGTTTCTGAATTAGAGGTATGTTTAGCTTTTCTAGTTTTTCCTCAGTAGTGTAATCACTATCTGCAGAAACAGCAATAATTCGTGCTTTGGGTTCAATATCTTGAATTTTTTTTATCGCATAGAAACCACTGCCATTAGGCATGTTAAGATCAATTAATACAACATCAGGTTTAGTTTCCTTGAATAGTTTAACTGCTGTACTTCCATTAAATCCATTTCCAATGACATTAATTCCATTTTCTTCAAGAAATTCAGTAAATAGTCTAACTGTATCTTCATCATCATCGATAACAATAACAGATTTTGACATTGACGGTAGTAAAAAGAGGAGTGCTTTAATATTTTCCATAATTTAGAATTCCCATATGGGAGGAATTGATAGACTAGTTTCCAATGCTTTATCATCTGAAATAAAGAAAGAGATGGATATGGAACTTCTTAGTAAAGTAGAACGTGAATTATTTTTAGAGCATGGGATGTCAATAAAGCTTTCAATTGAACACTTTCAAAAATTTAGTTCTGTTTTGAAGAAAAATTCAAATCTCGATGTTAATAAATTTGAAAGAGATTGTATTAATAAAATACTTAGAATAAAAAAAACAGATGGAAAGTATTTTGTCACTATATTAGATTCCAATTTATCAGATTTAATCTTAGGATTTTTTGGAGAGAATGATTCAAGAAAGATAATTACAACTCTATTAGAAAAAGAATTTACTATTCCACAAATCTTGAAGGAATCTGAAGCTCCTAAAACATCAGGATATAGAAAAATTGAGAATATGATAATCAATGGATTAATTATTGAAACGGGTAAAATACTGAGTGAAAGTAAAAAAATATCAAAGCTTCAATGTGTTTTTCAAGAAATTAATTTAGAAATTAAAAAAGGGAAAACTATCGTTAATGGAATCATATCTCAGAAAATGATGGAAAAAAGTACCAGCATGAAAGTAATTCTTGATTCAATAGATGCATGAAAGTAATTACTTTACTAATTCAAGAAGAGATTTTGCTTGTTTAAAATGAACCTCATCTATCATTTTTCCATCAACAGTAGTAGCTCCTTTACCCTTCTTTGTTGATTCAAGATAGACTTTGCATACTTTTTCTGCCCATGAAATTTCACTTTTATTTGGATGAAATAATTTGTGTACCACAGGAATTTGATCTGGATGTATAATACTTTTTCCTGAATAACCTAAACTTTTGCCAAGCTTGCAGTCATTTTCAAATCCACTAGAATCTTTGAGATCTTGCCAAATAGCATCTATTGCTATAATTCCTGCAGCATGTGCATCTACGGGTATTTTAGTTCTCGAATAGGAAGCACCTTTTGCTTCTTTAGTATATTCAACACCTAAATCATTGAGAAGATCAAAAACTCCAAAGACTACTGCAGAGACTCTTCTACCAAAAGATGCAATGTTATACGTGTTAACTACACCTTCTGCAGATTCAATAGAAGGAATAATTTGAATTGGTTTTAATTTTCTTGATTTTTCTAATCCTGATAGTGTTTTTACTATTTTTTTCATTTCTTTTACATTGTTTACTTTTGGAATCACAATTCCATCAATTCCTTTTTGAATTACTTCTTTGAGGTCTGAAGGAATTTTTCCCGAAGTAGGGGAATTTGTACGCACAAAGATTGAAGACTCGTAGGATTTTCGTGATTTTAATGCAGATTTGATTAATTTTCTTGCATGAACTTTTTTGTCATCTGGAACAGAATCTTCTAAATCAAAACAAACAATGTCAGCTTGAAGCTTTTTTGCTTTTTCAAGAAATCTGGGATTATTCCCAGGAACAAAAATGAGGCTTCTGAAAAGCTGTGTCATTAAATGATTAAGCGCCTTCAGGCTTCATTAAGATTTTGCCAAAGAGTCCCTTACCGGTTAACATCTTTGTATGTGCCTCTGCTGCTTGCTCAAAGGAATATGTAGAATCAATTGCGGCTTTAATTTTACCCTGACTCATCCAATAGAGAGCTTGATCTAATTCAGCTTTGGTTCCTTGTGTTGAACCCAAGATGTTAGTTCCTTTAAAGAAGATATGTCTTAGATCAGTTTTTGCATCATATCCTGTTGTTGCGCCACATGAAACTAGTGTTGCACCATATTTTAGAAGTTGAAGTTGCTTGTTCCAGTGTGTTTCACCAATATGATCAAAGGAAAGATCAATTCCTGGTGCTTCACCCTTTTTCTTTGCAAGTTCTTTAGAAATTTTAAAGACTTCTTTACTCCAATCTTCTTTTCTATGATCAACTGCATAATCAGCTCCAAGTTCCAGACATTTGTCTAGTTTGTCAGGGCTTGCTGTTGCAATAACATCACAATTGTATAATTTTGCTATCTGAATTCCAAAGCTTCCAACTCCAGAACCACCACCCATAATTAAGACAGTTTGTCCGGGAGTAATTTTGGCTCTACCAACTAACATGTGCCAAGAAGTAAGTATAGTCATAGATGCTGCCGCTGCTTCATCATAGGATACGCCTTCTGGAATAACTGAGACATTGACTTCAGGTAAGTGAGTAACTTCTTGAAAAGCTCCCCATGTTGGACCAGTTTGAAATCCCCAAATGGTTCTTTTAACACAATCAAATTCTCGTCCATCAGTACATGCTTTACAAACTCTGCAAGACATGTTTGAATGAGATACAACTCTATCTCCAACTTTGATATTTTTAACATCTTCACCAACTGCGATTACGTCTCCAGCTGCATCAGAACCTGAAACATGTGGTAATGGAACAGCTACAGGTACTCCTCTCATTCCCCAAATATCATTATAATTTAGAGCAGCAGATTTGACTTTAAAGACTACTTCATCTGCTTTTGGTTTTGGTTCATCTATATCCTGGACTTTGAGGATTTTAGCATAATTATCATCTGGTGCATATTCATTGTATACTACGGCTTTCATGAAATAAGCCACACGCTACCTATAATTATATTTTTTCTGAATTAGACACGATTTATCTTAAAATCACGTTTTGGTTGCTGAATTGAGAGCAATATTTGTTTGAGTTGATCATCAGAGATTTGGCCAGGAAGTTTACCTTGGGTTGCCATTCCGATCAAATACTGTTCAACTAGATCAGATAATTCGGATTTTACCATTTTGATATTATTGAGTCTCAGTCTTGCTTCAGGTGAAAGGATTTGTTTTAGAATCTGTTCTTTTTGTGCAGATGGATCATTATTCTTATTATCGTAAGGGGATTCTTCATTAGATTCTGGGAAACTCATTTTGAATCTATGTGTAAACTTTCAATTGAGGATTTTCAACAATGAGTTCTTTTAGTATTTCAGTAGCTAATCTGTCTAGTTTTTGCATTCCATGTTTAGAAATTATTCTACCTTTCTTCTCAACCTTTTCTAAATAACCAAGTTTTTCTAATCCTTGAATAGCATTTCTAATGATTGCACCACCTGCATCTTTGTGATGTGCTGCACCGTATCCAGATGGTTTACCTCCACCATAATCTTTTCTTAATTCATTAATTCCAATTGGACCATGAAAGTAAATTTTTCTCATAATTGAGGCACATCTAGTATACCACCAGTCTCTCTCTTGTGGGGGTTTATCAGCATGAGCCCCAGTTTTGACAAAGGGAATCCAAGTAGGTGCAGGAATATCTTCATTCTTTAGAATTTCTGCGAGTCTTTTTATCAATACATCTGATGGTACATCGTATACCTTTGCCATAAAGTGCAAAAATCGATAATCGTCTTATAAATCATTGAGGTAATGTATCTAGCGTATTCAAGATAATTTACCATGAATTTCTCAGATCGGGGTCATTACTTTCAAAACTTCATCAAAATTAACAGGTTTGTTTTGTATTGATAGTATTGGGAATTGATCTAATTGATTCAAAATGTTTTCTTCAACTAATCCAGTTGTAACAATTATTTTTGTAGTAGAATTTTGTAATTTTTCAAGGGCATAAAATCCATCAAATTCAGGCATTGACAAATCTAATAGAAGGTAATCAGGGTTATGTTTTGAACATAATTCCACAGCTTGATTTCCATCATATCCGACTCCTACAACATCAATATTTTCTAATTTAAACAAATCAGAAAATAATTCAATTAATGCAATTTCATCATCAACTATTACTACTGTTGTCATTCTCTTCTTTTTGTGGAATTTTAATTATAAAGGTAGTTGGGTTATTTTTTACAGAAATAGTTCCGTTATGCTGAGTTATGATATTTTTTACACTTGCAAGTCCTAATCCTGTTCCTTTTTGCTTTGATGTGATTAATGGATCAAATACTTTTTCAAGTGGTTTGATGGTAATTCCAGGACCAGAATCTGTTACTTTGATAATTATTTCCGTATTGGTTTTTGATATGAAAACATCTATTTCTCCAGATTCTTCAACAGCCTGAATTGCATTATAAATTAGATTTACCAAAACAACATTCATTTTACTTTCATCACCAAACATAAAAATTTCATCACCTGATGTTTTGATTTTTACTCCAGAAGGTGCATTAAGTGAAGATAAAACTTTACTTAAAAGATTTGAAAGATTAAATTTTTTTGATATTACCGGAGTATCTCTCAAAAAATCTAAGACATCATTTAGTTGATGAGTAATTCTATTTATTGAAGTGGTAACTCTTTCTATTTGCTTTTCATCAAGAATCTTTTTTCGTTTTAATAACTCAAATTCATTTTGTATAATTGAAAGAGGGTTTCTTATATCATGAGACATTCTAGATGATAGTTCTCCTATAGCACTTAATCTTTCAGCATGGAGTAATTTTTTAGTGAGGTTTTTTTGTTCAGTAATATCTTTTCTAACTGAAACATATTCAGATATCTTTCCTTCTTTATCTAAAAATGGTATAACTGTTGTGTCATTCCAAAACAAAGTTCCATCTTTTGCAGTGTTGCAAATTTCACCATGCCAGATATTTCCCTTGGAAATTACACTCCACAAATCTGCATAGAAACTTGGGGGATGGATTTTACTGGATCTTAGAATATCTTGACGTTGACCAATAAGCTCATCTTTAGAATATTTTGAAACTTGACAAAATTTATCATTTGCATATTTGATTTTTCCATTTTTGTCAATTATACTTACAATTGAAGATTCATCTAATGCTTTTCTTAAGTTATGTTGTAATGATAATTGAGTTTCAATATCAGTAGTTTTCTTTAAATGATTTAACATAAATTCAAAAGATCTAGATAATTCACCAATTTCATCTTTTGAGTAAATACCAGTTTTTACATCTAGATTTCCATCAATAATTTGTTTGGAGGCATTTTCAAGTTTTAGTATTGGTTTTAGAATGGATTGTGAAAGGAAATATCCTAAAACAAGGAAACCTACAACAGTTATGGTGATGGATATCACTAGAAATGAAATACCAAATAAAATATCTTCAAAAATAATTTCCAGAGATATGTCTACATCAGTAGTTGAATCTTCCATTATTGATGTATGTTCTAAGTTTCTATTTTCAAGATATTTCATTAGGCTTTTTTGATAAATTTCTTTGTTGCTCTTATATTCTTGAGATTCTAAAATTGAAATAGCATTTTTCAAATTTCCATTTTTTACAGATTCAATTACTTCTAATTCTAGATTTACAAGATTGGAATTAGCATCATTTACTGAAGAAAAAAAAGATTTTTCAATATTGTTTCCTAAATCTAATGCTCCAGATAATTCTTCGGACAATAATGGTTCTATTTCAAAATACCTTTTTTCCCATATTTCATCTCCAGTGAATGCATAATTTCGAGCAGATTGAGTTAACACCTCATCATAATATTGTATTTTATTTGCATGTAACAGTAATCTTTCAGATGTCTTTAGTGTGTCTAGATTGTCATCCAATAAATTAAGATGTTCAGAAGTTTCCTGTAATTGAAAAATGGAAATGATTCCCATTAACCCAACAAAACCGCCTATTAACAAAAATCCTATAAAAAGACGTGTTTTAATTTTCATACAAGATTTGTATTCAAATTATATATTAATTGCAGTGTATTTTTTTAGAAATTATTTTTTGAGTAAAAAATATTATAAAAATAAATGAAAATTGATTGTATTAACAAATTTTCAAATAGGATCAGATATAATTTTGCGATAAGTGTGACCACAAAGATTGCATGTAATTCTAATTGATCTAACAGAAGCTCTACCTAGTCTAATTCTAGAAGTTATTCCAGGGGCAATAAATGACTTGCATTTTTTACAAAAAACCATCCTAAGTTCATAAGGCATTCGAATTTTATGTCTAGTACTTATTCTTCTAGCAATATATGCTTGACGCTCAGAAAGCTTTGGGTTTGTTTTTGCATTAGTTATTGCATTTTCTATAAGAATTTGCATTCTCTCCATTGCAATTTTTCGTACGGCAGATTTCACAATACTGTCTGAAATTGGACCTAAAAATTAGTTCTCATTATAATGTAAAAATGCAGTCAGCGGGATTCGAACCCGCGTCACAGGGTTGGAAACCCCGAATACTAACCAGGCTATACTATGACTGCAACAGAATGAAAATTTCCGGTCCTACATAAAAATGGTTTTTTCGCACTCATAAAGTAGTCTGGCAACTACAACATGACCTTCAAATGATTCATCGCCAACAGAATACATTTCAGTGATTTTGTTTTCAATAAAATTAGAAAAATGTCCCTTCTGGAATCCCCCTACAACAATACAGGAATCATCAGACATCTTATCTGCAATTTTTTCATATGAACCAGGTTTTCCTTTTGTAGAAAAACCAATTACTTTGGATGGATTAATTTCATCAAGGAGTTCTGAAAAAGTTTTTTCTTTAATTTCTAGCAGTACTTCATTATTTGGCATAATTTTTTTATCTTGATAGAGTTTTTCTATTACTCCTTCAAATCTATGATAAGATTTTGGAATGTGGACATTTTGACCAAAGTAAATTACTTTATCATCAAGTGTATGAATGTAAATTTTTATTTTGTTTTTAAGATATAATGGAATGGTAGTGGCCTCAAGAATTGAAAAATGGACTAAATCAGGCCTTCCTCTCTTCATTTCATTTTCAATTCCTCTCATAGCTGCAAAATGCCATGAATTATCTAGTAAAATTTCTGAAGGATGTTTACCAAGTTTTCTTGCATGGGAAATTACTGAAGGATGATCTTGTAGTTCATAAGGTACTAGTTCCAATGAAGATTCTGATAGAACTAAAGAAATCATTTTAGTTTATCATTTCTATTTGATTTTTAAATTCAATCCAACCAGGTTTTGGTGTTCCATCGCTATTGATCAATCCTGCGCTGCAGATATACTGATTTAATCTCTCAATTACATGCTCACTGCTTCCAAAACCGGAACCACCAACCGATAATTTGTCCTCACCAATTTCATGTTCTTCAAATAGGCATGTTCCATCAGGTCTGTCATATTGCCTATACCAAGTAAAAAATTCTAATTCAGATTCATTTTCAGTGTAAAATTCAAATGATTTTTCTAAGAATTCTGTTTGTTCTGTAGAATTTCCTCCAACAAAATCAGAGGTACTCCAGCTAAGTTCAAAAATTCCTACTTTTTTATCTCCTGCCAAATCAAAAACCTGTTGTAAATCTTCTTTTGCTTCCTGCGGAGTTTTTACAATGTCATTTAGAGTATCAACTGGTGAATAAGAGAATGCAACAAAGTCACCCATGGCCAAATCAGTCACAATATATCTTAGATTTTTGTTTATCACTTGATGTAGGGCAAATGAATTTCCAATCTTGACATCAGGATGTTTTTCTTTAGTTTTTTCATAAACTCCGTTGAATAATTCCTTGTATACAGGTATATTTTGTTCATTAAATCTGAATTGAGATTCTGTCTGACCGGAAAGAATTACGGTATCAATGATATCATATCTTGATAATATCGCATCAAGCACACTAACAACTCTGTCTTCCCCAATTGAGATGATTGGTGGCTTTCCAATCCAACTTGGGAATGGTCCTAGTGTTTCACCATTAATTACAGAAAAGTAAAGAGTAACTTTTAGATTATTTTTTTTATTAAAGCTCATTAGTGCGTCTGATTGTTTCCAATCAAATTCTCCACGTACTGGTTCAACTAAATTCCAAAAAAGATAGACATTACTTCTTCCAATACCAGAGCTTGCAGCTTCGGAGTAAATTTGATCCAGGCTTTGTAGTGTAACTGATTGACTTGGAGAATTAACTACAAGGCCAATTTTTTCATTAGTTTCTTGTGGAGTGATTTGAGAATTTGGTATTGCTAAAACTGTTATTCCAATTGCAATTATTACTGCTATGCCTGCAATTATGCCTACAAGTTTCTTGTCCACATGAATTCAAAATAAAAAGGAAGTAAAAAAGTTGTGATTCTGTTTTCTATCCAGAAGTACAACCACTGTATCCACATTCAATGCAGATACTACAACCTTCTACAAAGACTAGAGAGTTTTTGCATGTTGGACATAGACGATCTTCTGAAACCTCCTCATGTTTGAGAGGCTCCATAGTTATTTCTTCATCATGGACTTTTAATGCAAGTGATGCATTGACTTGAGATTTTATGTATGGATTTGTGATATTTTCAGTCACAAAAGCAGTCATGTATGCACTTGGTGATACCTCAAAGATCTTTGTTGCATTTTCGCTTGTCATGTGAAGGACTTGTTTGTGTCTAGAACCGTCACGATAAACAGTCATTCCTTTTAGTCCTAGTTCGTGTGCAAGTAGATATGCAGACTTTACATCTTCTACTGTTACATCATATGGCATGTTGATTGTTTTTGCAATTGCATTTCCAATCCAGTCTTGCCATACACCTTGAGCCATCAGATGATCAGCCCAATGGATATCCATTGCTGTAACAAAGACATCTTGCATCCATTGAGGAATCTCATCTAATCCTTTCAATGAACCATAGTTGTCTGCAATCTTTTCAAGAATTTCATCATTGTATAGACCAGCTTCTTTGAGAGCTTCTTCTAGAATCTTGTTTGTATAGAAGAATCTTCCAACGGTTACTCTCTTCTCAAATACTAGTGCAAATGCAGGTTCCATTCCGTTAGAACAGTCTGCAATCATTGAGAGTGTTCCAGTTGGAGCTACAGTTGTAGTCAAGACATTTCTAATACCATGTTTTTTGATTTTATCAATGAGTGGATCCCATTCATATGAATGAGATGTTTTTGGTTTCTCATAGTATCCAGAAATAGGAATCTTACCTTCTGGATATTCTGTTTTAGAACAGAGTGGGAACTCACCTCGAGATTTTGCAAGGGCAACACTCTCCTCCATTGAATAGTATGACAGGGCTTCAGATAGTTTTGATTGTAGCTCATATCCTTCATGGGAATTGTATGGGATTTTTAGTTTGTATAAGAGATCAGCTACTCCCATCACCCCAAGTCCAATACGTCTTGATTCTTTTGATGCTACACTAATTTCTGGTACTGGATATGTGTTGACATCAATTATGTTATCCAAGAATCTTGTTGTCTTTCGTATTGTTTCTTCATATCTTTGCCAATCAAATTCATAAGTTCCATCTGCTTGTCTCTTTACAAGATTTACCAAGTTGATAGAACCAAGATTGCATGACTCGTATGGATAGAGACTTTGTTCACCACATGGGTTTGTTGCCCTTAGGGGTGCTTTTCTTGCTTTTGCAAATACATTGTACTTGTTAATTTGATCAAAGAAGATCAATCCAGGCTCTGCGCTCTTCCATGCAGAAAGTGCAATCAGATCAATTAGCTGGTGTGCATTGATTTCTTTTACGGGTTTTTTATCACGTGGACTACGTAAAACATAGTTGCCATCAGAAGTATTGACTAGTGCATGCCAAAAGTCTTCCCAGATACCAACACTTACGTTAAAGTTCTCTAAAATACCGGGTTCTGTTTTGTTTGTAATGAATTTTTCAACATCAGGATGCCATGCTTCAATAATTCCCATGTTTGCACCACGTCTTTTTCCACCTTGTTTGACTACCTCAGTTACAGTATTGATGATATTCATGAAAGATACTGGTCCTGATGCAACACCTGAAGTGGATGCTACAATATCGCCTTCCTCACGAAGATCAGAATAGTTAATTCCTACACCTCCACCTGACTTGAAGATTAATGCTGCATCAGAAGTTGATTTCATGATTTGTTCCATTCCATCTTCCATTCCGAGTACAAAGCACGCAGATAGTTGGCCTAATCTACCACCTGCATTCATCATTGTTGGTGAATTTGGTAGAAAGTCTTGTGCAACCATCAAATCAAAGTATTCGGTGATTTTGTCTGCATAACTATCAAGTTTCTTTGCTGCTAGTAATGTCAAAAGATCTTTGAAGCTAACTTTCATTTGACCTTTGTTTGCTAGAGTTACGTAGTGGTTGATTAAAGATCTAAAATGCCATTTGTTGAGGAAATAATTTCCTACTTTGAATTTATAATCAAATGCATCTAGTTTTTCAAGATACGAGTTTGCTTCTTCAATATCTTGTTTGATATTTCCTGATTTGTCAAAGACTTGTGAATCATAGAGAACATCACCGATTCCCACCAGGATTGCAACACGCTCAAACATTTGAGTTGGTGATTCAATGATTTCATTTTTTGAATTTCTGAAAAGATATCTAGATGCTAGAACTCTAAGACAATTCAGATCAAACTTTTTGGAAACAGGATCAAGGGTCTTTAGATTCAAGACCTTCATTTTCTCCTCTCTTAGCTTTCTTCGCTCATGTCTGTAAACAATGTATGCTTTTGCAATATCGCTATTTCCACTATCAATTAAAGTAGATTCTACAATATCCTGGATATCCTCAACAGTAGGCGTCCTACTGCTTGTAAATCCTTGCTCAACTAGTTTGTTTACTACATTCTCTGCTAGTTGATCTGCCATACCACGATCGGCTTTAGAGGTGGCGGCCAATGCCCTGAATATGGCATTTGAAATTTTATTTTGATTGAAAGCCGTTACTGCGCCACTGCGCTTACGGATCTCACTGATCGTATTTTCAATTTGTGAATTGTCCAATATAATCTCCCCTCCATGCTTAGAATTAATGTGGATATAACTTGTGTGCTCGAAAAGTTTTGATCTTGTCCCGTTAATGAGTCAATTTTTTTAACACCGCTACTATGAAATTCATATTGGCATAACTTTTACAGTTTCAACGAAGATCGCCACATCGAATTATGATCTAAAAGAATTGAAAATGATCGTAACTAGTTTTTCATTTACGAATTTCAGACAACGTATGGGGACTTGCACTTGGGACACTTGTCATCAAATGGCTCATCCTTAAATCCACATTCACCACATATTGCAATTTTTCTTACAGGCTTGAAAGAAGTTGTAAGGGCTGCTGTTTTCTCTAGTGATTTTTTGATATCTGCAACCTTTGCATCACTGTCAATTTGTAAAGTTACTAGTAATCCTCCACTTAGAATTTTTGAGAGCTTGTTTGCCTCGGCTATAGGCTCACTTTTGTTAGTAAAAGTGGCAATTTCAGAGGCATTAATCACTATTCCTTGGGAATAAGAATCACCCTCCATTGAATTTAAGGCAGAATTTTTGCCATATTTTTCTCCATCTAAAGTAGCAAAACGAGTAGATGCTTCAGTTTCAGTCATACAAATTGCAACAGTATCACCCAACTCTTTGCCTTTTTTGGATCCAACATCAACTGCAGTTTCAATTACCTTATGAAGAATATCACGTCCTTCTTTGTTATCTTGGAATCCAAGTATGTTAAAGACAGATTCTTTGAGTCCTACCAGATTTACAACAAGTGAAACTGAACTTCGTTGCATGTACTGTGTGTTCTTTGCAAGGATTGGGTTTAGTCCTCTTCTTGTAAGATCTGAGATCTCTTTCTTTCTTAATGCCATAGATGCTAATGCAGGCTTCATTAATAATGCCAATCTTGCTCTAAAGTAAGTTTCATCTTTGTTTGATTCAAATGCGAGTCTTGGAAGATTGATTGAAACAGATTCCAAATTTATTGAAAGTGGGGCTGTAACTTTTGTAGATCCATTTGTAACACCAGAGCTAGAAGTTTGACCCTTTGCAAACATTACGTGTCCGCCAATAGAAATAATTTCAGCTATTGATTCGGAAATATCAGTAATTTTTCCTTTGTCTGCATCAATTAT
This sequence comes from Nitrosopumilus sp. b3, assembly GCF_014078525.1. Classification (NCBI taxonomy): domain Archaea; kingdom Thermoproteati; phylum Nitrososphaerota; class Nitrososphaeria; order Nitrosopumilales; family Nitrosopumilaceae; genus Nitrosopumilus; species Nitrosopumilus sp. b3. The sequence goes on from NZ_MU078693.1 coordinate 101,973, forward strand.
CAAACCAATTTTTGGAATAGGAGTTATCTTTGTGTAATTTTTGTATGCATTAATAATTGAATTAATTATTTTTGCATCAGTTCCTAATTGCAATCTAATTGAAACCTTTGTGCTTGTTTTGTTATATTTTGCAGTTGTAGATGCAGTCGCAAATGCATCTGTGAGTTTTTGTTCTAGTTCTGGAAGTGACTTTGAATGTTTTGTGAATAATTGCACCAAGCCATCAATTACAACTTCTTGTGAAGCCTCTTTTGAAAGAAGTGCAATAACAATAGATAATGAGCTTGTAATCTCATCTAGTTGTTTTGATGCAGGAATTCTTGATACATCAAGATATTTTCCGCCAAGATTAATTCCATCTTCGATTAATTCTTTTACGTTTACAAATATTGTATCAGGAATCATAGACCAAATTCCAGGATTCGTGATATGCAAGTCTCCAGAAAGATGAGAGTCTGCTACATCTTTTGGTAGGATGTTTGTAAGCAGATGCTCAGCAAATACTTTTTGTCCTGTGTTAAAGAGAAGTCCTTCAGCACCGTTGTCCACATTATCTAGATTAGAGATCATCTCCTGGACATCATACACAGGCAGGCCTAGGCGTGCAAGTTTGTTCCTATATTCCTCATGACCGTGCTCAAGGAGAACAGAATTTACCATTTCTCTGATAAGTGAGCCTGTAAGATAGGTAGTCTGATATTTGTAAATTCTATTTTCAACTTCTTCAGTTATTTTTTGTGCAAGCTCCAATGGGAGGCTTCCTTCACGAACTAGTGATTGAATAATTTTGTGTGAATTAAATTCCTCAATTGATTGGTGTGATGTTCTAACATACATTTTTCCACTTTCAATAATTGATCTTTCCTCGATTTGTCTTGCCAAACTCAAAACAAGTTTTCCAAGATTTGTAATGGTGTATCGTCTTTCAGATTTGTTTAGTGCAACAAGTGATTGTCTGAGTAATTTTCTCAAGTGGTATGCAAATTTACCACTCTCTTTTTTGGATTTGAATCCGGCCAGAGATTTTAACTCTGAATAAGTTAATGGTCCTTTAGAATTTAGGATTCTGAGAATATCAATTCTGTTAGGACTAGCCATGACAGAGAAGATCATTCTGACACGTTTTGATGTAGATTGTAAAATACCACTTCGCTTTGGTGAAGAGTCAGAGTCCATGTCAGATTCTAATTCTAGATCATCGTCATCGTCTTCATCTAATCCAACATCAATATCTAATTCTAAATCCTCATCACTCATTTTCATGTTTTTTTTCTTGACTAAGGAGTAAATAAGACTTGTGTCGAGATCATTTCTGAACATTTTGGATCAGTTTTGTAATTTACAGATCAATAATTTGAAACTCAAATGGTATTTTTTTAAAAAAAACTAAAAAAATGATCCACTTTAAGATCTTTTTAGATCACTTTTCTTGAACATCAAGTGAGAATTCTGATGTAGAAAGTTTCTGTCCACATGATGGGCATTTGCCATTAGTTGGATTCAAAACATCTTTTAGCGATTTTAACATTTTCATATTTGTGATCTTCTCTCCACATTTTCCACATGTAATTTCTACAGACATGAAGATGATCAGTTATGCAAAATTATTAAGAATCAATTATGATTTTTTTTAATAATTCAAACAAATTATTTTACTGTTTTTTAATGATGATTCCACATCCATCCTCAAAACCAGTAATTTTGGCTTTGGTTCCAATTGGAAGATCTGCAGGGGTTGCAATTCCTGCCATAAATCCAGAAATTCTCAAATCAGAGTCATCGAGTTTCATTACAACAAAGGCGTATGGAGTGTATTTTTCAAAGCCTGCAGGTGCTACGGTAATTATGGTGTATGTGGCAATTGTGCCTACACCATCTAAAATTACATCTTCAAATCCTTGACTGCCACATTTTAGGCAATAATATGCAGTGGATAAGTGAAGATAGCCACATTTAGTACATTTGTGAGTTAAGAGTTTGCCTTGTTTGGCATATTCAATTAGTTGTTCTTCAATAGTCATGTTATACACTTTGGAATACATGAACTGCACAACTTGCACCAGTTGCACCAAAGTTATGAGTTAAACCAATTTTTGCATCTTTAACAGTTCTTTCACCAGCTTTTCCAGTTAGTTGATCAAATACTTCTACTACTTGTCCAACACCTGTTGCGCCAATTGGATGTCCTTTTGATTTAAGACCACCTGATGGATTAATAGAAATGTCAGAATTTAATTTTGTTCTGCCTTCACGAACAGCTTGAATACCCTTACCTTTTTCAAAGAATCCCAAGTCTTCAGTGTCAACAACTTCTGCAATTGTAAAACAGTCATGTACTTCTGCAAAGTCAACATCTTTGGCAGTTATTCCTGCCATTTTGTATGCGTCTGCTGCTGCAATCTTTGTACTTGGAATAGTTGTCATGTGTTCACGTCCTTGCAATGCAGCAGGTGAACCACCTCTTCCTGAACCGATCACTTCAACATAGTCACCACCATGTTCTTTTGCAAACTTTTCAGAACAAAGAATAACAGAACTTGCACCATCAGAGAAAGGACAGCAATCATAAAGTTTTAGAGGACTTGCAACTACTGCAGATTTCATTACATCATCAATAGTAATTTTCTTTTGCATGTGAGCTTTTGGATTAAGAAAACCATTCTCATGATTCTTTACTGCAACTGCTGCAAAATCTTCTTCAGTTGCATCAAACTCATTGAGATATGCTCTTGCCATTGATGCAAATAATCCAGGAAATGATGCACCAGCTTGACCTTCATAAAAAAAGTCTGAACAATATGCAAAGTAAGTTGTAGTCCATTCAGTTCCTGTGTGAGTTACTTTTTCAACACCAGTAACTAGCAGACAATCATAAAATCCTGCTGCAACATTGGCATATGCTTCTCTAAAAGATACAGAGCCACTTCCACATGCAGACTCTATTGTTAATGATGGTTTATCTGGAATTCCCAATCTACTCATTAAGACAGGACCAATATGGACCTGTTTGTCAGCAACACCAAAGACGTTAGAAATGTAAGATGCTTTGATGTCCTTTGGAGAAATACCGGCGCTATCTATGGCTGCAACTGATGCCTGAGTAGTGATATCAGCAATGCTTTCAGATAATTTTCCATATTTGGTACTACCAGCACCAAGAACGCAGACCTTTTCCACAAATGTCACTGACCCAAGTCCCTATAAAAATCGTTTTAGTAAATTCATCATTGAAGAAACCATCAAAGAGATCATCACTTCGAACAGTCCAGGTCAAAAAGCCCGTTGTTAGACACATTGCAAAAACTACAAAATCCAAAACCAGCATCTTCAAAAAAGAGATCATACAGTATTTAGATTCAAACGGGTATCTTTCTTGGTCATCAAAAGAGAAAAAATACATTATTCTTGGAACAAATTCTCCAAAAAATGGACTTGTTTCATGCCCTCAGTGCAATCTTGGGCAGCTAATGGTAATTAGATCCAGAACTACAAGGAAACGATTCATGGGTTGCTCAAACTTTTATGGTGGATGCAAGGCATCCTCACCATTATTACAAAAAGCAAGACTTAGAGCAACAAAAAATCCATGTGATGTTTGTAGATGGCCAATGGTAATTTTTCGTTATTCAAGAAATCAAAAATGGACTAAACAATGCTCAAATTTTAATTGTGAAAGCAGATTAGTCAAGCCTTCAAAGTAGTATACACATCTGTTCTTCTGTTTTTAAGCAATGGTAAAACTTTTCGTGTTTGTCTTACTTTGTTCAAATCAATATTTACAAAACCTATTCCTTGTTTCTTTTTCATGTCAAGTAAGATTTTTCCATATGGATCAACTACTAAACTTCTTCCACAGTAGATATTTCCAACTTGATCAGGTGCAATGACATAGCAACCATTTTCTATTGCACGAGTTTTGTTAATTGTAATCCAGTGTTCCTCTTTCATGTTTCCCTTAACCCAAGCTGATGGTGCAATTAATACCTCAGAACCTGCAACAGCTAAAGATCTTGACATCTCTGGAAATCTCAAATCATAACAAATCATCATACCAATTTTTCCAATCGATGTCTTTACAGGCTTTGCAATTTTAGAACCCGATGTCATTTTGTCTGATTCTCTAAATCCTAATGCATCATAGAGATGAATTTTTCTATATGTAGAGATTACTTTACCTGATTTATCAATTACAAACGAAGTATCATACACACGATCTTTCTTTCTACTCTTTTCATAAAATGAGCCTACAACTTGGATATGATTTTCTTTTGCAGCATTTGAAATGGCTGTTACAAAATTTCCTTTTATCGTTTCAGCTAAATTTGCAAGTTGTTTAGAAGTTTGTGAGGAGTTTGTGTAAAACATCATAAATTCTGGAAATGCACATAGTGTTGCATTTTTTGCAGTTGCTTTTGAAATGTATGAAAGGATTTTTTTCAGATTGTCTTCTTTTTTAGTTGATGCTTTGAATTGAACAACAGCTACTTTCATGTAATTGATTAATTGAATCACAATAAAAGGATAAACTCTTGGTACAAACGCTAAATGTACCATTTTCTTCATATTCTGATTTTAATAAAAGAAATCAAACCGATCATAGTGTGTATGTCGATCCCGGACTGGGGGAATTTTTCCAGTCAATTATTTTTAAAAATAATTAAAGTTGGTTTCCTGCTAAAAACCAATTTTCTTTAGGATTGTCTTCAAAAACAACAATTACGTGACTTTCTTTTGTTTTTAGAATTTCTACTGCAGATTTTGTTATTGCTTTTGCATACTCGTCTTTTTGTTCCTGTGTCCTACCAGGATACATTGATACTGTAATCAACGGCATGGAAATTTTAAATTAACTCGGAGATTTATTCGTTCAATAATCTGGTCTGTATCCATATCTTGTACCATAGGTAAACTCTGAATTGTGAGTTTTTTTGTAGAGATATCCTGTTGCCAATCCTATAACAAATCCACCAATGTGAGCAAGATATGCTACACCACCGCCAGCAACACCGAATCCTCCAATGAAAAATGGCAATAAATTTTGAAAAACTAACCAGAAAGGTAAGAACCATTTAGCTTGGATATGCAGCATTCTCCAAAAGAATCCCATCATAAGAAACGTCTGAATTTTAGCTCTTGGGAAAATAATCAGATATGCGCCCAATACTCCAGAGATTGCACCTGATGCACCAACAGCAGGAATAGCGCTGTTAGTATCACCAGCAATGTGGATTAAGCCAGCTACAACTCCCCACATTAAATAAATTCCAAGATACTTTATTTTTCCAAATTTGTATTCAATGTTGTCTCCAAAGATCCACAAAAACAACATGTTACCTCCAAGATGCATCAAACCACCATGCAAGAAAGTTGAACTAAGTAAAGAAAAGTAGGGCTCTTGAGGACATGAAACACTAATTGGTCCAGAACCAAAATCAATATTCAATACACTTGATCCTGTAATGCAGCTTGGAACAGCACCCCAATTATAAAACAGATTAAATGCATTTTGATTTGTAAAATCAAAGAATTGTCCAGTATAGGCAACTTCGATAAAAAATACTATAACATTGATTATGATTAATCCATAAGTTACTGTTGGTCGAAATCCAGGAGCAGTTGGATTCTCATCTCTTAATGGAAACATTTGTAATTTTGTTTGAAAGAAATTTGTATAATAAGATTATTCAATTTTGAAAAAATAAGATGAGAAACTAGATTACTCCAACGTTTCTCACCTAACTATGGCCTGTATAGTAATGCTATTTCAGAATAGATAAAAACAAAATTGGTACATTCGTAGGATGAACTAAAGAAAAAAAGGTTTTAGAAACCTAATTTGTTACAGACTTTTTCGCCTTGTTTTGTTGTATCAAGATATCCTTTTAGAACACCGGGACCTGTTGCTTCATGAATCATTACAAAAAAACTACCATTGCATAAATCATCAAGATTTGCAGTTAGTGGTTTTGATGTATCATGATGGCCAATGTTACCTGCTGCTGCATCTTCATCAGATGTAACATCACTATCATCATAGATGCCTTTGAGAATACCCTTTGATGGTATTGCTTTCATTTGTGCATCATCTTCTATCGGTGCCTTCCATACATTTAGGACATGACCATCAGCATCAGTATGAAGATGAACTTTTCCAACATTATCGGCAACATCGTCAATAGTTTGCCATCCAGTCAAATCCATATTGTTGATACGGATTTTGTACTTTAGATTTTCACCTTTTTTGTCAAGCCAAAATGAGGCTTCACATCCCCAATCTGTTCCTACTCCAGTATTAACTTGAGCACAGTCAGCTGTGAAATCTGCTTTTTTCTTGAATTTGAGTTTTTTCTCACCATCATCATAATCTTTGTCTGCTATTGCTTGAGGGAGTTCTCCCATTGCAACAACAGATAAAGAAAGAATTGCAGCTAGTGAAAATACTAACACATTTGTTTTTGTTTGCATTGAAAATAATTCTTAGTTTTTTTATTAAACAGATTTGGGATATTCGTCGAATGTACCAATTATACAACAATTATTTTTCTTTGAACAAGATTTTCAATTATATTTAAAAAATCATCATCAGAGATTTTTTCTTCATACCACCATCCAGCAGAGACTTTTACCCATTGTGGAATTTTCCATTGAGATTCAGAAAGTACATCTCGTTCAGGAACTGAAATTATTTGTTTTTCAAACAAAAAATCTATTCCTTCAAGAAATTCTAAATCAGAGATTTGGTTTGTAATCCACCATTCTGTATTTACTTTGATCCATTGTGGGATTTTTGGGAATTCTGGAGGCAATCCTTTTTCAAAGCCTGAAATTTTCAAAACTCCTTGTGAGGTTGGCCCAACTTTGAATGCAACATGCCAAAATCCCATCTCATCAATGCTTTGAATAAATTCTATAGGTTCATCATTTAGAGTTACAGAAAATTTTTCATTCCCAGAAATTGGTGGAAATTCAAAGTTTGCATATGTTTCCAATGGATAGCTATTGTATCCTTTGATGCTAAGTATAGTTCCTGTTTCATCAAATTTTGCAGCAGAATACCATGCACCAGAGTCATATCTGAAATCAAAATTCCCATCATCTTTTTTTGTAGTAACAGGAATTACTGTAGTATCTACAGGTGCAAAACAAGAGTAAAAGCGAACGGGTTCAGAAACAGATGGATCAGGATATATTGTAAAGTTTAGAATTTCTCCAGGTTTGATTTTTTCAATACGATCAATGTTTTGAGCAACATCTAAGATGTATTTTTCATATCCATGTACAATTGCAAAGATTTTGGGATTGTATACAGTTTGATTTCCAATATTTATGATTCTACCAGTGACATGACCATCATCATGAGTTATCAAAGTTTTATCGTAGATAATTTGTATGGGAATTGGAGATTTTTCAGTCTTGATATATTTTAATTCTGCTTTTAATACATCAGGATTTTTACTATTAATCTCTGGAAATTTTAGTTTGAATGGAATGTCAGTCATTGGAGGAATTGGAACGTGATTAAGGGTCTTGGTGATTTTTGTTTCATCGTCAATTATTGATATAGTGATCGTTGGGATTAATGCAAAATCATTTTGATTTTTAACATTACCAACAACGGTGTAAATTCCTTCATAATCATAATAGCCAGCGTATTCAGAATCAGGTATGAAAACATCAGCATGAGCAACTGGAAAAAACATTACTAGGCAAAAAGATACAATTGCAAAAATGCAAAGAGTAGAATTAGAAAGAGTTGATGATATCTTCGAATCCAGATGTCGGTTTCTCAATTGAGCTTGGTCTATAGTCTTCAACTAATTTATCTATGAGCTCTTTTGCTTTAATATAATATCTCTTTTTGAGATGAATTAGTTTTATTTCAACTAGTCCATCATCTACAATTTGTGAGAGATATAATGAAACAGTTGATGGTGATTTTCCAACCTCTTTTACCAATTGACTAAACTCTAAGCCGTCTTCTTTGATTAATGCAAGTAACAAGTCACGTGGAGTTTGTTTTCTTAATGCTTTTATCACAATAGACTCTTCTTCAGTAATTTGAGGGGGATAGAATCTTGCTTGGCGTGGACCACGAATAACTTTGATGATTCCGTTTTTTTCTAATTTTCCAAGATAATGACTAAGCACGCCATTTTTTAATCCAGATGAGCGCATAATCTCTCGGAATTGAATTCCAGGATTTTCTTCAATGATTTGTTGTAATTTGGAATCTCTATCAGTCATTTCTAAACACTCCTAATGCTAGTAATCCCAATGTTACAAATGTCAATAAATGTCCTACCTCAGAAAATGACATGTCTCCAATATCGTAGATATTTGGCCAGGTAGCATCTACTAGCAAAACAACTTCTGCTCCGATAAAGGTGGTAAATGCTATAGCACTTAGTAGGAGACGTTTTGTTCGTAGCCTGTAATATGCAATTCCTGCTAACACAGAAATAAAAACAGATAGTGTAATTCCTCCAATATGTAAGAAAATGTGAACAAGATGATATCCATGTAAAAGATGTGGGATGATTATAGGCAGTGCTAAAATTGCAATTACACCAGTTACTACAATTGAGAATAATGTAGATTTTCTTTCAACTATTTTTTCAGGCCTAAACAAAGTAATCAAAATTACTGTTTTTCAGATTTAAAGCGACTGGTTCAATTTTCGAACAAGAATCGATCAGACACGAATGATTCCTTTTTGAATCAAAAATTCCAATCCCTGAACAAATGTTGTGTCATCAATTTGCCCTGCTGCCCACCAGGCTGCATTATTTCTAATCCATGGTGGGATTTCTTGTGATGTTGATGATTCTGGTTGTGTTTGTGGAATTACAATGATATTGTTTTTGATCAAGTATTCAATTCCCTGGATGAATGTATTATCGTCTATTTGTTCTTCAGACCACCATAATGCATTATTTCTAATCCAATCAGGAATTGAAATTTCATCAGTTACTCTATCAATTATTATTGGAATGGTTGATTTTGCAAGATCATTGTTATCTAAATTTTTAAAATTCAGGTATGCAATTCCTGAGACATCTTGTGGTATCACAAATTCTGCAACATTGTGTTCTTCTTTTGAATCACTGCTAATTCCACTTTGTTCATAAATTATTTTACCATTATGAGTCATTGAAAATTCATACTCTGTTGCAACGGGTCTATTCTTTAAGAAAATATCTGTAATATCAAAAATTATTTTTGCATCAGAATTAGATTTTAGGTTCTCTGGCTCCCAAGAAACTAAAACTCTAAACTGTCCATTTTCAGTAACTGAGCTTAAATGAGTGTAATCACGATCTGGTTTAATGATAAAATTCATTCTGTCTTCATTTTGATTATATTGAAATACATTCAGAAGTTCTCTTTGATATATGATAAAGTGCACTACACGTTCTTCAGAGAAAAAATCATCAATGTTTACAACATCCTCAGAAATTTTAACATGGTTAATGTACATATCATATCCAGATACTAGTAAATCACCAAAGTTTTTGGGAACTACAATTTCCTGATGTACTACAGATGTTTGATTTATGTTAGATAGACTCCATTCAAATGGCATGGAGAAGCTAATTTCTCTTGAATTTGAGTCATACTTGAAATTAGAAATCTCATCATAGTATGAGATTACCTGAATGAATTGTTCGCCAAAATTTTCATCAACGAAATCATATTGAGTGGTTTGTGCAATTGATATTCCAGCATTAAAAACTAGTGGCTCTGCTAATTTTTTTGAATATCCATCTGCTGTAAGTATTGTGACATCAAATTTGTATAAACCTCCTTCACTGAGTTTTGGTCCTTTGACATGAATCAATCTACTATCTAATCCTAATAATGAGCCAAACAAGTTTCCTCCATTTTCTTCTTCAATTAATATAGAATCTCTATCTTCTGAGACAAAATTGAAAACTAGGAATCCATTATCAGCTTTGAATTCTTGCTCAAATAGAAATTGTTCTCCACGTTGTGATTTTATCAAAAAAGTGACATCTCTTAGAGTAATTTTTGAATCAAAATCAATGAATGAAATTGATATTTGTTGATCATCATTAGCAGTTGGGTCACTTTGGGAAGATGAAACCTCTAGTGTGACCAACCTACCATCTAGTTCTTCAGGAGGGAAGGTTTCGCTACCGACTCCATGGCCATATACACTATCAAATGTTAATGCAAGTAGAGCTGGAAATAATAAAAGTAAAAGTAATGTTTGGTTTTTCAAACTAGGTCCACTTGTTGGGATCTTTTTTGCGAATCTCTTTTCCGTCAATTGTGATTAGATCTTGTTCTTCAAAGACAGTATGCCATTTACCGTTACTTGGGAAAATTTTGTTCATCTCTTCAACTTTATCATTTGTAGGTGGTGTATTCATCAAAGCTCCCCATTTCATGTTTGGAACTTTGGGCATTATGTCATTGATGTCTTTCATTATACTATCACTTAACAGAATTTATTTAAAAACCTATGATTGAATTCTCATGATTCCTTCTTTAATTAAGAATTGAATTCCCTGAATGAATGAATCATCGTCAATTTGTCCTGCTGCCCACCATTCTGCATTATTTTTAATCCATGCTGGAATTTCACTAGAGCCTAAACTTGATCCCTGTGTTGTTGGAGGGATTTTTAGAACATCCTCTTTAATCAAATATTGGATTCCTTGAACAAATGAATTGTCATCAATTTGTCCTGCTGCCCACCATTCTGCATTATTTTTAATCCAATCAGGTATGGCAGCTTTTGTAGGTGTAGATACAGGTGCACCTGGACCTATTTCAATAATCGCAGTTCCAATTCCAGCATATTTTGGATTATAATCTAATCCAGTTCCTAAAACTTTAACATCAACTCTAATTTGTCCTTGAGATGGAACAAATATTCTTTGTACATCGATTCCTTCAGTTGATGAAATACCAAGTTCGGTAGAACTTTGACCAACATTACTGGCTATTTCATTATCGAATTCATCAAAAACAAAGTATGCATACTTGATATCTCTGATAAGGTCTTTATTTTCATTAAAGAATGCAAATTCAAATGGAATTTCTTGATTAGCACCATATTTTCCATCCCATGAAATTTTTACAGTGGTTGGAACTTTTTCAAAGTTTTCAGTATCTACCAGATAAAATTCTGTAGAACTTGTTGATGCTTCAGATAATGGAACAAGCTTCAAATCCATTTTTTGCTTATCATAGTTTCCTGGACCTAGTTTTTCATTGATTTTTTGTAATTCATTTTTTGTAATTAGAAAGTGAACAATGTTTGTATCCTCATATGAATATGGATCATTTAGTAATGCTCGCTGATCAATCTCTACACCATTTACATATCCCTTGAATTGTTTTCCTTCTGCATAAGGAGCAAATGTTTTTGGTACTCGTACTTCTTCATGTACTACTTGAACCAAGTCAACATATGATGGACTCCAATCAAACGGCATATCAAATGAAATTGAATCATCAGCGGTATCAAACTTAAAGTTGTCAACATCATCATAGTATGTTTTTATTATAACTGGAATTTCTTCAGCGCTAGCAGTCTTTATGAAAAAGTCTTGCTCTTGTGCAACACTGACAAATGTTTCGTAACTTAGTAAATTAGCTAGTACTGTTCTGGGACTCGTAGCAGCCTCAATGTCAACTCTAATTTTGTATAATCCACCCTTTACAAAAATTGGACCTGTAATTGACGGTCTTCCACATATGTCTAAATTATCATCAGTGCATGCTTCACCATGAACAAATAATGCACCTGGAGCACTAACATGTTCTGAACCTCCATAGATGGAGCATTCTTCAAGAAGATCTTTATTACAATCAGCTTTTGGTTTAATTTTTACATCTAATCTTCCATCCATGTCATAAAATAGATTTCTAGCTAAAAGTTCGCCACTCTGCCAAACTTCTATTCTGTATGTTACTTTGTCAAGATTTTTGTCAGTTAATGTATCAAAGAAGCGTACTTGCATGTTTGCTGAATCAACTTCTCCAACGGTAATATCAGATGGGCTTAGCTGTGTACGTACAGTTACTTCCATATCACCAAATGAAATAGGGGCAGCTTGATCACCTCCAAGTCCATGTGCAAAAGCATCAGGAACAACTGCAGAGATTGTAAAAATGCCAATAATTGTAATTAATAATGCAAACTTGTACAATACTAAAATTCTGATATTTCCATATTTAAAGATGATATAGGATTTCTATGCTTGAGAATTTTTTTGATAAAATGGGTATAACTTTTATTCATGACTCTCAGAAATAAAATATGAAATATCTATTTGCGTTACTGTTTATTCCATTATTATTGGTACCAGCATTTGCTGAATCACAAACACTTCCAACTGAAAAAGGAACATTAGATGTTAAATTAACATATGATGAAATACAACCAAACATTCAAACCAAAATTAATATCGATTTTATTAATCCTCAAACACAAAAAATCCAAGAGCATATTGATTATTCAGTATCTGTTTTAAAAGATGATGAAACAGTGTTTGGACCAATTCCACTAACACATACATCGGTAGGTTCTGTAAAGATTCCAATTGAATTCAATCTAGGAGAAGGAGTATATTCTATGGACTTTGTAGTTGAAGGAATTTTGTTCCAACCAATTCCACCTGAGACAGTTTCTTTTGACATTGCAGTTGGCGAGGCTAATGCTCAACCAATTTCACCACCTGAGAACGAAGTTAATGGAGAGAACGGTGGATGTCTGATTGCAACTGCAACATATGGTTCTGAACTTGCACCACAAGTTCAACAACTAAGAGAACTTAGAGATAATACCATTCTATCAACAGAATCTGGAATGGCATTTATGAGTACATTCAACCAATTCTATTATTCATTTTCACCAGCGGTTGCAGACTTTGAGAGAGAACAACCAGTTTTCAAAGAAATTATGAAAATAACACTTACTCCTATGTTGACATCATTATCATTATTGAATCACGCAAATATTGATTCCGAAGGAGAGATGTTAGGATATGGGATCTCCATAGTCCTACTAAACATTGGAATGTATATTGGAATTCCAGCATTTGGTATTCTAAAGTTGTACCAGTTTAGAAAAGACTAATACTATATCTGGGAATTCCAGTGAGGTTTTTATGTATCTGAGCAAGTATTCAATCTAATGAAGACTAAAGCAATTTGCTCTTTCTTCGTACTATTTGCTATTGTAGCTGGCATTGTTGCAACAACACCAGCTGCTTTTGCAGATCACTCAGAAGTCACAATTGAGACAGCAGCAGGTTCTGGAGCTCCAGGATGTGAAGATACTGCAGAGGGATGTTACATTCCAAGTACTGCAACTGTTGATGTAGGCGGCAAAGTAATAATGTCAAATACTGATACAGCAGCACATACATTCACAGCAGGAACTCCTGAAGATGGTCCCAGTGGTGAATTTGATACCGGACTGTTAATGGCAGGAAATTCATTTGAATATTCTCCAGATACAGTTGGTGAAATCAATTACTTCTGCATGGTTCATCCTTGGATGCAAGGCTTGATTGTAGTACAAGAAGTTGAAGCAGAAGAAGATGGCATGGCTGGAGAATTAATGGTAACAATTACCGACTCAGCTGTTAAAGGCGGAACTCAAGTTGATCTTGAATTCAGTACATTACATGTCAACTATGAAATAACTGCAATGCAAAATGGTGAAACAGTCCTACAAGAAACTGCACATGCCATGGAAATGACTGCAAGTCACATGGTAGATGCCGTTGGTTCAGATGAAAATCCAATTGACATCAAAATAGTTTCTCTTGGTATTGGACCTCCTGGTTCTGAAGCAGATTGGACAGGACCAATGGGTGAAGTAGCATCAGCAAAAGTTGTTCCAGAATTTGGTACAATTGCAATGATGGTACTAGCTGTTGCAATCATAAGCATAGTTGCAGTAACTGCAAAATCTAGAGTCATTCCAAGATTTTAGGAATCCTCTTTTTCTATTTTCTTTTTATTAAAGCAATTATTGCCAAGATAATAGCTGCTGCTGCAATTGATAGTCCAAATATTGCAAAGTCATAAGCCGCACCACCATCAGATTGCACAGAAGTTTCCCCAGACTTTAGTTTAGATACATCTTGTTGAATAGATGAAATTGCATTTTTTAGTGCAGTGATATCAGAGGTTCCTTGACTACTTGTAGGAGGAAAATCTAAAACTGCAGTTGGCTCTACATCTTCAACTGGAATTTTTATGTCAATAGTCGTACCTCGAATGTCACCTTTAAAATCCATAATGTAACTTCCAGTTTTAGTTGGAATTATTGGTGAAAAATAGTATCCAGGTCTAGGATCGGAATTTATATCAATTTTTTTGGTTGCTCCACCATACATTGCGGTAACTTCAACATTTTTGAAGACATTAGTTACTCCCTTGTATGATCCCTCAGAATCTCCAGGCTCAGTAATTTTAAAGATAAGATCATTTCTAATTCCTACAACTGGAGGCTCTATTTCCCATCCTGCTTCAATTTTGTAATTATCAATTTCAACAGTAGTATGTGCAAAAGAAGTAGAAATCATTCCTATACTCAACACTAATGCAAGAAATCCAAAAATTATTATTTTCACAGTTATCATACTACTATTACACATTATTATCTTTACGTGAATTGGTACAAATAACGAACATATGAAAACTGTTTAAATTATCAGTGTTGTTCATAAGATCAAATGAAAAAATTTCTTTTAGTTTTAGTAATTTTATCAATTACATCCATACCATTTGTATCAGCACATCCATTTACAGAAGAAACTATTCCCAGTTTAGCATCAAATGCCCCTGCGGGAACTACTCAAGTAATTGTATTTTATTCAGAACCAGTAGACATTGACTTTAGTGAAATCAAAGTTTTTGACAGTGAAGGAAATCAAATCGATAATAGAGATACAGCTTATTATGAAAATGAATTATCGTTAATCGTTACAACCCCACCACTAGAAGATGGAATATACACAGCGTCAACTAAAGTTTTATCCAAAGTTGACGGTCATCTAGTTCCAAGTGCATTTCAATTTGCAGTTGGAGATGTAATAATTAATCCTTCTTTGTTAGATCAAGAGAGTCAAGGAGAACTTGTATTTTTGCCAGAAGCTGGTGCAAGATTTCCAGGGTTAGTAGGTCAAACTATTGTTTTAGGTGCAGTAATTGCATCACTAATTATTTGGGGAACACAAAACAAACAGATAATCAAAGAAGAGTTAGAAAAGATTGAAAATTTCCACCATGGTAAATTCATGTCAATTACAGGGATTGGATTGGTGCTTGTTTTCATTTCAGATATTCTAATGATAGCAATTCAAACCATCAGGTTAGAAACATCCCCATTTAATGCCATTCAAACAGACTTTGGAACTATATGGTTAGCTAGGATGATTATTACAATTATTTTACTTGGTATTTGGTTTGGAATGGATAGGAAAAAAATCCTATCAAAAAAGAATCAGATTTCAATGTTAGTAGCTTCGCTTGCATTAATTTCAACTACAAGTTTGATTGGACATGGTGCTGCAAGTGGCCAAATAGCCGCACTTGCATTGGATTACGTACATAATTTAGTTGCAGCAGTATGGATAGGAGGGATTATTTATTTTGTTTTTACATTGCTTCCAACATTTTCACAGTTAAAAGAAAAAAATCAAGAAAAGATGAGCCTGGTATTAATTCCTAGATTTTCAATTGCATTCATTATTTCAGTAGGAATTGTAATAATAACAGGCCCAACTCTAATGTGGTTATTAGAAAGTGATGTAGGATTAATTACAGAATCTGTGTATGGCCAACTAATTATTCTAAAAATTGCTATTGCAGGAATAATAATTGGGTTGGGAGGATTATTGCAGTTTAAAGTTCAGAAAAAGGCTGAAAAGAATTTTCAGTCAGGGGAAATTTTTGTCCATAAAAAATTAAAAAGATCACTAAAGGTGGAAGCTGCTTTAGGGGTTATTCTTCTTGGAGTAGTTGCACTGTTAGCAAATGGAACATTACCTGCTGGTGAAATTCAAAAAGTTGATGCTCAAGAAATTATTTACAGATTTCAAACCATTGAGTTTACAGATAATGTGAAATTTGATGTGGATATTACACCATTTTCTAGTGGAGTAAATACAATTATGGTAAAAGTTAGTGACTTTGATGGAAACCAAATTCATGATTCAAATCAAATTAAAGTAAAACTTTCTAATCCCTCAAAAGGTATTTCACCAATTGAAGTTCCTATGAAATTAACTAAACAAGGTAAAGATAGTCCAATGGAATTTCAAGGTGAATTAACATTTGGATTTTCAGGAGAATGGTTAGTAGAGATTGAAGCTCAAAGATCAGAGAATGCAAACGAATCCAAGCTTTTGAATTTACTTGTAAAACCAAGACTAGAAAATATTCAAACACAAATCATAGAATACGAATTACCAGAGGATGCAAAACCACTCTATCCATTGTATGATGGAAGTAATTCTATTTGGATTAGTGATGCATCAGCTCCAAGATTGTGGCAATTTTCACTTGAAACTCAAGAATTTTCATCATATTCTTTCGATGGGTTAACTACAACATTTCTAACACAAGACAACAAAGGAAACATTTGGTTTACAGATACGCCTAGAAACCAAATTGGATTTCTAGATCCTCACACTAAAGAAATTACTACAAAACCTATTCCTAAATTAGATCCAGTGATTTCACAAAATACTCCACTTTTCATTCAGGCAGATTTTGATGGGAACATTTGGATTACAATAATCAACAAAGATAAAATAGTAAAATACTCACCAGAATTGGATAAATTTGAAGAAATTGTCTTATCAGAAAAAGAATCATTACCATTTGCTCTAGCAATTGACGATGATGGGAAGATATGGTATACAACAACTGGTACAGGGAAAATTGGATACATTGATGCTGAAAATAGCAAGGTAAGGGAATTCTCAGCTGATCCACCATTGCAAGGTCCCGAGGCATTATTGTTTGATCATGAAGGAAATATCTGGATTGCAGAGCACACAGGATTGGGAATTGCTAGATTCAATCCAGTTTTAGAATCATTTGATAGGGTTTCTGTTCCAGACAAAGAAGCATTACCATTTGGTATGGCATTTGATAAATATGGAAATGTGTGGTTTGCACAACATACAGTAGATAGTCTTGGAGTATATGATCCAGATAACAATAATTTGATCGAAGTTCCAATTCCAACTGAATCATCATTTGTTCAATTTATGACATCAGATGGAGACAAGAATGTGTGGTTTGTGGAACAACAATCAAACAAAATTGGAACTGTAAAAATTACAGAAACTCCAATTATTCAATCACAAATTCAAAAAACAAATGGTTTTGAATTAAAGTATACAGAAATAGCATCTCCACTAATTGCATTAGGTATTATTGCAACGTCATTATTTTTTGTAAAGAGTGTTCAGGATAAAAGAAGATTGAATTCTTTGATTAATTCTTAGATAATAATCCAGATGATTTTATTCCCATAGTTCCTGCAAGTAAACTGATTGCCAATAAAACAATAGTTCCTGCAGGAGTTATATCAAATATGTATGAGAGTAAAATACCTATAACTACAGAAAAAATAGAAAAGCTCATAGAGATAATTGCAGTTTGCTTGAATCCCTTCCCATACATTATTGCTGTAACATTAGGAATTACAAACAAAGCTGAAATTAGTAATACCCCTACAAGTTGTATTGATGTAACAACAGTAATTCCTGCCATAAATACAATCAAATAATTTATTTTCTCAACAGGAATTCCACTTACTTTTGCCTGCTCTTCATTAAATGTTGAATAAAGAATTTGACGATATAGCAATAAAATTACGATTAAAATTCCACCTGTTAATGACAAAATTAGAACAGTATCATCTACACTAACAAGAAGAATACTCCCAAAAAGAAAGCTAAAGATATCAATCGTAAAGCCTCCTGATAATCCAATAATTACAAGACCAACTGCGATCCCAGTAGATAAAAGTACAGCAATTGATGCGTCACCAGAGATATTGTATTTGTCTTTAATTTTTGTAATAATTAATGCACTTGCAATTGAAACACCATATGCAGTCCATAGCGGGTAGACTCCAGCTAGCAATCCTATAGCAATTCCACCAAATGATGAATGGGCTATTGCATCACCAAATAATGAATAACGTCTTAAAACAAGGAATAATCCAACAACCGAACAAAGAATTGCAATTGCAATTCCTGAAATTAATGCTCTATGCATAAAACTGAAAGTGAGGATTTCTAGAGACATGATTTAGTGATGATGCATATGTTCCTGCATTGAGGCTTCAGAATATTGTTTTACCAGTTCATCATTTGAAAAGAATTTTTCAGATTTTCCATGGAAGAAGAGTGTTCTATTTAGGCAGGCAACATGATTTGCCAATTGATTTACTGCATCCAAATCATGAGATGACCAAATGATAGTAATTTTTTGTTTAGAGTTTAGTTCACGCAAAATACTGAAAAACAAATCAATACTTTGTTGATCAATTCCAGTTACAGGTTCATCAAGAATCAAAATTTTTGGATTTGAAATCAGGGCTTTGGCTATAAACACACGTTGTTGTTGACCTCCAGATAGATCACCAATTCTTCTGTCTCGCAGTTCGTGTATCCATAATTGTTGTAGAATTTTATCAATTTTGTTTTCATCAGATTCATTTCTCAATCCCATTCTTACAACATCAGTTACAGTTACTGGGAAGTTTTTTTCAAAAATTGGTTTTTGTGGCACATATCCTATTTCCTTTAGATAATTTTTTGATTTTCTAATATCCTCCCCAAAAAATTTGATAGTTCCTTTGTACTTTGTATTTAATCCCAGCATGGAATCAAAAAGAGTAGATTTACCAGCACCGTTAGGGCCTATTATGCCTAAAAAATCTCCTTGATTAACCTCAAAACTAACATCATCAAGAGCTTTTACATCAGGATATTGAACAGTTAGATTTTCAATTTCAACTATTTTCAACATAACGCCTCCTTTAGATTTTCAAAATTTTTAGTCATTTTAGAAATGTAAGTCCCATCAGATGAAGTCTCTAATGGGGATAACACCAAGACTTCGCCGCCAATTTCATTTGCAATTATTTTAGATGTCCTAGTATCAACACTTTCTTCTGCAAAGATAACTTTAATGTTTAATTTTTTAGCTGTAGATATTATATTTTCTAATGTTTTTGCAGTAGCCTCTCCATGTGAATCATTTGATGAAATTATTGTATGTTGTTTCAGATTGTATTCATCTGCAAAATAGGAAAATGCATCATGAAAAGCTATAAAATCATTTTTACAGTTTGATAAATCATTTCTAATTTTTAAATCAAGTAGTTCTAGATCTTTTATGTATGCTGCAGCATTTGATTGGTAAAATTGTTGATTTGTTGGATCTGCATTAGAAAAAGCATCTGCAATATTTTGTACTTGAATTTTTGCATAGACAGGATTTAACCAAATATGTGGATCACCTTCTAAATGATTTTCTTCTTCATGAGTTTTAATTAAAATTCCATTACTTGTATCAACTATCTCACCGGTATAACCTGCTTGTTCTAAATCATCAACCCAATTTTCAAAACCAATTCCATTGATAATTATTAGATCAGTTGCTTGCATCCTTTGAACATCTTTAACAGTGGGTTCCCAATCATGAGGTTCCACTCCAACAGGAACAAGTAAAATTGAATCAACTTTTTCTTTTCCTACATTTTGTGAAAATTCATGAAGAGGATAAAACGATGAAATGACTTGGAGTTTTAAATTATCAATATTTGCAAATCGCTGATTTGATTCAGTTCCATATACAGCAATTGAGCTTAATGGAATTACGATTGTTATTGCAATTATTGCCATCTTTACCTGAATATTCACATTGCAGTTCATTCCAGATTATTAATAAATCTATAAAATCTTAATAAGATTAATTGCTAAACTTATAAGATAATTAATAACATTAGGCATATGCCAATAGTTTCAATTTCACTAAACGATGAGATTCTATCAGAATTAGACAAATTACAAAAAACTATGGGGTTTTCAGGTAGGTCTGAAGCAATCAGAGCTGGAATCAGATCATTTGTATCTGAAGAAAAGCAAAAGGAAGATTTGTCAGGAAATATCCACGCAATTCTTTTGGTTGTTCACAATGATGAGTTTGATCATGTGGTTTCAGGTATTACACATAATTTTGAGGATTTAATCACAACACATCTTCATAGTAAAATTGAGAAAGAAAAATGCATGGAGCTCTTTTTGATAAATGGTGATGCTGAAAAGGTGTCTACGATTACAAAAGATTTTCAAACAAATAAGAACATGGACACTGTAAAACTTGTTGCGCTTTGAATAGAGTTAATTTTTGAAAATTTCTGAAGTGATTTCAATTGTTTAATACTTAACATCTTTACAATATACTAGATTTCAAAAAAAAATTATGAATGTTTTAAGAAGATAGAATCGAATTGGTTACAGTAATTTTAAATGTATAAATTTACTCTATACACATAATTATTTTCTTATGGATTACCCGGTATTGCAACCCAGAATGGGACATTACCTGTTTTTCTAGAATTTATAATTTCTAATGTGTTTGTATTAATTTCTACAATTTCATTTGTTTGTGATATTGCAACATAAAGTATAGAACCATCATAATTAGTTCTTAGACCATGAGGACCATTCCCCACCTTAATTTGATCAATAACATCAAAGGACTGTGTATCAATAACTGTGATAACATCACTTGCAATTCCTGAAACATATGCTCTATTACCATCAGGAGATATATCTATTCCGTGATGACCAGCACTAACAGGAATTTCTGCAATGATTTGTTGATTTTCTAAATTTACAACCGCAACATCGTTTGTTGCAATCCGTGTAACATAAAGAAATTTGCCATTAGGAGAAATATCCAAATTATGTGGTAGTCCTTCTATAGGTATTGTTGAGATTAATTCAAATTTCTTAGCATCTACAATTGCAATCTTATCTTCACCCTGTAATGTTATAAATGCAAGATCACTTGAAGGGTTGAAAATTATGTTGTGAGGAGTTTTACCTACAGGAATTTCAGTGTGAATTTTTCCCAAGATTAAATTAATTACAGAAATAGAATCTGATCCTTCATTTGCAACAAATGCAAAATTACCATCAGGACGGATTTTAACACCTTTTGGAGTTTTCCCAACTAGAAATGTGTCTATGCTTTCTCCTGTTTCGCCATTAAACGCAAAAACAGTATCATTTGCACTACTTGTTGCAAGAACCAAAAGACCGTTTTTGATTGCAGAAACATATGTCATTTTTTCACCTGCAATCCAATTATTTTCATTCGGGATAGAATTTACAGTGTTATCTCCTTGTAATGTAAAAAATATTTTTTCAGGCTTCTCATCTAAATTATTTTGCAAATAAAGCATTCCTACAATACCGATTAAAATTATTCCAATAGTTACACCAAGCATAGATTTCATTTATTCTAGTTTAATGTGAATACATGTACATAAAATTCATTTGAATGATTTTACAAATGTAAAGTCTTGAATTTAATAATCCCAAACTAACTTTTTCAAATGTAAAGATCCCAATCTAAGTATATCATATTCTTAAATCAAACAATGCTGAAACATCAGACCAGTGTAAAGAGATGCAAAAAATTCAAAAGTATTTGGAAGGAGGTGATAATGAGATAAAATAATTAACATCCCTTTCCAAGTTTTTTAATTTATAATTTCTATCTAGATAAAATGCCATTAACAAAATCAACTATTGAAAATACTACTTGCTCAAATGTATGTATTAGAAAATTTTCTTGAAGTCCTTTATCTCCTATTTCATGAGAATGAGAGTCCATTAGATCTATGGTTGCATGAGGATGTGCCTCTGCTGAAGAAACTATCCCCATTGCAAAAATAAAAACAATCAAAATTCCAAACATTGTAAGAGATTTCAACATTTTCTTTTTATTTCAGTATCATTTTAATTTTTCAACATATCTTATACAAATAGAGAAAATTACAACTGTAAAGTCCAGTTGTTAAATATCTACAAAAATGTTGAACAATAAGATGACAAATGTGTGTAAAGGAGTATGTATCAAATACAAAGCTGTAGGATACAAAGGTAAACACAGATACAATATTGGACAGAAGAGATGTCCAGTATGTGAAGAATTTCTAAAATATCTCGGTATCCGGTGTCCTTGCTGTAGTGTAAAACTAAGAACCACACCTAGAGGTAATAAGGCCAGAAAAGAAATTCAGAGTGAAAGAAATTGTGTGTGGTATTAATTCTGAAGTCGGTTTACAGTAACTTCAAAAATTTCACTTAATCCCGCCTTTAACTAAATGTGCCAACAATAAATTGAAAAATATTAAAGACATGTATTTTACAAAGATAAAAT
This sequence comes from Nitrosopumilus sp. b3, assembly GCF_014078525.1. NCBI lineage: Archaea > Thermoproteati > Nitrososphaerota > Nitrososphaeria > Nitrosopumilales > Nitrosopumilaceae > Nitrosopumilus > Nitrosopumilus sp. b3. The sequence continues at coordinate 124,440 of NZ_MU078693.1, forward strand.
CTAAAGAAAATAGATTTGAAGGGAGATCCCTTCTAGGATAAGGATCAAAAATCCCTTCAAAATTTATTTGCTCAATAACATGTTGAATCTAACGCTAAGTTATCAAGCATATATTGTGTAAATCAAAAAGATACTTAACGAATATAGTTTACATTTGTAAGAAAAAATCATTATTGGAAATAATTTTTACAATTGTAAAGTATTTACATTAAATATGTTAATTCATCAAATTTGATATTGGATACTCCAACATCTAGTCATGCATATGGGATTGGAATGCTTGCATTAATTATTGGCATGTCTGCAACTGTAGTATTTTACACATCATTTTACCTTCCTGAATCTTTGGCAAAACCATCCGTGGCTGAACATATTTTGAATCCTGAAGATGAATTTATCATTGAAATTGTTCCTGGTGCTGTAATTGAAGGAAATGAAAACTATGTTCCAAACAAACCTACTGTTTTATTGGGATTCACAAACAAAGTGATTTGGCAGAATAATGATGATACTGCTCATACTGTAACTCCAGATCATCGTCAATCTGACGTATATAGCGGAGACTTTGGATCTACGGGAGTGTTAAAGCCAGGCGATACATACGAATTTCTATTTACTGAAGAACAAGTGATTTCTTATCACTGCCAACCACATCCATGGATGACAGGAACAATTACTGTAGAAAAGAGTAGGTTCTAGTATCTTTGTCATTTGTAAAGTACAGAGATTAAGTATGTTCAATTTTTAAAATATGGCAAACATGAAAAAGAGTAAGAAAAGTAAACCTAAGCAAATTATATTTGCTGTAAGTATTGTAGTTGTTTTAGTAGCACTGGTATTATTTTATCAAATACCTACAAATTCAGAATCCATTAATCTTGATATGAATAGACAAATTGGTACTGTTGATACCTCGCTTGGTTCACCAATTATGGGTTCCTCTAATGCATCAATCACCATAATTGAATTTGGAGATTATCAATGTCCTAGTTGTAAGAAATGGTTTCTAGATACAAAACCCGACATTGTAACTAATTACATTGAAACAGGAAAAGCAAAACTGATTTTTGTAGATATTGCATTCTTAGGCAAAGATTCGGTTCCTGCATCAATAGCAACTTACTGTGCAGAAGAACAAGAAAAATACTGGGATTATCATGGATTTTTGTATTCAAATCAATTATCAATTGACAGTGGCTGGGCAAACTCAGACAGTCTAAAAGGATACGCCTACAATTTAGGATTGGATATGGATTTGTTTGTCAGTTGCCTAGATTCGGCAAAATATCAAAAACGTGTGCAATTTAACACAAATGAGGCACAGGGAAATGGAGTAACAGGCACTCCTACATTTTTCATTGTTGGTCCTGATGGCATTCAAGAGAAAATTGTTGGACCACAGCCATATCCAGTATTTGAGAAAATAATTGAATCCATGTCATAATCAAAATTAGGTATTTGATTAGTACCTTACATTTGTAAAGTCCACTAATTAAGTATCAAACTAAAACAATATGAGGTATGTCTTCAGTTGTAATTGCAAAAAAATCAATGGTAATGATTGCATTTGTATTGTTTTCATTAATTTTTCTTGGAATAATTTTTTCGCTTGGAACAACTTTTACAATTGAAGGAAAAGAGCATACAACGTATCTTTCATGGATTGTTATTGCATATGTTGCAGGTTTATCAATGATTGTTCTACCATGTACATTACCCCTTGTTTTCATTATTGTTCCACTAAGTATGGGTCAAGGTTACAAGAAAGGTTTGAGTATGGCATTACTTTTTGGTGTAGGTCTAACAATTACTATAGCAGCTTATGGAATGGCAATTGCTGCAATTGGGCAAAGTGCATCATTAGATCAAGCATCAACTGCAATGTTTTTGATTGCAGGAATAGCAGCCTTTGTTTTTGGTTTATCTCAACTAAAAATAATTTCTCTTAGACTGCCGTCATATTCAGGAACTCCAAAGTTCATACAGAATCGTGGAGAATATACAAAATCATTTTTCATGGGATTGTTACTTGGAAATGCAGGAGTAGGTTGTCCTAATCCATTATTTTATTGGCTTTTGATTTACATTGCAGGGACTGGAAGTATAGAGGTAGGTGCATCATTAGGAGTTGTGCATGGAGTAGGAAGAGCAATTCCTTTGATTTTGATGTCAGTTCTTGCAGTAATTGGAATCAATGCAACAAAGAGTCTTACACTCAAAAGAGAATCAATTGAAAGGGCTTCTGGATGGATGCTGATCGTTATTGGTGCCTTTTTGATAATTAATGGTCTTCCAGAAGGTCATGAATGGTATGAGGAGACATTTATCCATCAGGGATGGAACAGTATAATTGAAATGACTCCAATTCCATCAGAGTTTGAGATGGATGAGCATGATCATGAGCACGTACATGTTAAGGGAGACTTCAAAATATTTTATGGTGCTTTGTTGGCAGTCTTGATCCTTAGTCCACTTTTTGTACGTTCAGTCAGAAGAATAAGGGGAGTGAATGCATGAAAGATCCTGTATGTGGAATGGAAGTTGGGGAGAAAGGTGAAGTATTTCCTTACAAAGGAAAGGAATATCGATTCTGTTGTGCTAGTTGTAGATGGGCATTTGAAAACAATCCCGAGCATTTTGAAAATGAGTCATAAAATCGAAATTCTAACAACACCTTCTTGTGGTAATTGTAAAGTTGTTGAAACAATGTTAGATGAAATGAAAGTATCATATGATGTAATTGACATTACAGAAAAACCAGAATATTTGGAAAAATATCCAATTTTTACTGCACCTGGAATTGTAATTGATGATAAACTGGAATTCACAGGGGTTCCAAAAAAACAAGAATTGTTCAAAAAACTATCATAACTATTTGCATACTTTGTTATCATAACCAGTAACACGAAAAGTTTCATTTTCAGCTAGTTTTCCTTCTCCTGTAAACAAATCAATATGTTTTCCTTTGATTGCAGGTCCTTCATCTGCAGAAATAAGAATGATTTCGTTCCACGGTTCTGGGAGTGTAGAGATTATTAATTCAGTTTCCCTATCTATTATGGTATTATCGACAGCTATCATACCTGCAACAAGTGGTTGTCCATTTTGATCTAATGCAGTTTCATTTATGTGAAAGGAATTATCATACCAACCTAAATAATCTCCAGATAATGTTTTTCCCCAACCTTCTATCTTTATTGCATCAACAAAATCTTGTCGAAATTCTCGTTGTGTTTCACCAATGTTGATTATGATAAATTCATCAGAGTAATCTTTCTCTACAGGTACAAAATACCCCGTTACATACCAACCATCAGTACAAGATACAAATCGTTGGGTATCTTGGTTTTGCATCATACTAAGTAAAAAGTTGGTTTTAACATCATAGGATTTATGCAAAATGAGATCAACTATATTTTGTTTTTCTAGATAGTTTAACATGGTAGTAAATTCATCATCAGAAATTTTTTCTTCAATCCAAAAATTATGTACTGTAAAAACCCATTTAGGAATACTTACAGTTTCAGCATTTGCAATGCTAAAGTTTACAATTAAAGCCATGAAAAAAATATTACAAAATACTTGAATGCCAAAATATTATGATTCAGGTCTTTCTTCAAGTGTCAAAGTTATATTAATTGATTTTCCGTCTCGTAGTATTCCAAGGTTTAGTGTATCACCAACATTTTTCTCACGTTGTAAATGAGTCAAAATATCATCAATCTTTCGTACTTCTTTTCCATCAATTGACAATACAATATCTCCACCTATGATATACTCTATTCCATCTGCAGTAGCAGTTTGTGATGAACCTCTAAGATTTGCCTTATCTGCAGGACTATCTTTTACTACAGTCATAATTAAAACTCCTTTTGCATCTTGTAGATTCAATAGTTCTGCAAGATCAGGAGTAATGTTTGCACTAGATATTCCAACCCACGGATGTTGAAACTCTCCTTCTTTAATCAATACAGGCACAATTTTTAAAATAACATTTGATGGAATAGAGAAACCTACACCTGAAAAACTACCATCATTAGAATAGATTGCAGTGTTAACTCCGACTATTTCTCCTTTCATGTTAAGTAACGGTCCTCCAGAATTTCCAGGGTTAATCGCAGTATCTGTTTGAATTACATCAGGAATTGAAAACCCAGAACCTGATGGAAGTAACCTTCCTAATTGACTCACAATTCCTGAAGTCATTGAACCTGATAACCCAAATGGATTACCAATTGCTGCTATCTGCTCCCCTACCTTGAGTTTTGATGAATCTCCTATTGGAATAGGATAGAGTTTTTTAGAATTCACATCTATTTTGATTACTGCAATATCAGCATAAGGATCTGTACCTATAATCTCTGCACGATATGAAGTTCCATCAATAAAAGTCACATCGATTTTTTTGGTGTCTTTTACCACATGATTGTTTGTAATAATATGACCTTCTTTATCAAAGATAAATCCAGAGCCTACACTGTTAGAATTACCACCAGAAGGAGATGTTTTTGTTACAGTAATACTCACTACACCAAATTCTGAACGTTCAAAGATTTCAATAAGGGAAAGATCTTTTGAGGATTCAATTGTAGTTTGTAGATTCTCAGAGGAGTAGGAATTGTCTTGTGCTAAAACTGGTGACAGAAGCACGACGGATATTCCAGACAGCAAAACAATACTAAACACTACTCCTCCAAGCAAAATCTTTGATCTATTATTAACCGAATAAAACAATCTAATACACATAGATTGTAAATTATGAGATAGATAACAATGGTATTTTACATTTGTAAAATCAGTTTTTTCCTTTATCTTTTTCTATAATAGATTGAATTCGTCCTTTGTTTTTTTCCTTGTATTGAGTTTTACAGGTATTGCAACAGAAAAATCTCTCAAAATTTGCAAATTTGTAAACATGAGGTTTATCCCCTATAGGACCATCACACAAATCGCATTTCATAGTTACAGACATTCCTGATTTTAAATCTACATCATGAGACTCATGACAATCACATGTTTGGAGTTGTTTCTTTTGTCCATCTATAACATTAGAAGAATCAATTACAGGAGAAACTGATTTTATTAATCCTATATTGAGTAATCTTTGATATCTAGCTTGTACTGTAGGGGTGCTAATGTTAAGTTCTCTTGCAATCTGTCTAAATGATTTCCTCCCATCTTGTTGTAGTGATGTCACAATACCAATATCTACGTCATCTAATTCATGTGGCATGAGAATCTTTACCATCTCTAGATATTTATGAACTTGACTTTACATTTGTAAAGTCAAATTGGTGTGATTCCATGATTATTGATTAAGCTGTCCATCTATGACTCTCTGAAATGTAGAATATGGTTGTGCGCCTGTAATATGTGTAAATCCAATTTTTTCATTTCCAACAAAGAATGCAGGAGTTCCAGTAACACCATATGCACGACCATCATTAAGATCATTTGTAATCTCATTAAGATATTTTCCAGAATCTAGGCATGAGTCAAAAGCATTTTCATCAAGTCCCAAATTAGATGCATATTGTTTGAAGAGGGCTACAGATTGCAGAATTTCTAGATCTTGCCATATTCTCTGATTTTTGAAGATCTCATCATGCATCTCCCAGAATTTTCCTTGATCATCAGCACATTCTGATGCAAGTGCAGCAGGAATCGCATTTGGATGAATACTCTGGATTGGAAAGTCTCGGTACACAAAATTTACCTTTCCTGTGGAAATATAGTTTTGTTCTAGTTGCGGAAGGGTTGTTTCATGAAACTTTGCACAGAACGGACATTGAAAGTCAGAAAATTCAATAATACTAATTGATGCATCAGGATTTCCTTTCATACGGCTTCTCTAACAATGACTTCTTTTGGTTCTGCTGTTTCTCCCCCAACTACATAGCCACCTAAAAATGCAGAAACAACAGCTACTGCAACAATTGCCATAATTAATCGATTAAACGTTGACTTGTTTACAGTAATTTGGTTATCTGATTTTTTATCTTCAATAAATTCAAAATCTTTCACACAATATGCAATTTCTCAAGAAATATAATTACAGGACTTTACAATTGTAAAGTTTTTTTGATTAAGAATAGTGTTCCAACATCTTTCATCTCATCATTGTATTGTTGTTCAGATTTACTTTACATCCTTTTGTGATTCCATTAATCATGACAAAATATGTGCCAGACAATATTGCTATGGCAATTAATCTAATCGGAATCTCATATTCTGTTAGAAATGATAGTGATGTTGCTCCTACAACTCCAAATGTTGAGATTATGGTAAATCCTATTTGCCCACAACTAGTACATATTCCTGCACCTACACCAATCACAGAACCGATTACTCCTGTTCCAGTCTTCTTAGAATTTACTTTTATCGTACTCATTTGAAAAACAGCTAAACTAGTAACTAGTGCAATAAGCCCTGAAACTATTATGATTAGAACAAAGCTTAGAATCCAATCTACAGGAAGCTGGAACGCAAAAAATGGTTCAAAGAATAAGAAATCTCTAGCAGACAACATGAATATGAAAAGAACAGAGAATAAAGAACTAGAAATTATCCAAGAGGAAATATTAGAATAAACTAGTTTGAGAGTTTGTTTATGCAAAATCATCACATCTAACAACTACAGTTACTGTTATTATCCTTTTTAGGATTACATATTTTGCAATCTAACAAACATTTGTCTTCAGGACAATAACCACAAAACTGTTTCTTTGTTTGATTCAAATCTTTCATTTGTAAAGTACTATTGTTTAATATTAAATTTTTTTAGAAATTCTGTGGGAAAACAGGCAAGAAAAGAAAGAGTGCAGAATAGAAAAAATCATGTAAGAGATTTAGCTAACAAAAAACTAAAGAGTAAAATTATCATGTTTGGTATGCTGGGTGCCGTCGTAGCAATTGTAGGCTATTCTGCTTTTGTGTTTTCTGAAAACATGAGTAATGCCCCAGTTCCTCCATCAGGAATAGGCGTATTGGGAAGTGAACATTCTCACCAAGGAATAATGGCAATGATAAATGGAGAGATTATGGATTTCAGTACCACAGATTTTCAGGTACGCGATAGGTTGATGCATTTTGAAGGACAGGAAGGATACACCATTCATAGACATGCTACAGGTGTTCCAGTAGGATACTTTTTAGAAACTCTTGGATTCCGATTTGATGATAATTGTATCTCTTTTGAAGGTGATGAGTTTTGTTCAGATGAAAATAACTCTTGGCAATTTTTTGTAAATAGAGAACCTATCAATAACATTCAAGATTATGTGGGTAATGAAAATAACAGAATTTTAGTTACATATGGAAATCCAAGTTCTGCAGAACTGTCTGCGCAATTAGATATGGCAGACAATATGAATTTGAAAAAGTAATTAGGATTTTTTGGTTTTAATATACATCATGATCTATCAAAAACTAAATCTATCACGTGGAAAATTTTTTCTACTTATCATCATTACTGTAGGGATTGTTTTTGGATCATTAAAAATTGGAATTATGTCTGATTGTTCATCTCAAGATAAAAAAATTAGAATTTTAAGTTGTACTGAAATAATCAATAGTCCTTCATATATTCAAGATAAAGCAATATTATCAATACAATCAAAAAATTCAATGATTTTGGTAGAGGCAGAAATTGCAGACGAACTTCAAGAACAAATCAAGGGACTAATGTTTAGACAGGATTTAGACTGGGGTAATGGCATGTTATTTGTGTATGAAAGTGAAAAGAAGAGATCGTTTTGGATGGAGAATACTCTGATTCCATTAGATATGTTGTTTATTGATACTGATTTTAGAATAATTGACATTAAAGAAAACGTACAACCATGTAAAACTGAAACTTGTCCAAGTTATCCTTCCAAACTTCCTTCAAAATATGTACTGGAAGTCAACGCAGGGTTTGTTATGATGAACAATATTGAAATTGGAGATTCAGTAATGTGGAATTCTGAAAAATAAATTGTTTTTATTTTTCCACAGGATTTCCTATCATGTTACCCCATTCAGTCCAAGAACCATCATAGTTTCGAACCTTAGGATATCCAAGTAGGTATTTTAGCACAAACCAGCTGTGAGAAGATCTTTCTCCAATTCTGCAATAACAAATTACATCTTTATCAGGAGTAACACCTTTTGGTTCATAGTTTTGTCTTAGTTCTTCGACTGCTTTGAAAGTTCCATCAGCATCATTGACTGCAGTTGCCCAGGGAATATTATTTGCTCCAGGAATATGTCCACCCCTTTGTGCATGCTCCATTGGATATTCTGGAGGAGCTGTAATTTGACCAGTGAATTCTGCAGGAGATCTAACATCAACCATCACAGTATCTTCTTTGTCTAATGCACGACTTACATCAAACAGATAAGCTCTTAGTCCCTCATCCGGAGGCTGTGCAATGTATTTTGTTGGGGGCAATTGTGGTTCATCAGTTGTGTAATCTTTATTTTCTAATTCCCATTTCTTTCTTCCACCATTCATGATTTTGAGATTCTCATGACCGTAAATTTTGAAAACCCAAAAAACAAATGCTGCAAACCAATTGTTAAAATCGCCATATAGAATTACTTCAGTATCAGCTGTAATTCCATTTTTAGCCATCAAGTCCTCAAATTGTTTTTTACCGATTATATCTCTTGTAACAGGATCATTAATGTCACGCTTCCACCAAATCAGAGTTGCGCCTTTAATGTGACCCTTTTGATATCCATTAACGGGATCATAGTCAACTTCTACTAATTTTCTATTTTCATTTGGGGGATTTTGTGATACCCATTCAGTATCAACTAAAACTTCGGGATGTGCGTAATTAACCATAATCAAAATAACGTTAGTGGATATTTAATTCATATACTTTACAATTACAAAAATTGAACATAGGATTAATTTAAATTCTTCAAGGAGGTTATCAATTTAGATTTTAAACAGATGTCCAACCAAACTGATTTGATACATTACCCCAAAATGCTCCAAGTATTGATGATTTGGAAACAGATTTTCGGATAAGTTATTTTCTTGATTTTTGTTTGAGATTAGATTTTGATATGAGAGTGCTTATTGCAGATATGTGATCTGGTTCAAATGCATGTTGGATCCCAACTGCAAGTCCAAACCCAATTATTAATACGGGAGTCAATATTCCAATTTGTTCTTCTTCTATGAGGTATCAAAGATATTAGGCCTGTGAAACTAATAAAAATTTCAAAATAAGTCCATAGAGATTTTTACTATCTGATGATAAAATAGATACAAAGAATAAAGAAAAGAGTATTGCCTAAAGTTTTGGCATTAAACTTAGTCGAGATTTTGCAGATACTACAATTACAGATGTGATTGCAACAACCATTATCAAGACAGCAATTGTACCAAACTCAGGTACTACTTGTTTTGTAGTGATTTCTCCAGGGCTGGTAACATACAATTCATCATGACCAAATCCCACAGATTCAATGGTAATATTTACAGGCATTGAATCTGAAGCATCCATTGACAAAGGAGTTGTAGTATGACTATTTGTCAAAGTTCCTTTGTGCATGTGTCCTTCCTCATCTAGTACAATTTGAGAATCCTGTAAAGCCTTGATGTTGTAAGTAATATGTTCTACACCATTACCGTCTAAGTCAGTAAGAGTAAGATCAATTGTCATTACTTCATTTGCAACACCATCACTTGTTTGAATTTCTGCAATTATGTCATCTAGTGAGTAAGGAGCTGAAGTTGCTGGTTGTGCACCTGCCTCTTGCACTACAATCAAACCTTGCATCCAAGGATGAACCATACAGAAGTATGGTACTTCACCTACAGTATCTGGACTCCATTCGTATGAACCATCTACCATTAGTAGACTAGTATCAAATATTCCATCAGGTCCACCATCTGGAGTTCCTGATGTGAATGTATGTGCTGCACTATCAGTGTTTGTCATAATTACGACACCACCAACATCAACTGTTGCAGTACTTGGAATGTAACATCCATCTGCAGTTTCTTCACAACCTGGTGCGCCAGAACCTACAGCAGGTTCGATTGTTACTTGTGCAAAAGCTGTTGGAGTACCTAACATAATAGCCGATACAGAAACAGCTGCAAGTAGAAACACAATATTTGTTTGCATTTTCATTGATTGAACATTTTTATGTAGACATAAAAAACTTGTCATTGTAATCTGATTATGCATTTATTGCATAGTCTTCATTTCAGCAGTAGTGATCATTTACTACTGCTGTATTGTTTTAACTAGTGTAAAATAAAAAAAATTTTTGAAATGATGAGATTAATTATTGTTGGAAAAAAATTAATCAGCACAAGCTATTGATTGTACACTGGAATGAAGTGTAATTCCTAAATTAGATAAAATAACTTGGAGAGTGTTGAGTTTATTCTATATTATCATCTCCTACAAGTATTAATGAATTTTTTGTACACATTCACACAGGTTGTATTTTTCAGCATTGTTTATTTTAGGAAATGGACATACTTAGATTGTAATATTTACATTTGAAAAAAATAGTCTATGATAAATAAATCAGGATATTTACAAATGTAAACAGAATGTATTAGCAAATAACACAATCAATTTTTGATACTATTTATTTTAAATTAATTTTGAAGCAAGTTTATCTTTTCTTCAAATATAGATAAGGATTGCAATCCCACAATTTTTTCATAATTACCATCTGAATCTATCATTATGAATGTTGGGATTTTATTAATTCCATTCTTTTTTGCCTCATATGTGCTATATTTTACCTTTTTTTCATATTTTTTAGAATCTAGACATTCTTCAAATGATTTGGAATCCAAATTAAGATCTATTGCATATTGTTTAAGACGATCAACATCAAATTTGTCTTCTGCAAAATCACGAAATAATACATCATGATAATTCCAGTATTGTTTTTGATCATTAGCACAATATGATGCAAAAGAAGCAAAGGGGGTATTTTTTGTAAGTTGTGTATCTATGAAAATCATATTGAGTTTTCCCTGTTCAACATAATTTGCGATTATATATGGTCTAGTTTCTTGAAACCATTTTTGACATTCCATACATTGATAGTTTCCAAACTCAATCAGTGTAATGGGTGCTACAGGTGAACCCAAAAATGGAGAACCTAACGACGTAGTAATGGTTCCAAAATTTTTACTAGTTACAATTGAGACATTAGATGATGTCAGAAAAACAGCATATGTTGCAAATCCGATGATTATTAATAAAATCACCACAAAATATCTTTTCAAGATCAAAAATTAGGTTTAGAACTTATTATTATTTTCAGTTTACAATTGTAATGCAATATCATTAATGTTCTACATCAAACCAGTTTTGTTTTTGTTCTTCACTACCATGTTGATTGTATGTATTATCCCAACGTTTCCAAATCACGGCTAGATGTATCCATATTGTCAATATTTAGTACATTCATTATTTGAATTTTGTAATTTTTCTGAATCTGAAGACTCGACCAAAAAACTATCAACAATCAGTTATTGAGCAAACAATTGCTATTGAGACAATAATTAGGAATTTCATTTTGTTTTCACTTCTAATTCTCATCTTATTGTAGAGACAATTAAGCTTTCAAAGATCGTAATCAAGTCAGATCAGAACTCTTGGTTCACAGACAAACAATCATTTTACAGTAGTTGGCCTATGCACCAACAATCAAGATTGAAACATCTAGGATGCAATATAATTTAGGATTCGCATACGATTTAGATCCTTAACTGAGAATAGAAAAACATAGAGGGAACTTGGGTTTAGTTTTTTTAAACACTAAACTCTTAAGTTCATAAAAAAATTATCTATTCATGGCAGTTAAAATTATCATAATTGGGGTTTTAGTATTTGTAATATCCTTTGTGATATACAGTGCATATTCTATCAATAACCCGCAATCGGATCCTCAAAGAATAGAAAAAATACAAGATCTTGTTTCACTTCAAATCGAAAATTGCCTAAAAGAAAATCACTCCATAGAAATCTGTGATGCATCAATTGAAGAGTTTGTAGAAATTGCACGATTGGAACTTGACAAATAGTAGTGCTAGAACCTAACAATCACATTTGCATTCTTTACCAAACTTTGGATTACAAATTTCACAATCTAAGAGACATTTGTCTTCAGGACAATAACCACAAAACTGCTTTTTCTTTGATTCCAACCAATTAATCTTAATTAGTTATAATATAGAATCTTTATTCCATTTTGGTATTAAATGGGTAAACAGCCAAAGAATTTTTTCATTTCAATTCTGTTATTCTTTCTAGCAGGTCTTTGCGAGATTGGTGGAGGATATCTTGTATGGAAGTGGTTGCGTGATCACAAAGGAAAGGTTTTGGGTCTGATTGGAGGGTTGATTTTTTAATCATAATATTTTTTGAATCGTTGATTGTATTTTTTACAGATTCATCTTCCAAAAAAAAATTTCACTGTTAGTAATAGTTTTTTTGAATATTTATTCACTACGTTTTATTGTTGTACTAATTTTTTGTGGAAATGATTTTAAAAAATAGATTTAATTCAAACAACTCATCAACATAAACCTCTAATACAATCAACTGAGAACTACAATGTGAATAAAATCAGAATAATTTTATTTTTCATTTTTCTAGGGGTTTTTTCTGTCACATATCAAATTGGCTCAATGTCAGATGTAAGTGAAGATGAAGCAAATATCTTCATGGATGAATTCGAAGAACTTGTTTCAAATATTGATGCATTTGGAATTTTTGTACATAATACAACAATTGCTCTACCAATGTTTATTCCAGGATTTGGAGTTGCATGGGGACTCTTCTCTTCATGGTCAACGGGATTTGCCTTTGCTGCAATATCTGCCACAACACCTGAACTAGAAAGCATTCCACCACTTTCAATTCTTTTCTTATCCCCCTTTGGATTAATGGAACTTGTTGCATATTCAATGGGAATCTCTAGAAGCTTTATTCTGATCAGAGTAATTTATAAAAAAATTAATCTCATTCCACTTATCAAACCAACGGCAATAGAAATTGGAATTATGCTAGCACTTCTTTTGGCAGGAGGATATATCGAATTTTACATGTTAGAATTTGCTCAAGAACAAAGTCTTGAGATGCCAGGTTTTTAATTTTTTTAGAGTATGAATTTAAGATTGAAAAACAAGAATTAGTTAACGAGATTTTATTTCTGATGAATTTTGGTAGTGTTACTTGTTAAATTTACCAAATCTCTAATTCTTTTGTCAAATACTAAACAAGAATGCCTGCGTTTTATCGTTCTAGGAATCTGTCAGATTCTACAGCTGCGGGTTAGATTCTGTCATTTACATCAGCCATAACAACTTCAACTGGAATTGATCCAGTTTTTCTAACTGTTGCATGAATTTCAGAGTCAACAAAATCTAAATTTCGATACTCAAAACTCCAATCATTATAACTATAAAATCACCAATTAGAAAATATTTGAAACAATACTAAACATTGTATTCTACTAACAGTAAAATAAAAAGAAAAAAAAGATGTTAAAAGATCAAGAAGTAAGGATTTCTGCTACTACAGGAATTACTTCCCATAATGCGACATAATCGCCACTTGCTTGCATTTCAGAAGCTACTTCATCAGTGTATAAACCGTGAATGTTTAGTGCAGGATGAGCAATACTGTTCTTTCCCATTGGTGGGACAGCATCACTTGGATTGCCTAAAGCATATGCATAAGATGCTACTGGTGCTGGGATAACTCCTTTCTCAACTAGAACTGGGTTCAAGCCAAATGGATCACCTGCTACAAAGACTGTAGCTGCGCCAGTGTAAATTGCTGCATAATCATGGTTTACTGCTGCGTATGCACCTGGTTCATCAAAGACCAAGTCAACAATTGCATTCTGTGAACCGCCAATCAACCATGTTTCAGTTGCTGCGGATTGTACTCTGTTACCTTGAACTACTCTGTCCAAGATTTCTCCAACAATGTGGAAAAATACTGGTTCGTTACCAGCATTCTCGATAAAGAGTCTCACGTGTTGATCATTTTCAACAAACAAGAGTTGTGATTGGTATTGCTTGTGTTCAATTCCATTCCATGGTTGTGCAACAAAGATGTTCTTGTTTACATCGCCATTGACGAGTAAGTTATGAGCCATGTTTGGTACATAACCGAATTGCATTCCGTTAACAACTGTTGCAGTGTTATGATGCTTGAACATTGCTCCGGCATCATAGTTGCCTTCAGGTGTTAGGTACAATTGGTTGTATTGGAGTTGGAACTCTAATGCATCTGCACTATAGAACTTTCTGTCTAGCGACACTTCACCGCTACCATCAACTTTGGTTTTCTCAACCATTAATTTCTTGTATCCATCAACAGGATCAACGATTGCAATTCCGTACATGCCGGAAAGTACGTGTTGGTCCATGCCAATTAGTTTGACACCAGAACAATGGTATTTGAAGACACCAGCTGCTTCTGCGATGTAACAATACTGTGCTGTTTCGCCAGGATTGACAGACTCAAAAGCGCTTGCAGAAATTTGTGATGCGTGCATGTCGTTACCGTGTCCAGTAACTTCATCGTCTGGAATTGTAAGTGTCATTTTGACTACATCACCTTGTGTAACTCTTAGTGTTGGTCCTGGGACTTGTCCACTAAAGGTCATGGCGTTGTAAGTTTTTCCTCCCATAATTGGAAGTTCAACACTTTCACCAGTCAAATCAAAGTTGACTACTGTTCTACCAGAACTTTCTAGAACACCACAATCAGTTTCTGCGAATGCTTGAGGCATTACAAGCTGTAAACCGCCCATATTGCGAATTTGATCATAAACATTGACATCCATTTTAGAGGCATCAAGAGATTGACCAGCAATCTGGGTTTGTGTGTATGTGCTTCCGAATAGAGTTGCACCCATTACAGCTACTGCTGCAATTGTAAAGAGTGTGCTTATTCTTCTATTCATTAAGCACCGGTGACTACGATTCCTATATAATAATTCCTCTTTAGACAATGTTTTCATCAAATTTTTCAAAAAAATACATTGTTTTTTTCATCAATATTTTGGTGGATCTGCTTAAAGTACCAATTTGACTTGTCAATTGACAAGATAATTAGATCTAGTACATCATAGAAATATTGAATCAGTGGAGATTTCTAGATATTTTCTATACAAGCCCGGACTATTTAATTTTAAGAATTTTTTTGTAGTGATTTCTTTTTAGTTCCAAGCCAGTCTGACCATCCAATCCATCCTTTGTTTTGATAGGTTCTATTTGGAGTGCTTGGAATGTCTACAGGAAAATTAGGGGTTTTAGAATATTGAACCCATTCAAGATGATTTTTCAATTTTAATTTCCTTGCAAAAATTCTAGCCTGTTTAAAAGATCGGAATTTTTTGTTTTGTGGTGCTATAGTGTATGTACCTAACCAATCTCCAAATCCTTTCCATTCATTTGTATAATATTGTCTTGGCACAGAAGGTATGTCGCTAGGTTTTTTGTTTGATTTGCAAAAATCTAACCAGTCATAATAAGTTCTTAAATTAAGTGATTGAACAAATTTTCTTGCTTTTTTAAAAGTTCGGAATTTTTTGTTTTGTGGTGCTATAGTGTATGTACCTAACCAATCTCCCAATCCTTTCCATTCATTTGTATAATATTGTCTTGGTACAGAAGGGATGTCGCTAGGTTTTTTGTTTGATTTGCAAAATAAAATCCATTCTCGTTCATTTTTTAATTGTAAACTTTGTACGTAGTCCCGTGCATGTTTGAAAGATCTGAATTTCATAGTCTTTTATTTACTACAACATCACAACATAATTTATCTTACTTTATTTTCCCAATACATAACATTCAGGGTATTTTATGTAAACTCCACATACAAGACATTGTTTTGGATTATCATCATATCTTGTTTTTTTGCAATTGAAATTCTTAACTTAAAACCGTTCGCGAACACCTTTACAAAAATTCATATCAATTCCGCCATATTTTTGTACAAATCAACTTCTGACAATAATTCCATTTTTGATCAAATATTGAATACCTTGAACAAATGCTTCATCATCTATTTGTCCATCAGCCCACCATCCAGCATTGTTCTTAATCCAAGAAGGAATATCACTAGAGTTTGATTCTTGTCGAATAGTATCTGGAACTTGTAGGATGTTTTGTTTAATTAAAAATTGTATTCCTTGAACAAATGTCTCATCATCAATGGAATCTTCAGCCCACCAACTGGCATTGTTCTTAATCCAAGTTGGAATGTCAGAATCAAAGATTTTAGCTTCTTGTAAGTTTGACGAAGGTTCAATCACTATGATAAAATTTCCCTTTGAGAGAGAATTACCATCAATGTTTGAAAAAAACAGATTTGCAGCTCCAGAGTGTTCTGAATCAAATGTTATAGTATGTGAGTTAGGAGTATCAGAATTTACATTTCCAGTAAGACGCTTTTTATAAATTTCAGAGTCGTTTTGAATTACTGTAAGATCATATTCTGCAAGTTTTTTAGTTTTATCACTGAATAATTCTTGAAAATCAACAAAAAATGTTACTTCTTCACCTGCTCTAATAATTTCAGGTTCCCAAGACAAGAATACTTTGAATCTAATATCAGGAGTTGTAAACTCTAATGGAAACTGGACTTTGTCACTTGTCTCCAGTCTGAAATCTATTTGAGAATCAGATTTTTTAGTTGCCTCATCCTTAATCTGTTTGATTAGTTCACGATTAATCACCATGTGAACAGTTCTATCATCAAATGAATAGTCATCAATAGTTACAACATCTTCATGCAGTAAAATTCCATTAGCATAAGAATTGTATTTTGTAGATAGAAATTCTCCAAAGGTGTTTGGAACTCTGATTTCTTCGTGAACCACACTTAGTTGTTCCAAGTCTTGATTCCAATCAAAGGGCATTGAGAAGCTCATTTGGTTTGAATTAAAATCAAAATTCTTTATTGTATCAAAATATGAGATAATTTGCACATCATGAGACTGATTTTTAGAGTCAGTCGCTTTAAAGGATTTTACATCTGCAAGACTGATTGCACCTTCCAATTCCACTCTTACATCTAAGATATTCGTATCAGAATCAACAGTTAGTACCTCAATTTTATACTCATAGAGGCCACCCGAAGTAAAAATAGGTCCAGTAAGAGTAAGAGGTTGGTCATTTCCTTTCATCCAACCTCCTAATAGTGGTTCTGGGACTCCTTTTACATCGATATTTTCTGAATCATTGGAAATAACACGAAAGTTGAGATTTCCAAATTCATCATGGAACATATATCTGAAAATTCTCTCTCCGTCTTTTTTTAATTCCAAAATGAATGTGACATGTTCGATTATTGCTTCAGTTTTTGAATCAAATAATTTCAATGTAATAAAATTCTCAGGATCTTTAGGATCAAATGTAGAAGGAGAAATGTCTATTGAAAGTGTTGCATCTCTATCTCCAATAGTAGTTGGAGGATGCATCTCTCCTCCCAACCCATGTCCAAATGCTAAATTTACAGAAAATCCTAAACAAACAATTAGAAATATTGCTGTAAGTGGAGTTGAATATATCATCTAGATTACCTCAAATGAATCCATTATTTGTTTAAAGTCATCTTTTTGATCAGAGCTAAGCGATTGAGGAGATGTTCCAGAATATTGTAGCATATACAATCTATTGTCTTTTAGAAATAACATCTGTTCTCCATATTGATTCGTGATATCAGATATCTCTACAGCAAAAAGTGCCCAATCATTTTGGGGAGAAACTTGTTCAAATGGAATTATTGCATTTTTGGATTCCATTAGAGCAATTTGATTATCAATATAATCATGAAGTGAGAAATTTTCTTGTTGTATATCAAAAACCGTCACCATAAATCGTCTGTCATGATTTTGTTCCACATATACTCCATCAAGAAACCCCTTAGTCTTCAATGAGACCAACACATCTGAACTTAGATCATCTAGTACAGAATGAATTTCCCAGATATCATTTGGTTTTGATATTTGAAATCCTAGTTGTGAATCCTGATAGACGTTTGCAGAAAACAAGCCCACTTTATGTGGATCAAACAAAGTTATCTCGCCAAATCCAGAAACTGCTATTTGTGTGCCTAAATTTACATCATTTTGAGAATCCATGAGACTTGAAAGTTCCCATATAGTCATCCACGATACTCCACATATTATAGAAACAATCACTGCATATCTGACAAGTCGACGTTCAGTGTGTAATTCCATAATGCTAGATAGGGGTGGACATCCCCTGTGAACGTATATCAGGTTTTTTGAATTTCATGTAAATGACAATTCCCAATAGCATTAATGCAGGAACTGTTATTATTGCCACTAGCAATTCATAATAGATATCTAATCTCTGTGCAGGTTGTACCATAGTTTCGGTTGCACTAAACTTTTCAGGATTGTCATATACTATTGTAGAGAATACAACAGTACGAAAGAGAGATTGGGTTACAGATTCTCTTGCAGCACTATCAATACCTGAAGTTCCACCGCTTACGATATTTTGAAATCTTATCTCTATAGGACCAGAGGTCTCAAAAATTACATTTCTGTAATCGCCGCCAACTTGGGTAATACCTGAATCTTGAAATATCTCTTTACCATTTTGGGTAATTATCATGTCATATTTCATCTTGTCCAGATTGGAATTTGTTAACGCATCATAAGTTTGAAAAACAAATGTTGTTTTTTCAAAAGTCTTGATAATGTTTGGCTCCCAAGTAAGATCAAATTCTATTAACTTATCTGGAGTGAACTGAATTAATGGGAAAGTTTCAATTTTATTGCCTTTTGCATCATGAGGGTAATCAGGAATAGTTTGTTGTACATTTACCACGCCACTCATCCAAGGATGGATTATGCAAAAATAATTGAAAGTTCCTGCCTTATCAAATGTATATGTCCATGATTCATTTGGAATGAACCGCTGACTGTCAAATATTCCATCTGGCTCTCCTAATTCCTTTGTATCCATCCACTCAAATCTACCAGCACCATCACCACTTGTTACTGTGTGTCCCTCACGATCATCATTTACCCAGGTTACAGAGTCACCAACATGAATAGAGAGTATGGGAGGATCATACCAGACTTCTGCAGGCGTATTTAGTTCAGGATTAAAGGCTCCAAACGGAATACTAATTGTATAGTCTTCAGCGTGAGAGTATTTACCATTACCAATTACTAACAAAAAGACTACAGAGGTAAAAAAAAGAGTATGTATGGCATATGCTCTATAGTTTTTTTCAAACATACTCATGAATAATTTATTTATTTCAACTCTAATTAATGATGAGATTGTTTTATCATTGTTCCAAAGAATTTAAAATAAAATAACTTTAGAAAAACATATTGCAAAAGCCAACACTTTCAATCAAAGATAAAACAAATGTTCTTTTGATAGTGGCAGTAGCAGTTCTTTTTATTTCAGTTCCAATAGGATTTGAGAAAATAGATTTGTCAGAGAGAGGATATTACGCAATTCACGTTGTCAGTTTGATTTTTGGTTCGTTCTTATCGGTATTAGGATTTCTTACATATAGAGAATTTAAAAGTACAAGATTGTTAATGGTATTTTGTGCATTTGTTGCAATTACAATAGCTGAAAGTACATCATGGGTTAATTTGTTTTACCCATTTTTTGAAAATTCGTATGGCATACACGGTTATGTCACCCATAGTTTAATTCTTGTAATGCTGTCTTTTTTCATAATAGGTGTTTTTAGATCAGACTAGAAATAAGAAAAGGTATCTGCAAATCTATCTTTCATTTTATCAGTATTACTTGGAGAAATTTTGGCCAAGATATTCTGTACAAATTGTGGTTCTTCTAAAATAAAATAAGGTGTGAAATCAGAAATTCTTTTAATTATTTTTTCTTCAATTAACTTAGTTAGGGTAATAGAAATCGTAGAAGGAGCTCTGTTTGTGCATTTTCTAAAGTCTGCATACGTACCTTTTTTATTTTCTGCAAGAAAAATTATAATTTTCTTTGCTGTTTCTTTTCTTAAATTAATTAACACAGGATATTCAGCAGATGGGATGTGTGAGGGAAAATAATGAGTTCTTCTTGTGAAACGTTTGACAGTAATTTTAGAGTCTTTTTCTAGATTAGACAAGGAATTAGATAAAGTACCAAAAGGATATCCAGATATTTTTTGTATGTCTCGATATGAAATAGCAGGGTTTTTTTGAATAATTTCCAAAATTCGTGAAATTCTAGGATTTGAAACATGGTATCTTCTAGGTTTGTTGTGATAAGTTTTCACTTTAACACCATTTTCAATATATCCTGCAACCTGTAATAATCCAGCGTCTTTGAGAAGTTCTAGTCTACGATAAATTGTACCAAGAGGTATTCCAGTTTCTTTGTGTATCTCAGAGACAGGTTTGTAGGTAGTTGTTGATTTGAGAATTAATCTAGCATACTCATCTCTAAGAAAATCATCAGGTTCCATCAATACCACAATCCTGATTTAACAAGTTTATAAAAAATATTCCCAAAAATTCTATAGTTATACCAGATGTATCCATTAGTACAATGATAGAACATACTTATCAATTATAACTGATCGAAGTTTGTTTGATATGTGAAAAAACCAATTTATTTTGTCATTGGATTTGCATTTTTAGTTATAGTGACACTATCAGTTACAGTATTTGATGAATCAACCAAAACTCAAAAAGACAATGATGAGCATGAAACAGAAATTGTAGTAACTCCTGCTGAGAAATATTCTCTAGATGAAAGAGAGCAACATTGTGGAAGCTCAAAAGCTAAAACAAATCAATATATCAAAGAATTTGAAATCCCAACTCCTTGTACTCAACCCCTTTCCATAATTGCCGACCCTGAAGGTAAAATATGGTTTACACAAACTAATACAGGAAAAATAGCAATGTTTGATCCTGAATCTGAAGAATTTACAGAGTATCAAAACGAAATGTGGTCGTTGAATGGTGCATCAATGATGTGGGGAATTGCATATACAGATGATAATGAGATTTGGTTTACAGATGACAAGTATGGAGCAATATGGAGATTTTCTATTCCAGATGAAACATATTCAAAGTTTGAAATTAAAGGTAAAACAAAAAAAGCATTTCCCCAAAAAATTGCTCTTTACAATGATAATTTTGTAATTAATGATTTCACAGGAAATCAAATGGTTGTTTTAAATCATGAAAAATTAGATGAGGGACAATATACAAATTCCACTCTTTCAATTCCAGAGGGGTTCTTCACAAGTCAGGCAGTTGTTGATAGCGAAGGAAATATGTGGTTTGTAATGTGGAAATATCAAAAAGAAATAATTCTTGTTAAAACAAATTCCATTTCACAAAAAGTAGAGCAATATACACTACCAGAGTCAATTCAAGCTCCAAATGGTGTTGCGATTGGACCATTAGGAGGAATTTGGATTGCAGATACTGCAGGAAATTCATTTTACAAGTTCAATCCAGAGGATAAAAAAGTGATAGAATTTGTCACATCAAAGCCATCAGTTTTGACTTATGGAAATGCCTCAGGACTAATCAAAACGCCAATTACTCGTCCATATTGGAATGCATTTGATTCAGACGGAAAAATGTGGTTTAATCAACAAACAGGGAACAGATTGGCAGTGTTTGATCCAGATTCTGAATCACTAATAGAATACGATATTCCATCAAAAAATCCTAGTTGGTCAGATTGCGGGGATTTAACTGACTGCGGTTTGTCTCAAAGTTTTGGGTTTGCCTTCAAAGATAAACAAGTTTGGTTTACAGAATGGGTAGAAAATAACATTGGGGTCTTAGACACTTCGATTACAATTCCGATTTCACTTGAGATAGAAAAGGAGATCATTGCAATTAAACAAGGAGGACAAAAAGAAATCTTTGTTACCGCTATACCTCAAACAAATCAGAATATTGATTTAGTTTTATCTGGAAATTCAAATTCTGAATTAATCAAAATCAAAACAAACCCAGAACCAACACAAATTTCAGACAGGATGGTGAAGATCCCAATTTTGATAATCGTTGACGAAAAAGCACATCAGGGAGATTATAAAATTCTGTTAAGTATACAACTACAAGACGTGGTAGTATCATCATATGTTTCAGTAAGGATCATCTGATTTTAATATGAAAATACATTCAGGTACTAATTGATCAAAATACATTCAGATGTAGAAAAACATCTCAGTATTGTTTTTATCATAGCAGTATCATTATTTGTATTTGAATTTGTGGGAGGCATACTATCAAATAGCTTAGCCCTTATTGCTGATTCATTTCATGTAATGTTAGATTTTGTGGCGATAGGAATTTCATTAGTTGCTTTTAGAATAGCAAAAAAGAAACACACTTCAGCACTTACATTTGGATTTCACAGAGCCGAAATTATTGCAGCGTTTGTAAATGGAATTTCACTTGTTGCAACATCAGTATTTATTATAATTGAAGCCAACAAAAGAATTTTTGAACCACCAGAAATTGATACAATAATACTAATAATTTTTGCCAGTGTAGGTTTTGTTGCTAACATCATAATGGCTAAAAGACTTGAAAAACATAGTCATTCAAATCTAAATGTACATGGGTCTTATCTTCATGTATTAGGTGATCTTCTTTCTTCTATCGGAGTTATAGTTGGTGCAGTAATAATGATGTTATCTAATAACTTTATAGTTGACGTAGTTGTAAGTATTGGCATTGCATTAGTTATTTTACGTTCTGGAATAATATTGTGTAAAAAATGTCTTCATATTTTCATGGAAGGTACGCCAGAAGAGATCAAAGTATCAGACATAACAAAAGATCTTTTGAACATAGAAGAAATTATAGAAGTACATGATCTTCACATATGGACATTAACTTCGAATCTTTTTTCAATGACAGTTCACATAAAAATAAAACAAGAGGCATTACAGCAACCAGATAAAATCTTAAAAAAAATCAATCATCGAATGAATGAAAAATTTGGTATAATCCATTGTACAGTTCAAATAGAAAGTGAGCACGGATTAATGGATCTTGATGATTAATGTAATGTTTTTCGTCAACAACTGTTAGAATATCAGATTTTTTAGAATATTAAATTAGTACAACCATAAAACATATCTGTAATTATTATACTGGTTTTTTCTATTCGTGGTATTGTTTGAAAACTCAAAGTTTACAATTTTTCTTGTAATTGCAATAGTAGGAGTAGCAGGTTCATTAGTTGGATATCTAAATTGGTATGTTGCACCTGATGAAGTAACTGAAAAAGTCAAAGTGATTGCAAATACTGCTGACGGATGTATTGCCGAATCCTTTGATGGATTCTCTGTAAATATTGGTCCATGTGATGCAAAAGCAGGGGATATTGTAGTTGGAACTTATGACTCTAAAATTAATGAACGAGCAATACTGATGAATCCTACTGGATAGATATGGAAAAACAAAAAATAATTAGTTTTATTGCAATTATAGTCATACTTGGCACAGTAGGATATTCATTATTGAATGTCTATGCTTTAGAACAACTTGAATTTGGTGGAATCGATAATCTTTTTAGATTTTTTTCATTGTATGCTGTAGATACTAAAATCAATATCTGTAACAACTCATGGATTCCTGCAAGTTTTAATGAGTTGGACATACTGATCTATTTTGAAAAAAAACTTTTAGGCACTTATGTAATTGATTCTGCAACCATCAATCCAAATTCAATAGTTAAAGCAAATGGAGAATATGTTTCGGATTCAATAGAGTATTCGCAAACTCTTTTTATGCACTTTGATCATTTGTTTAGTGGTAGTGACAATACCGTTAGAATCGATCCTAGAAAGATGGATGTAGTAACACAATTTCAAACCACAATTATTGGGATTCCATATGTAGTATCAGAACAATACACTGCATTTGACTTTTGGAATATGTTAAATGATGAAGAGAATTTAACATGTTAGTCCTAACTATAATTTAACAGTCATAACTACAGTCCTTGCCAAACTTGGGATTGCATATTTTGCAATCAAGTAGACATTTGTCTTCAGGGCAATAACCACAAAATTGCTTTTTCTTTGATTTCATTGTTTCCCCTTTCCTAAATCAGTAATAGATATAGAATCTTTTTTCCATTTCTGTACGATTATTCCCAATATTGCACCAAATGCCAAATGTGCAATCAATGTAACTACAAAAATATTGTAACCATCCATGTGTTCCATACCAAATGCACCTTTCATCATTATCAAGTATGGTGCCATCATCATAGTTATTTCAATTACTACAGCCCAGATCATTCCATACCACCACTTTCCTTTTCCAATGATTAATGCATAGATTATTCCAAATGTAGCTCCGTTCCAAAAATGCCACAAACCACCTACAAAAAATATGTCTATTGGTGCATGATACAAATTCATCGGAACACCAGACTGCATGATTACTTGTTTAACTTCAGATAATGAAGAAATTTTTTCAGTAAGTAATAGTGCAGGTAATGAAATCATGCTATCCATTGGAATCCATTTTGTAAGCATGTACGCAGGGATTCGTATTGCCTCAAGTGCAAATGAGGCTATAGCTCCAGCCACCATTCCCTTGAACAATCTACTTGTCAATCGAGGATATTTTGAGCGTGCAAGTATCCCTATTGCAAATATGATTACAACTGATGGAATTATTGCCACGTCTCTAAAATCTGCATAAGAAATTATTCCTAAAGGTGGAAGCAATAGCAAGCTTGTAGACGCCCCACTGAGAATTATTACTAGTATTGTCAATCCTAATTCTGACTTGTTACTTTGAATTTGCAATGGATTACTACAAAATTCAAAGTATTTAACATCCAAAGTTCGAAGTAGTGTAGTGACTTTGAATCATCATAGTAATGCAGTTTGTTTATGCCCACTTGATGGAGTAATTGAAACGATTGGTAAGAAATGGACTTTATTATTGGTAAATGAGATTGGTAATCATGGTTCTCTTAGATATAATGATCTTTTAGAAGAATTGAAAGGGATCAGTCCCTCAACTCTAGCGTCAATGCTAAAGGAACTTCAAAAAGAAGACATTATTTCACGAGAAGCATTTAATGAAATTCCTCCACGAGTAGAATATACTCTAACAAAGAGAGGAAAGGAATTACGTACAGCAATTATTCCTATACTAAAATGGGCTACAAAGAAAGGTAATTTCAAAATGCATTGTAATTGTAGTTTATTGAAATGATATGGGTGAGAAATCAAAGAATTTTTTCAGTTCAATTCTCTTGTTCGTTCTAGCTGGTCTTTGCGAGATTGGTGGAGGATACCTAGTCTGGCTTTGGTTGCGTGAGGATTTTAGTTGGATGTTAGGTGCAATTGGTGGTTTTGTGTTATTCTTGTACGGAATAGTTCCAACGTTTCAGAAAACCCACTTTCACAGAATCTACGCAGCTTATGGAGGAGTCTTTATTGTAATGGCAATTTTATGGGGATGGTTAATTGCAGGTGTACCACCAGATACCTATGACATTATTGGAACAATAATTGCAGTGATTGGGGTTGCAATAATTTTCTACTATCCAAGAAAGGGAGAGAAGGTTTGATCGAAGTAGCATCTAGTCTAGGTATTTTCTTTTTTGCAGCACTATTAGAGATTGGTGGAGGATATCTTGTTTGGAAATGGTTGAGAGTCGATAGAGGAATAATATTTGGAGTGATGGGGGGTTTGATTTTATTTTCATATGGTATTATCATGACATTTCAACCTGCTGAGTTTGGTAAAGTCTATGCAACGTATGGAGGAATCTTTGTTGTATCCTCAATTATTTGGGGATACTGGATTGACAAAAAAAGGCCAGACAGATTTGAAATTATAGGTTCTGTGATTGTCTTGATAGGGGTTGCAATCATGTTTTATTGGCCACGTTAAGATTTCAATTATTTCAATCCTTTGTTGGTTCCAATCTGATCATAAGAGCTTGAATCATATTTTATTTTATAGACTTCTTGGAATCCTTCAGATGAATAACCTCCAACGTAGATTTCTTTGTGTTGTGAATCTGCAGCTATGCTTGTAACTGTAAGATCAACATGCTGGAAGCTTTCCCACGAATCACCAAGGTCATCTGATTGTACAAGACCGAATGTTTTGACTGACGCAAACAGTTTCCCATCATCATCAAATGCCAATGCAAACACAGCCAAATCCCTATATGCATCAAGCTGAATCCAAGTTTTTCCCCCATTTTCTGATTTGAAGATTCCTTTGCCAGTTCCTGCAAAGATTAGTTCAGAATTATTAGGTGATATTGCCAGTGCAGAAATGTATTCTGGATATTCTAGAGTGTCCCAAGTTTTTCCAGCATCTATAGTTTTGAACAAGCCTCTTGCACCACTATCAAACCCAATTATCATTTCTGGGGTTTGTTTGCTTATTGCCATTGCATGAAAATCAACAGGAGGTTCTATAACATTTGAAACATGCTCCCAAGTAATTCCGCCATCATTACTTTTGATCAATCCAGTATTTCCCCCAGTAGATGGATGGCCACTTGCATAAAGTGGAATGCCTGGAATTGGAGGTGCATTAAATGCCATATAATCAGCTCTTACCTTGTCTACCTTGACAGGAGGAGAACCACTGATACTTTGATAGAAATCACCATGTGTTGCAATGTACAAAATAGAACTATCTTCAGGATCTATACCAACACCGTGAACATGACGCCAATCAATTATTCGTGAGTCAGTTGATTTAGAATTGTCAGTGTTTTCAATCGGTTCGGAAACAATGGAGGCACCATCCAGAGTTATTGCTACAATTACTATTACTACTATAATTGCACTGGCCACAAATACTTTTTTCTTAGATTCCAAGATTACGGAATCAGCTGTTGCATAAATTGTTGATTATTCATCATGTTATTCATCATCTGAGGGTGCATCATCATGTTATCCATCATCTGTTGACGTAATTTAGGATCATCCATCATGGCATTCATTATTGGACTCATCATGTTGTCCATCATTCCATGCATATGCCAAGGATTGTTTAACATCATATCATGCATGTTCTGCATTACTTGAGGATCATTCATCATTTGACCCATCATGTTATTCATCATTTGTGGATTGTTCATAGTCCAATTACTGTTCATCATAGTTCCCATATTCATCATGTTCATCATTTGATTATTGTTCATCATATCATACATCATTTGTGGATGATTCATCATGTCATACATCATTTGTTGTCTTAGTTCAGGATCATTCATTGCAGTTCCCATAGTACTCATGTTATTCATATTTGACATCATTCCATGATTCATTCCCATCATGTTGCCCATCATCATTCCTTTGCCCATCATAGAATTACCCATCATGTTATTGTTCATCATGTTGTTACCCATCATGCCTTGGTTCATTCCAGAACCCATCATGTTACCATTCATCATATTATTTCCCATCATGTTATTGTTCATCATCATGTTGCCCATCATATTTCCAGTCATCATTTTACCATTCATCATATTCATCATCATTCCATTGTTCATCATGTCTTGCATCATCTGAGGATTGTTCATCATCATATCCATCATTTGTTGACGTAATTCTGGATCATCCATCATTCCCATCATTCCATGATTCATTGAACCGCCCATCATCATATTCATCATAGTGCTATTTCCTCGCATTGTCTGCATCATTGGTTGGTGTTGTGTCATCATGTCCATCATTTGTTGACGAAGTTCTGGATCATCCATCATTGTATTCATCATAGGACTCATCATCTGAGGATTGTTCATCATGGTTGTTTTCATTTGATCAGTCATTGTCTGCAAATGCTGAGGATCATTTTTCATTACATCATACCAAAGTTTTCCAGTTTGCTGATTGTTTAGCATACTATTCATTACACGTTGCATTTGTTGAGGATCATTTGTCATCATATTCATATCCCAATTGCCCCATCCTCTATCTGCCAATCGCAGATAACTATCAGGATTAACACATGCAGTCATCCCCATATTTTTCATCATTGGTACTAGACCATCAGCACATGTGACTTGATTTGGGTTTGTTCCCATCATCATTTGTTGTCTTGGACTCATCATGGTTTGTGCCATGACTTGTTCAGAAAGTAACGATAGTGAAATTGTAGCAATAGCAAAAATTAAGATTATAGAAAATAATGCATTTTTCATACTTTTTTGATAGTATTTTTGTTAAATTTAAAGTATATACCATATTTCATTGATGATTCTAAAATGATAGAATAGGAATCCTCAGATTACGTTGATTTAGATTGTTTTAGATCATTTCTAGCGTCTTTAATTATTGAGAATGATGATTGTAAAAAGAGACTTGCAATTATTCCAGCTACTATAAGATCAGGGTATGAGGTTCCTGTCAAAAAGACAAAACCTGCACCAACTATTACCAAAATATTACCTAGTGCGTCATTTCGGCTAAAGAGCCATACTGCACGAACGTTAGCGTCACCCTTTCTATGTGGAAGCAATATGATAACAGCAAGTACATTTATCAAAAGTGCACCAAATCCAAAGACTCCCATCATTCCAGCTTCTGGAACATGCAGAACTTGTGTGCGATATATTGTATAACCAAGTACTGCAATTCCCATTACCCCTAGAAAGATTCCATGTAAAAAAGCTGAGCGAGCACGTAATTTCAAACCCCATCCTATTGCAAGCAATCCCAAAAATGTGATTGAACCGTCACCTAGAAAATCAAGTGCGTCAGCTTTTAGTGCTTGAGAATCTGCCAAGAATCCCCCAATTATTTCGGCAATCCCGTAGCCTACATTGATTAAAACAACAACCCATAATGCGCGTTTGTATGCAGGTGTAATGTGTGCAAGATCTTTTGGCAAATCATCATCGTCAGGCAATAAATTAGGATTTGGTCATTTAAAATGTAAACATATTGATGATATGTAATTCACAGATCAATCTTTGTTTTAGGAGTTTAGTTAACCAGCAACCATGTTGCACTTTTCACAATCCAAGATCACCATATAGGTTACCAAATCGTGAACGACGTCTTCCAAAAGAAAGCGACTTGAGTGCTTTCATACTTCTAATTGCATCATCTTTTCTCTTTTTTGATTCTACAACACTAGGCCACCAGTCAGGAAAACAAGAGTTACCAATCAAATCAGGATCAACTGAAAGCTTGAATTGGCTACCATACCCATGTCGTCCCCTGGATTCTGTTTTTGATACTGCAATGCCAGAGTTTACCAATTCAACTAACATCTCTGAGAATCGTCTGTAAGATATCTGCCTAGTATCAGAGGAGATAATTTGTTGATACTGCTTGAATAGATCAGATGTGCTATGCCATCCTTCATCATTGACATATGTGAGCCTAGATAGTGCAGCACACGCAAGCCTGAAATGATACGAGCCACCAGAAATTATAGTAGTTATCTGATTTTTTTGTAGCTGGGAAACTGCTTCATCTATATGCCTCTTTGAGATTTTCTTGTTTTCAATTCCAGCTATCTCGCCACTGGTCCTAAGAAGATCAATTGCACGTCTTGCATCACCGTGTTCTTCTGAGCTAATATTGGCGCAATGCTGCAAAACGTCATCATCTATTTTTTTTAAAAATGATTTTTTTGCCCTATTACGAATTATCTTTAGCACATCACTTTGAGAATAAGAATCAAAGTAAATCTCCGAAGCGCCAATTCTAGATATGACTCTGTCATCTAAATTAAATTCAGATAACACTTTGTTTGATATTGTTACAATACACATGTGTTTTTTTAATGTACGGAGTTTTTCTACAAGGACGACAAGTTTGTAAACAAAGTCTGAAGGCTTGCCTCGTTTGTCATAAAATAGTGTATCAAATTCATCAAGACATAAAACAAATAGAGAGTTTCCAGATTTCTCAAGTGTCTCTTTAATCAATCCCTCCAAAATTAAAAATGCAGAGTTTATTCCTTGGGCATTTTTTAGGTTGGGATGTCCCATCTCAGATAAGATTAGGTTGATACATCCAAATACGGTCTTTGCTTTTCTGAAATTTACATAACAAAAATCTAAATCTAAATTTTCACAAACGAATTTGACAATGGTTGATTTTCCAGATCCGCTTCTACCATAAATTGAAACTAGCGGAACAACCAGGCCCTTTTCATATGAAAGCAAATAGTCTACTAATTTTTTTGATTCTGATTCTCGTCCAACTATTGAATTTGGAACCATCAGACTATCAAGAAATGATTTGTTAGAAAATATGGAATTTTGTTTTCTTACATCACCGACAATTTTACGCAGTTCCTTCTTATCCAAGGTATGACCATTAGTTCCACTAGAAACTCATATATAATTATAAAAGTGATTTTTGAGCCTAGAAATTTATAGATTTACTAAGAAATTCACTCAAGACAGGGATAAAGTAGGATATTTTCCTCTTAATGCAATAGTCCCAATAAGGGCAATTGCAAGAATCATCATTGCTATAGTTCCAAACTCAGGTACAACAACTAGAGCAAACTCTGTTTCTTGTCCTGAATTTCTAATGTTTTCAAATTTAATTATTGTTGGACCAGTTTGATCTTCAGCAAATGTAAATTTTTCAAACTCACCTCCAACTTGGGCTGTACCAGATACACGATGAATTTCTTTTCCATTTTGAATTAATACAAATGTATAATCAGAATTTCTTAATGGATCATTTGTCCTTCCATCCCTAATTGTAAAAATAAAATTAGTATCAATCCCTGGTTCAACTTCTAATGGATCCCACGAAAGATTTACTTTAAAGTCCTCACTTTTTGTAAAAGCCTCTAATGGAAATGCTGTGTCTGTACTAGCAGATATTCTAAAACTCATATTGTCTGGTAATGGTTCATCATTTTTTTTCATTTCATTTTTCAAAAATCGTAAATGATCCTCCAACATTACAAGGTGAACTATTCTTTCATGGTCTTCAGTGTAATCGTCAACGGATACTGAAGATTTGAATAATTCAATGTCATTTACATATGCAGAATAGCTAGGAGACAGAAACTCTACAAAATCTTTTGGAAAATGAGTTTCGACATGAACTACTGAAACGTGCGATAATTGTTTTTCACTCCAATCAAATGGCATTTCAAATGTAACTTCTTTAGCCTTAAAATCATACTTGAAATTTGAAATTGAATCAAAATAGGATTTTGATCTAAATTCTACATCATTATTTTCTGAATCCTTTTGCATGAAAGAGACAGTCTCAATTAGGCTCAAATCAGCATTATAGACACCCGCATTCTCTATGATGTTTGTGGGTTCATCAATAGTTCTTATTTCAATCTCAAAATTATAGATACCAGACGACGTAAACAATGGGCCTGTAATTTCAATTGGTTTTGATTCTGTTCCATGCCATGCTCCTAGTAGCGAATCTTGTTCTCCATGAATTGTGATTTTTTCATCTTGTGTAGGATTTACTTTAATTTCCAATACTCCATTATCGGCAAAAAAATAATTTCTAAAAATCATTTCATTTTTATGAAATAAGCCAATGAGAAATGTAACATTTTTTGCATTCTCTTTTGTATCATCTTCAGTTGCAGTAATTGTGATTTGCTCTTGAGCATTTTCAAAATACATTGGCATCTCCACTGAAATTGACAAATTTTTTCCTTGAACATTAACTGAAGAAATCGTGTCAATTCCAAATCCATGTCCATATACACTGCCTGCAGGGAATAGTAAACACATCACAATAACAAATGCAGAATATTTTTTCAGAGACAACATAATTTCAGACATTCAAGGGTTATTTTACTGTCAGTAATTCTTCTACGCTTTGAATTAATTCATCCATGGTTGTGGCCTCCAAAATGGGTTGAAGTTCATTTGGATCTTTTGCACCAAGTGCAGATAATGAATAGATGTAATCAACAGTTGGTGTTTCAGTAGTTAGGTAGTATTGCTCTAATACATGATCTAAAGCATGAGGTTCAACAACTTGCGGTAATGCTTGCCTTACAATTTTCTTTTTCCACAATTCAACTAATTTCTCCCATTTTTCTAATGAAATATTTTCATCAATTTCTGGAATCATTTCAACTTCTGCTTGAATGTACATTTTTTCTTCTGTTCCAATTTTTTCATGAATGCTAGAAATTTCCTGATGTCCTTCTACTGAAAGTGGATCATAGTTTTCAGGTTGGGAAATAGATGGAGGTATGATTTTTTTTATTTTAAATGAATTTCTTCCTATAGTTTCAATGTGAAGCTGTAATCCATCCATCTCAACATCCTCACATTTTGTAATTTTTGCAATAGTTCCAACTAATTTAGGGGAATTCCAACCATTTACAGTATTATTTTCATCAAGAAGACAAACACCAAACTGACCATCACCTATCATACAGTCATCAACTAATTGCTTGTATCGTGGCTCAAAAATTCGAAGTGGAAGTTCTTGTCGTGGAAATAAAACTAAGTCTAATGGAAAAATTGGAATTACTTTAGTTTGTGTCAACAGTTCTATTGAAATCTCTCTAGATATATGGAATACGGATTTTAAAATAAATTAAAATTCATTTTCGTTAAGTGTCAAGCCCAAAATGGCTGCACGAGTATATTTTCCATATTCAGCTTGCTCAAAGTATTTTGCATGCCTTGTTTTATCAACATCTGGTGAAATTTCATCAATTCTTGGAAGTGGATGCATTACAATTGCATCATCTTTCATCTGCTTAATCAAATCTAATCCAACTACATAGCTTCCTTTAACTTTGAGATATTCTTCTTCATCAGGAAATCTCTCCTTTTGAATTCTTGTAACATAGAGAACATCAAGTTCGTCTATTGTTTCTGTAATGTCAGTTGATTCTGCAAAATCTAATCTCTTTTTAATTTCATAAACAGAATCAGATCTAATTTTCAATGATTCCGGAGAAATTAATCTGACATCAACATCATAATTTCCAAGTCCATAAAGTAATGAGTAAACTGTTCGTCCATATTTAAGATCACCTACAATTCCAATCTTTAGACCATCAATCTTTTTCTTTTCTTTTTTGATTGTGAATAAATCTTGAATTGCCTGAGTTGGATGCTCCTCAGTTCCACTACCTGCATTAATTACAGGTTTGTCAGAAACTTCAGCTGCAAATCTGCTAGATCCATCCAAAGTGTGTCTCAATACCAAAACATCAGAATAAATCGACATAATTCTTACAGTATCAGCAAGACTCTCACCTTTTTGAGTTGAGGATGAAGATACATTTGAAATTCCTAAGGAATTTCCCCCAATAGATGCCATTGCAGCATCAAAACTGAGTCGTGTACGAGTACTTGGTTCATAAAAACAATACCCCAAAGTTTTACCTTTACATATCTCTCTTCTGTCAGCAGGATCTAATTGCATTATTTTGTTGGTTGCTGAAAATATTGTTTCTAGTGATTCCTTCTCAAAGTCCTTAATTGAGATGATATCTTTTTGGTAGAACTGGTTCATTCTTTCAATAATATATACAGGTGACTATACAAAGTATTCTGATGGAACAGTCCGAACTTATGGTTCGACGAATCAAAGAAGGCACTGTAATTGACCATATTGATGGAGGTAAGGGCCTTCAGGTTCTTAGCGCATTAAGAATTGATGGTGGAGACGGTGAATTAATAACTATAGCACTAAATGTTCCAAGTGGGAAATTTAAGAAAAAAGACATCATAAAAATTGAAAATAAATTTCTCAAAGATGACGACACAAACAAACTTGCAGTAATTGCACCAAAAGCAACAATCAACATGATAAAGGATTTCAAGCTTGTAGAGAAAAGAAGGGTATCACTTCCAAATGAGATTGACAGAATATTTCGTTGCTCAAATCCTGACTGCATTACAAACAGTACAGAACACATTGAATCCATAATGGATGTAATTGACAAAGACGGAAGAGTGCTCAAATGCAGATACTGTGCCAGAGTTCTAGATGTAAATAAGCTAAAATATAATTAATTAAAAAATTCAAAAATTTGAAAAAGATGTTGTAGGACTATTGTCCTAAGATGATAAACATCATAACTATACCGTAGATAGCAATTGATTCGACCATACCTACGAAGATGAACACCTTAGATTGTAAAGCTGGGTTCTCACTAATGACTGCAAGACCTGCTGCACCTACTTGGCCAAGACCTATTCCTGCTCCACCTGCTGCAATACCAAATGCTAGACCAGCACCGAGGAGTTTCATAGAGTCGCCACTAGATGCACCATCTTCTTGAGCAAATGCAACCCCAGTTGAACCTAGAATTGAAATTGCTGATGCTGCCAAAAGTAACATGACGATAGTTTTCATTGATGTTGTGGCTCCTCTAGGTCCATATTTAAATCATGATGAGGTAATTGTCTCAAATTCGATCTAGTGCTTTCTTTTTGAAAGAGTTCAATTCGTCTTTGATAGATGTTTCAAATTTATCATAATCTGCATCTAATTCTTTTTTTGAATTTTCAAGTACTTTTTTAATTTCTTCTTTTCCCATTACTTTCCACTCTCCATCTTTTCTTTCACTTTTTTTAACTTTGCGAATTCTTCTCTTTCTCTTTCCTCTAGAGTAGACAAAATAAATCGAATGTTATCTTTGTATTGCGGAATAATTACATTTTCAAGAGCATTTAACAATTTTTGAGTCTTTTCTAATGCTTTTGCAAGGCTAAAAATTGAGTTTTCATATTCTGCAGCTTTACAAATTTTTGGCATTAATTCTTTGATTTGTTTTGAAGCTCTATCAATTGAAGAGTTAGTATCTGCAAATCCATATGGCATTGATTTTGTATCTTTTTCAGTAACTGTAAGTGCAGGAATTTTTACATCAACTACTCTTCTAACGTGTAGTTCTACTTCCATTACCGGTGGAGTTGATTCTGCAACAGAATCAACGGTGTTGGTACCAAGTGCAAGATATGCTTCGTTAACAGATTTGTAGATATCTTGCAAGGGTTCCCAGATTCCACCTCTAGCTTTTGAAGCTTCTTGAATCATCTCTTCAATATTTTTTAGGAGAACTTTACGCTTATCATCTAAAATTTGCTGAACCATTACAGCAATCTGAGTTGATTTTTTGTATTTGAAAAGCTCAATTTTTGTTGCTGCAACGTTTTGTCCAAATGACATTTAGTTACTCTTCCTTGTAATATTGATCTACGAATTTATCTTTAATTTTAGTAATCTCATTCTTTGGTAATTTTGATACAATCTTCCACATTAGAGTAAGTGTTTCTTCGATAGTTCTGTTCTCATCAGTTGCTTGAGTAAGGAATTCTTTTTCAAAAGTATCACCAACATCCATGTATTTGAGGTCAATTTCAGTTAGTCCTGCTTTACCTACAATACCTGCTAATGCTCTTACTTCTTGTGCTCTTGAATATGCATCATAAACTTGGTTTGCAACTTCACTATGATCATCCCTAGTACTTCCTTCACCAATTCCGTCTTTCATTAGTCTACTAAGACTCATCAAAATATTGATTGGAGGGTAAACGCCTTGTCTAAACAAATCTCTTCCAACTACTATTTGTCCTTCGGTAATGTAACCGGTAAGGTCAGGTATTGGGTGGGTGATATCATCAGATGGCATTGATAAAATTGGAACTTGTGTTACACTTCCTTTTTTGCCATTAAGTTTTCCTGCTCTTTCGTAAAGTGTTGAAAGGTCAGTATAGAGATAACCAGGATATCCTTTTCTTCCAGGAACTTCCTCTCTTGCTGCACTAATCTCTCTTAGTGCCTCTGCATAGTTTGTCATATCAGTAATTACAACTAAAACGTGCATTCCCAATTCAAATGCCAAATATTCAGCAACAGTTAATGCTACACGAGGAGTAATGATTCTTTCAATTGCAGGATCATCTGCTGTATTTAGAAATAGAACACTCCTCTTTAATGCACCAGATTCTTCAAGACTTCGTCTGAAATATTCTGCTTCACTGTATTGCACACCAATTGCTGCAAAGACTACTGCAAAGTCATCACTGGTACCTACAACACTTGCTTGTCTTGCAATTTGTGCTGCCAAAAGGTTGTGAGACATACCAGAGCCTGAAAAGATTGGAAGTTTTTGTCCTCTAACCAGAGTCATCAATCCATCAATTACAGATACACCAGTTTGGATGAAATCTTTTGGATATTCACGTTGTTCTGGATTCATTGGTTCACCATTAATGTCAATAAATTGATCAGCGATTGGATCTGGTAGCCCATCTTTTGGTCTGCCTAATCCATCAAATACTCTACCTAGTACCTCTTTGGATACTGGCATTTCCATTACTTTACCTACAAATTTTGCATTAGTTCCAGAAATTGATAATCCAGTTGTTCCTTCAAAGACTTGGACAATTGCTTTACCGTTTCCTACTTCGAGAACTTTACCTAATCTTCTTTCGCCATCAGAAGTTTCAATTTCAACTAGTTCATCAAATGCTGCATTTTCAACATCATCAACTACAACCAGAGGACCTTTAATTTCTGCAATCTTACTATATTGAACTCCGCCTTCTGTTGTCAATTTGAAACTTTAACTCCTGTAATTGATTTGAATTGTTCTTGCATGTCTTTATCTAATTGATCAAGTTTTGGCATCTCATCATCTTTGATATCCATTCTTGCTTTGAGTATACTTGAAACTACAGATAATTCACGTATATCAGATAGCGCTGCTCCTTCTTTGAGTGCTTGCTGTCCTTTGTTGTAAAAGTCAACTAATAATTTCATTAATTTGAATTGTTTTTCAGGACTACAATAGGTGTCAACATCATCAAATGAGTTTTGTTGTAACAGAGCAATCTTTACCATTCTTGCAACTTCAAGAATTAACTTTTCTTCATCAGGTAGTGCTTCAGGTCCTAAGAGTCTGACAATTTCTTTTAGTGTGTCTTCTCTTTGTAAGATACCATATGTCTCACTTCTTATGTTAAACCAATCCTCACTAATGTTTTTACTCCACCATTTTGCAATATCAGCAAGATAACCAGAATAACTGTTCATCCAGTTAATTGATGGGTAATGTCTAGAGTATGCAAGTTTTGCATCCAAAGCCCAGAAAGTTTTGATAAATCTCATTGTGTGAGTTGTAACTGGTTCTGTAAAGTCACCACCAGATGGAGATACAGCACCAATCAAAGTAACTGAACCGTCACGTTCTGGACTTCCACTTGCTTGAACACGACCTGCTCTTTCATAAAATTCTGCTAATCTTGATGCAAGATATGATGGATAACCTTCTTCTGCTGGCATCTCTTCTAATCTACCACTCATTTCTCTGAGTGCTTCAGCCCATCTACTTGTTGAATCTGCTACAAGTACAACGTCTTTTCCCATATCTCTGTAATATTCTGCAATTGTTACACCAGTATAGATACTAGCCTCTCTTGCTGCTACTGGCATATTACTAGTATTTGCAACAAGAACGGTTCTATCCATAAGTGGTTTTCCACTACGTGGATCTTTAAGATGTGGGAATTCAACTAAAACTTCAGTCATTTCATTTCCTCTTTCACCGCAACCAATGTAGACTACAACTTGAGAATCTGCCCATTTTGCAATTTGGTGCAATGTAACTGTCTTTCCTGTTCCAAATGCACCAGGAATTGAACCAGTTCCTCCTTTTGCAATTGGGAAGAATGTATCAATAACACGTTGACCTGTAAGTAATGGAACTGTAGGATCATATCTTTTATTGTATGGACGTGGTTTTCGTACAGGCCATTTGTGATACATTTTGAGTTGAATGGATTGTCCATCTTTCTCAGTAGTAGCTAGTACAGTTTCTAAATCATAATCACCTTCAGATACCAAATTTGAGATTACACCACCTGGATGATCTGGTGGGACCATGATGGAGTGTTCAATAAGATCAGTTTCTTGAACAGTGCCGATGATAAATCCTGGATGAACTACATCGCCATTAGAAGCAGTTGGAACAAAGTGATATTTTTTTGTCATATCTACTGGAGTAGTTGTGATACCTCTTCCAATGAAAGACCCAGAAGCTTTTGATAATTCTCTCAGTGGTCTTTGAATTCCATCATAAAGTTGTCCAATAATTCCTGGACCTAATAATACACTAAGTGGGTTTCCAGTACCAACAACAGGTTCACCTGGTTTTAATCCACTTGTTGACTCGTAAACTTGAATAAATGCGACATCACCAGTTAAACGAATTACTTCGCCTACTAATTTTGAATTACCAACAGTTACAGTCTCATACATTTTTGCATCAGACATACCATCTGCTCTTACAGCTGGGCCACTTACCCACACAATTCTACCTTGAGCTGCCATCTAATTTCCTACTCCGAATTTTGATGCAATGTCTTTCCTTATTAAAGGCTTCAGGCGTTCAATTCTTGCATCAATTGTATTATCAAATGTCATGGCACCGTCTTTTGACTTTACTATAATTCCACCAAGACAATCAATTGTGTTAGGGGATAACTCAGCTCCTGAGAATGAAGATAGTGAAGATTGTACTACATCCTTATCTTTAGCATTTGTAAAAACTGTAATTTCAGTAGTACCCAAAATTTGAGTTGATTCTTCTAACATTGTTTTAATCAAATTTGAATAATCGCCACTTCTATCAGTATTTGCTATTTCATCAAGTGCTTTTGAAAAGACCTTTTCAACTGCCTCTTCTAATATTGTGAGTTGTTTATTTCTGGCCTCAATATCAGAACTTCCAATGATCTGTTTTTCGATCTTATCAGCCTCTTTTTTACCATCTGAAATAATTTTATCGTATTCACTTTCTAATTTTGGTATAGAATCCTCTAGTTTTTGCTGAGATTCGCCAAGTGCTGTTTTAATGTTTGAAAGGATATCTTTTTCAGTGTTATTGAGAATTTTGTCAATCGTAGTTTCTAAAGCCGAATTAGATGCCAATGGGTGCCGTTGACCCATAATGGATTTTAATGTTTGGGAAAGATACAATCAGAAAGATATTAAACTCAATGAAAACACCCAAAATTTGTCTTGGGAACAGCCGATCTAAAACTAGGAACCGTCATATTACCTAGAAGTGAGTCCCCTAAAGCAATTTCTAGATTAACAGAGTTTGAGTGGTATCACAAAATAGATTCTGCTAATGATTTAGTAACTCCAGAAATTGATGATCTTCTACTAAAGGCTCAACAAACTTACCAATCAATTGATGATGTCATAAAAGGAATGGGAATTCCACTAACTGTAGGAATTATGGAGATTTTGTTCAAGGGTACTGTAATCAAGAAAAAGGATTATGAAATTAATGAAATTGAAGAGATGGTAGAGCAGTTAAGTAAAGAGGCACCATCAATTATTGACGAACCTGCAAAGTTGTTAGAAGATGCTGCAAACACTAGAGTTTCAATTGAAGAATACAATTCACTCAAAGACACACTAGAAGTAATCAGAAAAATGAAGATGGATCTTTCTGGATTTGGTTTAATGAAATATTTTTTCACTAATTTATTTGTCATAAATTCTGCTGATTTTGATGAGATTAGTCGCTCACTTGAGGGTATTACAATTTACAAGTATGATTTAGAAAATAAGGAAAAATCTGCAATTCTGATAATTTCAGATACTGCTGATTCTGAGAAAGTTCTAAAGGTTCTAAGAAGTTTTAATTCCAATATTTTCAAAATTCCAGAGGGTTTTCCACAAATTCCTAGTGAGGCATACGAACTTGCAGAATCAAAAATAAAGGAATTAACAGCAAAACAAGCATCAATCAAAAAAGATTTAGCAAAATTAACAAAAAAAGTAAGACGAGATATTCTTTCTCTGCATGAAAAAGCACTAGTTGCAAAAGATGTGCTTGAGACGTTGAGAAAGCCAGGCGGGACAAAAAACTTTGCAGTAATTCAAGGATTTATTCCACAAAAAATGGAAGGAAAATTCACAGAGTCCACAAAACAATGGATGTCAGTTGTAGAAGACATTACAGATCCAAAATTAAGAGAAGAGATTCCCACATTATTTGATAATAAAAAATTCGTTAGAACTTTTGAAGTAATTACAAAAAGTCAAGGTATTCCAAAGTCAGGAGAACCAGACCCAACTCCAATGATTGCTTTGATGTGGCCAATATTTTATGGATTGATGTTTGCGGATATGGGTCACGGATTGCTACTAATGGCACTTGGATTACTATTCAAGTTCAAAGGACAAGGTGAGCTGTCAAGATGGGGAATGCTAATTGCAATCTCTGGCGCATCAGCTGCCATAGCGGGTGTTGGTGCAGGAGAAGCGTTTGGATATCATCTTGATCATATGGGTCCATTTGAAGGATTATTAGAGAAAGGAGGTGCATTGCATTCTGTTAGTTGGATAGTTGGTATTCTCAGCGTTGCTGAATTAACATTTGAACAAGTAATCAATATCCTCAAAGTTTCATTATTCATCGGAATTGTACATTTAGTTTGGGCAATGGCTCTACGTGTAATCAGATTACTAAAAGAAGGACACAAGATGGTAGTATTTACTGAAGCAATTCCAAACATTACACTTTACGGCGGAATTGTAGTTATCATGATGTGTGCAATTGGTTCACAATATGATGTCATGAACATGTATTCCAAAGTCCACACCGAAGCAGTTCCATGGGTTACAATGTTCTTAGGTGATTGGGCACAAGTTTGGATTATTACAAGAATTTCCGTAATCATTGTAATTGCATCAATGGTAATCATGATGGTTGGAGGTGTGATGCATGCAAAGAAGCATCCAGAAGATGGAGCAGATCCTGCTAGTGTGATTATGGAAGTGCTCTTAGGAAAAACGGTTGAAAGTTTAGCTCATACAATTAGCTACGCTCGACTTGGAATTATGTTACTTGTACATGCGGCTTTGCTGTTGACTGTAAATAATGCATTTTCATCATTAGGAGGTGCTGCATCAGGAGGAGCAATGGCTATGATCATCGGCGGTAACTTAGGAATTATGATGATTGAAGGATTGATTGTGTATATCCAGTCACTCAGATTGCACTTGTATGAATTCTTTACAAAATGGTATGTTGGTGGTTCCCAACCATTCAGACAGATTAGACCAGAGTTAATTTACAATCAATTCATCTGGAAAAGAAAATAAATTAAAAAATGCTTTAGTTGGTTTCATAAAGATTTACTGTGACTTTGGTAGTCCATGGTTTTAGCTCATCAGGCAATACCACCAATAATCCACTATCTTTTTTAATATTTTTACAAGAGCCACTAAAGCTTTGTTTGTTTTGTCCAAAGCAGCCTAATTCAGTATAAGAGTAAAACTGAGAATTGGCAAAGTTTTCACGTTGTTCAAATGATGAAACAAAATACACATCAAACCCTAAATCTTTGTTATCAGTTTTTACACTATAATCATATGATGTTATTTCTTTAGATGTGCATATAGGGAAAAATTGTGCATATCCATTTTTAATTTTTAATTGTTGTTCTAAATTATCATAATTTGTGTTTTCAACGTTTGGATATAATGAGATGTCTGGATCTGAACTTAGTTGCTTTCCTTGAATATATTCAATTTCATGTCTTACAGCATCTACTGCTTTTCTATAGAGCATGGGTTGCCAATCTTCTTGGCATTCACTAAATTCGTGTTTCAATTCAACAAATGATTTACCATTAATTTCTTGAAGTTGATTTGTATTGTATTCTTTTGATTCTGCATCAAATACATGATTTATTTCAGAATCTTTATTGGATTTGTGCCAAGAGTTTGTCACCTCAAAAATAATATTCTTTGAATCACTTTGCCATTCTGATAGTAAATGAACATATACAGAATATTTGTTTATTACCTGCTGAGTTTCTGATGCAAAAATCAAATGACCAAAAAAGGCATTTACAAATATTACAGAAAATGCAAAAATTGGAATTACAATATAGAGAAAAATTTTCATATCTTTACTCATAGATTATTTTTCCACAGGTAATTCTAGTTTGTTTCCCCATTCTCCCCAAGAGCCAAGGTAAACTCGAACATTTTTGAATCCAAGTTTTTTCAAAGCAAGAAAGGAATTGGCAGCCCTATACGCACCTTGACAATAAGTGATAATTTCTGAATCTTTTGGAAAATCATACATTTTGGATAATTGTTCATTATTTTTGAAAGTACCATCATCATTGATATTTTGATTCCAATCAAGATTGATAGCATTTGGAATATGCCCTGATTGAGCAGCTCTAATCATACTTCCATCATATTCCGCAATTGAGCGAGCATCAAGGATTTTAATTTTATCAAGATTATTTTTGATGTGTTCATATCCTGAAATAATATCTGGATTAATTTTTCCTGAAAACTTTGATGGTCTGAAACCATTGGGTTTTGTCTCAAGTGGCAGATTTTCTTTTGTCCATTTTGTTATCCCACCATCCAACATCAATACTTGTTCATGAGAAAAATACATCAACATCCAAACTCCTCTTGCTGCGAGCATTCCAGAAACAGAATCATAAAAAATGACTTTTTTTTCTGGGGTTACTCCAAGAATTGAAAGAAGGTTTTGAGTTTGATTGTTAAAATTTTCTATTCCTTGTTTTGTTGTATCAATCCAATGAAATGCAAATAAATCCAAATGAACCGCTCCAGGTATATGACCTTCAGAATATTCCTTGAAAGAACGAGTGTCAGCTATGATTACATTAGGATCATCAAGAATTGAATTTAGATCAGTTGTAGAGATTAACATGATTTGGGTAAAATGATCAAATCTAAATTGATTTGGGTTGGATAATAAAAAGAAGAAAAGAAAAGGGTTTTTCTTATTCGTTTACGTATGCTCTTTCGCCATGCTGTGCCAAATCGAGACCAATCTCCTCTTCTTTTGGAGTGACTCTGATTCCGCCAGGCCATACGGCATCCATTACTTTCAGGATTACAATAGTAACACCAAAGGCATAG
Organism: Nitrosopumilus sp. b3; assembly: GCF_014078525.1. Classification (NCBI taxonomy): domain Archaea; kingdom Thermoproteati; phylum Nitrososphaerota; class Nitrososphaeria; order Nitrosopumilales; family Nitrosopumilaceae; genus Nitrosopumilus; species Nitrosopumilus sp. b3. The sequence goes on from NZ_MU078693.1 coordinate 167,339, forward strand.
CCTATTGATATTGCAGCACCGATGATGCTGATTGCTTGCTGTTCCATTCCTTCTGCAGTTCCGGTCCATGCACCGATACCGTCTCCAGTATCCCAAATGTGTGGACTAGCCAATGTACCAGTCAAAATTGCACCTGTAAGACCACCCATTCCGTGTACTCCCCATACATCTAATGCGTCGTCCCATTTGCGTGCACTCTTGAATGCAATTGCTGCATAACAAATTGTACCAGCTGCAATACCGATTATAATCGCAGCCATTGGACCTACCCAACCAGAGGCTGGTGTGATTGCTACCAATCCTGCTACTGCTCCTGATGCAGCTCCTACGACACTTGGTTTTCCTGTATGTGCCCAAGACATGAGCACCCAAGTGACTGCAGCCATACCAGTTGCTGTATTTGTAACAGTCCATGCGCTGACGGTAATGCCGTCTACCATAACTTCACTTCCTGCGTTGAAGCCAAACCATCCGAACCATAGGATTCCTGCGCCGAGGACTACCATTGGGATGTTGTGTGGCTCCATTGGAACTTTGCCATATCCAAGTCGTCTACCAAGGACTAAGGCACCTGCCAATGCAGCGAATCCTGAAGATATGTGTACTACAGTACCACCAGCAAAGTCTAATGCATATGAAGGTGATAAGTCTGGATCGAGATCTATTGAACCTCCTCCTATGTATCCGCCTCCCCAGACCCAATGTGCTATTGGATCATAAACGAAGGTTCCCCATAAGAGTACGAATATGACTAATGCGCTGAATTTGATTCTGTCAATTAATCCACCAATGATTAGAACTGGTGTGATAATTGCAAATGTTGCTTGGAACATTGCAAATAGTTGGTGAGGTACTGTACCAGGCCAACCTTGACTACAAACATCGCCTTCCACCATTGCATTCATCTGGTAAGCCGCTGACCATGTGTCTCCACATGCGCCTGCTTCACCTAATGGTGCGTATGGTGAAACCATGTTAAATCCGACATAATCGAGATTTCCCATAAACAAGTTTGCATCTGAATCAATTCCGCCAAATGCTAGTGAGTAACCCCATAGAACCCATTGTACTGACATTAGACCCATTACGATTAAGGTCATACCAAGTACGTTGACGATGTTCTTTGATCTGGCTAATCCGCCATAAAAGAAACCGACACCTGGGGACATGAAGAGTACTAATGAAGTTGCAGTTAGCATCCATGCTGTATCACCTGTATCTATTTTACAAGGTAGCATGCTGCCATCTTCTTCATACCAACATTCGTTAGGGTTACCAGTGTAAATTCCACTGGTTCCCTTTACATATCCGTCCATACCATCCTCAACTTGCTGTGCATATGCTTGTGACATAGCACCTGCTGCTGTGATTGATACTGCGGCTACAAGTAATAGAGCATACTTGTAGTTCCTAGAATTCATTAAATTTATCGAAATTGAAAATTATTTAAGCATTGGAGACTGGAAAGGTATCAAAAAAGTAAATTATTATATTTTAGTATATTCTGATAGTAACATAAAATATGAAAATTATGATAAGGGGAAGTAAATGAAAGTTAAATCGAACACGAAACTAGCAATTTTTGACACATTCAAGACAAAGGGTGACGATTTAACAGGAGAGGCTAATAGACAAAGAGCGATCATCACGATTCTTGGAAGTAATGCAAATCCTGCAGAAAGAACACGTACAGGAATTTCTCAAAGAATTGCAAAAAAACATGGTATTGCCTGGAAGAATATCTATTCAGGGATATTTCGAGATCTGGATGAAATTTTACTTCCAATGGAAATTGCAGAAGAAGACGGCAGACTCCCTCTAAAAAGAGGCCCAAAGGCGCTTCAAGAAAAAGGAATTCCATACTATCATTTAACAAAAAAAGGAATTTTGATAGCACTATCAATTAGTGAAATAAAGAATAGAGAAGATTTGCTAAAACAGTTTTTTTCCCAGTCCGAATCTTCTGAAAAAGAATTTGAGAGAATTTTGGTGAATCTTTTACAAACAAGTCCCAATTTTACTTACTCTATTTTTCAAAAATATGTCAAGGCATTTTGCGATAATAAAATTGAGGAATTACTCCCTTTTGATCTCTCAAAATTAAGGGATATTTCTGATGAATCATTGGCAATTCAAAAAGAGATTCTTTTGGCTTTTTCTAAACTATCAAAGCAAGAAAAAGATGATGCCATAATATTTTTAGATAAGATTACCTAGGATTAGTTCTCAGGTATAGATCGCCAAACATTAAAATCAGTTGCCTATTGAGATTGATCGAAATGGGCGGTTCAAAGAATGTCTATGCCTCCGTTAAAGCATACAGTAAAAGAGGCAAATTACTTACAAAGGCTGATTTTCAAACACTTGCCGAATCAAGAGATTTAGAAGAATTAATGACTAGAATCAAGAACACAGTATATGCTGATGCTGTGGCAGATGTGCAAAAACCATATTCTTCACAAAGTATAGAGTCAGCCCTTAGAAGTAAATTAGCAGATATTCATTACTCTATTGCTAAGACATCAGGAAATTCAGGAGTGTTAGATGCATACTATATGAAATTCATCATATCAAATCTAAAATTAATTCTTAAAGGCAAAGTCTTAGGTAAATCTCAAGAAGAGCTTGAAACTCACGTTAATCTTCATGCTGAAGAATTAATCAAACAAAGAGACATTGTGATTAAAGCATTAGTTTCAAAAGATCTTGAAGAAGCTGTTGCAAGTTTGAATTCAGTTCAATTTGGAGAAGAGATTGCAAAGGCTGCAGCATTGTACAATGAAAAAAAGAATGTGCAAATTTTTGACACATATTTTGATAAAATATTATATCAACATCTTGCAGGTGCTATGAAAAATTATTCTGACAAAGAAGCTACCAAACTAGTTTCAATGGATATTGACTTTTACAATATTTTGAGTGTTATTAGAGGAAAGTTTTGGGGATTGCAAGAAGAGCAAATCCAGGATTTAATAATCAATACCAGTCCTCCTGCAAGAGAACTACTTGGAAGAATGATGGCAGCAGCTACTGTAAGAGATGCATTTAATGAATTATCAAGTACAAAATACAAGGATCTTGTACCACAAGTAGAAAATGAATTAGATGCTATTGCAGAATTTGAGAGAGCATTTGAGATGGCAATATACAGTTCATCACTTAGATCATTCACAAAGATGTTTAGTTTTGCAACAATTGTTGGAATTACTAAATTGACTTCGTTTGAAGTTAGAAATCTAGCAGCAATTGCTTTTGCTGTTGAACAAAAAATACCAACTGAAACTACTATGTCAAAGTTAATCCTAGAAGAAGAATAGGAAATATAGTATGTTTAAGTTTCCAAAGAAAAAAACTGAAGTTTCAACTGAAGTTTTAGTCAGATTCATTTGGGTAAGTTCATTTTTGGCAATGATTTTCACATTACCACCATTAGGACTTTTCTTGGGTATTTACTATCTTACAGGCGAATTAATCATAGGCGCAGTAATTGGTTTTGGAGTTCATTTTGTGATATTAGCATTTTCAGGAAGAATTTCAAAAATTATTACCAAATTGATGAGCTAGACTAAAAGGGATCATGAAAGAAGGTAAAATGTCATGATGGGGGACAGGGATTTTCGAAAGGTTATCAAAAGCGCAGTTGAATCAATAGGAAAAGAGTTAGAAATTCAAATTGATTCAAAGGATATTCAGACTATTCATCTGCATGAAGTGGTTCAATGTCTCAGACGTTCCTATTATGATAGGGTAGATCCACAAGAGATTGAAAGACGGGGATTCAATGAGCTTCTTTCAGGATTACTAAGAAAATTAGAATACGGAAGTGGTCCTAAAGAATTTGCTATAGAGGACATCAAACTAAAGGGGCAAGTCGATATGATAGTAGATGATACTATACTTTTATTCAGACCAGCAGCAACTGAATTGGAAAATCCTCTAGCAAATGACGTTTTGTATCTTAATGCATGTATGTGGATATATGACAAGGAAGATGGAGTCGTGGTGTATATCTCGGGAGATAGAAAAGAGACAACATTCTCACTTACACGAAATAAAAAAATGTTTGAAGAAATAATTAGAAGAGTTAGAGTTCTAAATGATCTTCTAAAAGAGCAAAAATTGCCAATCTTAGAGCCATCTACTGAATGTTCTGAATGCCAATATTATGAAAGATGTTACATGAAAAAGAAGAATTCCAAACAGGTGTCCCTAGCTGAGATGTTAGGAATGGGCGACAAAGATTAGTTAGATAAATTAAAAATATTGTAAAGGAAAAATTCCTTTTGGTTAATCGAGTGGTTCTGGATGTCCTTTACCACGAAGAGCGAAACACACTACTGCTAGTGCAATTGCGACTCCTGCTGCTGCGCCAAATGCGGCCATACCTGCTTCTGCCATTTGATAAAAAACCACTCTACGAGCTTTTATAACTTTGCCAATATTTTTTCTCTAAAAACAAAATATCATAATTTTGGAATATTATGATACTATAACAGTTTATTTTGTAAACTCAAAATCAAGTTGATTTTCTTGTCCACTAGTCATTGAACTAAGATTGTAATAGACTGTACCGGAAACTTTCCATGTATTTGTGCCATCCTCAAAGTCACTCCATAGTTCTGGAGTATTACCAGTATTTTTCAAGGTTATTTTATCTCTAAGTACAATAGAATTCTCTCCTAGAAGAGTATAGTAATTTGAGCCAAATTCTACCATTCCTTCAGGCCTGCTACCAATTTCACCGCCTGAAATTTGTTCATTTTCAGAATATCCCGTTTCAAATAATTGGTAATCCATGGTTTGAACTATTACAGAGCGGGGATTAGGATTTGAAATTTTAAATGCAATCTCAATTGTTGCGGTACGTTCTGAAATTTTTGAAACTGAAATGTCTTCCAATTCTACTTCAAGAGGTTTAACCAATTCAATTTGAGAATTAGTAGGAATATTTTCTGAAGATGAAACCTGCATTGTAGGACCGACTAAAAGAATACTACCCAATATTACTGCAAGTGCTGCAACTGCAACACCAACAAAGATTTTAGGATTCATTATTTTTCTATTTCCTCTTGATATCTTAAATGTTGAGATAGTTATTATACCATTGGAGCCAGAAAAAAATAATGCAATACTTTCAAGCAGTTCAGCAAGGAAAACTAAGAGCTAGTAAATCACAAATGAAGATGTTTGATGTAGCTGGATTTGCAATGTTAACACTAACTACCAAAAAAATTGATGGAAAATTTCATCCTGTTGGAGAGGAAGAGTTTACAGCAGTAATTAATTCCCCAGATGGACATGTAGCAGTAATAGTAGACAAAGATGGATTTACAAAGGCACAATCAAAGGCCGTAGAAAAAGAAGAAGCCTTATCAATTTACAAAAAACTTCGAGATACGGGAATTGAGGAATATCCAGAAAAAGAGATTCAGATTTGGTCTGAATCAAGACCAACAATTCAAAACCAGAAAACTGAGTAATTATTTAGAACCAAGAATAATTTCTGTACCTATATTTCCACCTTTAATGGCATTTTCAATATTTTTTGGAGTTGCTTTGAGTATTCTGGTTTTAATTTTGGATCGCTCTATAATTTTCAAGGCTACAATATCCATCAAATCATATCCTCCAGCAACTGAATCTTCATGAACAAGCATGTTTTTCAGATTTTTGAGATCAATGCGTCGGAATTTTTTTGCATTTTTGAATTTATTTGGATCCTTATCATATACCCCATCAACATCAGTTGCATTGAGAAATTGATCCGCCTGAACTTTTTCAGCAATCAAAGCTGCAGTACCATTAGTGCTTTGACCAGGATGTAAACCACCAGCAACAACAATTAATCCATCATCTACAGCATGTCTGACTTCTTGTAATGTAGTTGGTGGATGAGAATATGCTTTATTTTTTAGGGCATAAATCAGTAATTTTGCATTAAGCCTTGAAATTTCAATTCCTAATTCATCAAGAGTTGATTCATCTGCACCAGAAGATCTTGCATGAGAAATATAATGTCGGGCAATATTTCCTCCTCCAGCAATAACTATAGGCTGACAAGTCTTGCTAATTTTTACTAAGAATTCTGCATAATCTTTTAAGACTTTGGCATTATCTATACCAAAAATCTTGCCTGATAATTTAATTACAATTCTTTTTTTCATTTTAGATCTCCAATAATTGATTTTGCGGCAATTTCAACTTTCTTTCTGTTCTTATCATGAGTATAAATTCTAAGGATATTCATAAAGCCTGAAATTGCAGAAACAACTGGAATTTCTGATATTGGCATCTCGTTGGCAGATGATCTACCATCCTCATTTGAAATGAGAATTATGGATTTTGACTCATTTTTTGATGGTGCTAGTGGAATTGATGGGGTTACTGAGCTATCCACAAAGATTTCATTTTCTTGTACTTTGGATTTTTTAGAAATTTCAGATCTGAGTTCATCAGTTCTGGTTTTTTTAAGATTTGTTTGACTTGTCAATATTCTCTCAAATACACATTTTAGTAATTTTCGATTTTGATAGTCTTGAGCAAATTGTCTAGCACGTTTTAATTTTGTAGATTTTGATGAAATAAGACTGGATAAAACGTATTCATCTGTAAGGTTTACAAATTCATGGAGATTAAAAGTAGTAAAACCAAATTCATCATCAGATAATCTTAATGCCTCCAGTAACATTACTTCTGCTGCTCTTACAGTTTTATGAAAATATACAGCCTTGAACATTTGATATCTTGAGTGCATCATAGATTCAAAGGAATACAGTGCTGAGCGTTCTAAAGCTAATTTTTTCTTATGTACATCAAGGGATTGTGTAATCCTTTTATGATCAATTTTTGCATGCTCAGCTCCCGTAAAATAACCATCTCTAAGTAAATAGTCCATCATGTCTGCACTAAGTGCACCTGAAACAATTTCATTTAGATATTGAAATTTAGAATCTCCAAATGCAATTTTAGTAACAAGTCTTTTGTCAAAACCATTTTTGGATAATATATCACCAATTTCAGATTTTAAAATAATTTCTTTACCAAAATCTTCATGAGAAATTTTTCTTTCCTGAATAATCTCCTCAAAAAGATGGGAAAACGGGCCATGTCCAATATCATGTAAGAGTCCAGATAATCTAAGAATTTCAATGTCATTTGATTTTAAAATTCCTTTTTCATTTAATGCGTTACCTGCTTGACTTGCAATGTGCATTACACCCAAGGAGTGCTCAAATCTTGTGTGCTGAGCTGCAGGATATGTTAAATGGGCTCCTGAAAGTTGTCTTATTCGTCTTAATCTTTGAAAAATTGGATTGTCAATAATTGATAATTCATGATCATATACACGAATAAAATCATGAATAGGATCAATAATGTCTGAATAATTTTTTTTCATAATCCAATTTTCTTTGAAAATGTTTTCATTATTTCTTCATGTACTTCTTGTTTAGATTTTGAGGCATCAATTATTTTCCACTTTTTCTTTTTTGCTGTAGTTCTATAGATTTTAGAAATTTTTTGCAAGAATTCTTCATTTTTTTCAAATTTATCACGGTGAGTTTTTTGCCTATGGAATGATTCCTTTTGTGTTACATCAAGCAAAATTACAAGATCAGCTTTTGGTAAACCTGTATCAAGATTCTCAAGCCATTTAGGTTTCAAGCCATTAGCAATTCCATAAATTAGATTAGAGTGATAATAGCGATTCATAATTAAAATAGAATTTTTTTCTTGTGCTACTATGATTTCATGGAGTTTTTCCCATCTATTTGCAGCTAACAAACAGTGAATTACTTGTGGAGGAAATTTTCTTTTTCCATCCAAATATTTTCTTATTTCTTGTCCTATGGGTGTTTTATAGTCAGGAAAATGAAATAGTTTAGTTTTGATCTTTCTTTTTTTTAGCGCTTTTTCTAGTAGAGTTGATTGAGTTAACTTTCCTGCCTGGTCTCCACCTTCTATTACAATAATCATAAGTTATCAAAACAGAGAAATTAATTGATTAAAAATCTATCAAGGTTTATAACCAAAAATTGAGCATATACCTCAAAATGGGATTAGTAAAATCAATGGCAAATGAAATGATGAAGGAAATTGGAAACAAGTCAAGAGAATTTTATGAATTTGTTTTGCCTCCTGTAGATATGCATCTTGATGATGATAAATTAACAGTAGTGATAGATATTCCAGGATTTGAAAAAAAAGATATCAAATTATCTATCAATGCAAATATTCTCTCAATTCAGGCATGCAAAGAAATTCCTGAAAAAGATAAGCACAGTGTTATCTGTAATCAAAGACCAAACATAATTGATAAAAAAATTAGATTGCCAATTGAGTTAAAAGAAGGAGAGGAGTCTGTCAATTCTGCAAAATATGAACAAGGGGTTTTGACAATTATTGTTCCTGTTAAAAAACATGGAAAAGATATCAAAATAGAATAGTTATCGTTTTCTAAAAATTGCAAATACACTCATTATAATTAATGAACCAATCATTCCAGTAATTCCAATGGATTCATTTGTAGCATATAAAACAGATGAGCCGATAAAAATTGCTGCCGAAAGAATACTTCCAGAAAGTAAAACATTAGATTTAGGTTTTGCATTTAAGAGATTCAATGATCTATTTTCATCAAGGAATTTTTTGAGCTCAGGTGCTATAGAAATTGTAGCATCAATTGATTTTGCGAATCTATCAAACGAACGTTTGATTTCTTCAATGTATGCATCTTTGATGAGACTTTCTTCTTCTAAAATTTCCCTTACAATTTTTACAAATTTGAAATTAACTTGGTGTGTTTTGTAAATTCCTTCAATAATTGATGCCATCCTCATATACAAAGCCAAATTTTTTGGAAGAATGAAGGGGAATTTACTCATAGTTTTGTTTGCAAGCTCCATCAAACTTTCCACTTCCATTTCATCAGGTTTTTTTCCATGCATTGCACGAACAGTCAGTTCAATCCCTTTTTCAATTACTGACCGATTAAAATCAGGAGTGAGCATTCCAAGATCATTCATTGCATTTACAGTTCTCGGAGGATCTTTCTCAACTAATGCAAGATACAGTCGAATCAATCGTAACCTAGTCTCATTATCTAATCTACCCACCATTCCATAATCATACAGAATCAATTTACCATCATCAGTGACTGAAATGTTTCCTGGGTGCGGATCAGCATGAAATATGGAGTGTTTTAGAAGCATCGTAAAGAATACCTTATGGACATCAATTACGAGTTTTTGCCTATCAATTCCCTTCTCATTTAGGGCTTCAACATTAGTTATTTTAATTCCTGGAAGGTATTCCATCGTGAGGATGTTTTTTGATGAATAGTCATCATATACTGAAGGAACAACAACTTTGCTGTTATTTGATAAATCATTTTTAATTTTTTTGAGATTTTCTGATTCATTGGTATAATCCATTTCTTCATGGATTGTTTCAATAAACTGAGAAAGCATGGCTTTTGCAGAATAACGCAAATTGGGATCAACAAACCTCATTGCTAATGGAAGGATTTTTTTTAAAACTTTGATATCTTCTGTGACAATTTTTTCAATTCCAGGTCTTTTGACTTTGATAACAATTTGTTTACCAGAAATGGAGCCTCGATATACTTGACCTAATGATGCACCAGAAATTGATTTAGGATCTATTTGATCAAATTTCTTATCAATTGGACCAAGATCTTTTTCAATAATTGATTTTGCCTGATCAAATGGTGCTGCAGGAACACTGTCCTGAAGTTTTGATAGTTCTTCTAAATATGGTTGAGGTAAAATATCTGCTCTAGAAGAAAGCCATTGTCCTAATTTTATGTAGACAGGTCCTAGTGAGATAAATGTGGTAAGTACTTTACGTGCATTCTTTCTAAATTGTTCTAAATCTATTTCATTTCCTTCATGATGAATCCATTTTTGTCGATCTTTACGTAATGCAAGTATTGACGGTAAGAGTTTGATTAAAACATGGATTGTTCTTGCAGTTGTCATTATTTACTCCACATGTTTTTTAATTTTTTTAGTTGCTGTATATCCAAGATATCCACTAATTATTGATGAAAGTAATCCTGCTGTAATTGATTTCTTTTTTGAATTTTTGTTTAGTTTTTTTGTAATTTGTGATCCCCCAAAAATTGCACATGCTAAACCAATTAAGATCTCTGGTGCATCATAAATTAAATGTCCAACTGGATCTTTTCTTGGATCAATTTTATCAGTATGAACTAAAAATTTTTCATCATATTCTCTAATGTGTAAATTGCCATAACGATATTGCTTGTTGGCTCCATTTTTTTGTCCAAGGAATGTTTCTTCCGCTCCTTCTAGCATGAATTCTCGCAATTCCTTTGGGACTTCAATCTCATCCCCAGGCATATTCGCAAGATCTAGTAATTGCTTATAATCTTACGGTCTTGAAAGTAATGTAACCTAAGACCAAAAACGAATTGTACTTTGGTGACGGTTAGATTAGATTTTGTAAAATCATATTTAGAGATCACTGATAATTTCTACGTGTGTCTTATATTCAAATTAAAAGTATTTTCAACAAATAGATAGGATGGAGGCTTTTTCCCTAAAAGAGACCTTACACCATCTATTTGATTTTTGATATAGTAATCTTAAGAGTTTAATCTATCTTTTGTAAACATTACAAAACTAATTGAGAATGCAACTAACATCGCAATGCCTGTAACATATGCATAATTTAGCTCTTCATCAGGATGAACTTGTTGGTGATAGTAATTTATCAAAAAAGTAATTACAAGTAAAACTGCTCCAATTATTGATAATTTTTGATGAGTCTCCATTAAGAAAAATATTCTTTGTAACTATATGAATTAAGAAAATTTCAAAATATATCAAAGAAGAGGTGTTGTGATAAATCCAACTATACTACCAGCTAGAAATAGAAAAATTCCCTTTGCCATACCCAAATGGGTTTTCTTTAGATTTGATATAATTATGATGTAAATTTCCCAAAAATGGAATCAGTATTTTAGGTCGTAGGTTCTATTTGGGATAGTCTTTCAATTACTCTTTCAAGTTCTGCTTTATTATCTTCAATAACACGCTTTGCTACATCAATTTCTTTACGAATTTGTTCCAGGGAGGTATCATCAGAATTTTCAATCTGTTTTTGTAAATCTTCTAGAATTTGTTGATTCTGTTGATTTATTTTTTCTAATTCGATTTTGTAATTTTCTAATTTTTTATATTGATCAGAGATTTCAACATATTCGTGATTTGTTAAAAAACCCAAAATAATTACTGTGCTGCCTATTGCAATAGCTGCAATTAAAACAAGAATACTTAACCTCAATTTGAACTGACCTTAATTCTCCCAGTATAATTAAAAATTAATCTCTAACTTGCCTCAATTTTGGCTTTTTTACGCCTACGAATAATAAAGATTCCAGCACCAGTTGCCAAAGCAATTGGAATTAAAATCATGGTCAAGTCAGGACCACCTTCATTATCATTTGTTAGTTCTTTTACAAAGATGGTTGTATCATGTGTTAAAAATACCTCATCTCTTGTACTATCTTTGTATCTTACAGTAATTGTAATTTCATGTTCACCATATCTTGGTTCACCATCAAATTCTATTGGAACGTTAAATGGAACAGGTGCATCAACTTCAATTTCATCAATGAATTGAGTATTGGAAAGTATGTTTGAATCACCACGAGGTTCAACAGTTACAAATCCAAATAATCCATCCTGATTTCCTTCGTTAATAATTTCTCCAACTACCATTTGGGTGTCAGATAATTCAATAACTTCTACATTGAAAACTGTGAGATCAATTAATCCTTTAATGTAAAAATCAACAATTTTTGAGATCTGTTTTAAATCCCCATGTGGATTATAATATGAAATTAACAAAGGAATTCTTAAGGTATCTCCTTTCAATCCCTCTGGAACGTATACAGTTGCTGTAAGATATTTTGATGTCTTCGGATTAATTTGCCCGACATCCCAATTTGATTCAAGAATAACTACATTTTCAACATTTGTAGTAGAAGTTGATGTTGATGGAAGTTCAGTCTGAGTATTTGCTGCAACTACATCTACTCCAGAGATTGGTGCTGTTCCATCATTTGAAATTTCAATTGAGACATTGTTTGTTTGTAATGATGTAAGAAATGGTTCTAATGCTCTAACATTAATTATGCTATCACCTGTGATTTTAAAATTAAAATCAGCAAAGGCAGTTCTTACTCCAGACTCACGTAATCTAGAATAATCTACCTTAACGGTCCCAGGATACTGCTGAATTTTTACATTTTTGTCGATATTAACAAAAAATGTAAGATGAAAGTTTTCTCCAGCTAATGAATTAGAGTCGCTATCTGCAAAAATAATTGAGCCTGGGCCATCAGATGCTGAGAATCCTAATGGTAATGACAATTGCCCACGAATCCCTGTAATATCTTGAGTTCCTACATTTGCAAATACCACTGTAAATGGAACATTACTATCTCCTCCTTCAATTTCGATTTTATCATTAATGGTACCAAAATACGCATCTAAAAATTTGACATCACCAAAGTCTCGCTCAAATGGAGAATCACCAAACCCTCCAGATTTTATTTGAGCATAGGAGTTTTCAAAAATAAAAGGCATTAATCCAATTACAAAGAGTGCAAACAATATTTTTAGAATCATTTTGCAATAACCTCCATCTCTGATGGTTGATCACCTTCAAATGCCCTGCCATCTTTGATTGTGATAACCCTGTCAACATCACCAAAATGTTCTCTGTCGTGAGTTACTATAATGAATGTTTGATTGAGATTTTTGGCCATTGATTTCATTAATTGAACAATAGTTTTTGAAGTGACAGAATCAAGATTTCCAGTTGGCTCATCAGCTAAAACTATGGAAGGTTTGTTAATTAATCCTCGGGCTATTGCAACTCTTTGAGCTTGCCCACCAGAAATTTTATTTGCACGTTTATTAATTTGATCTTCTAATCCAACTGCCTTTAGTAAATCTCTTGCATCATTTTCTGCGGTGTGATTTGTACCTGCAATTTGCCTTGGTAGTAAAATATTTTCTAGAACTGAAAGATCAGTCAACAAATTTGAAAATTGAAAAATAAATCCTAATTTTTTATTTCTAAAGGATGAAATGTTATTGTCATCAAGTGTTGTAGTATCAACTCCATCAATGAAAATTTTTCCATTTGTAGGGTGGTCTAATAATCCAATCATGTTAAGTAATGTAGATTTTCCTGAACCTGAGCTTCCAACTATGAGGACAATCTCTCCTTTTTCTATTGAAAAAGAAACATTATCAAGAGCTTTTACTTTATTTTCTTCTTCACCATAAATTTTGGATAGATTAGTAATTTCTAGTACCTTAGACAGTTCTCATCGCCTCCACTGGTAATAATTTAGTCGCCCTATAAGACGGATACAATGATGCAATAATTGCAAGAATAAATGAGGTTAAGGCTGTTTGAATGATTTTTTCCCAATTATATGATACTTCTAGAGGCAGACTGTTGTTAAATGACATTTTTGTTTCCTTTGCATAAAATGTATAACCTAATCCTGTGGCAGTTCCAACTCCAGCTCCTATTGCTCCAATTATCATTCCTTGGAAAATAAAAATTATGAGAATATCTTTTCTTTTAGCTCCTATTGCCCTCATTACACCAATTTCTCTTGTTTTACCATTAACTAACATCATCTGAATTGTAACAATGGCAAACGCTGAGGACATCATTCCAAAATATCCAATCATGTTAATCATTGCAATACCTGATCTAAAACCAGCTAGTTGTTGTTCTGCTGATTCTTCAATTGTTTCTGCAATGAAATCATCATTTGGGAATGATCGTAAAAAGAATTCTTTTACTTCAAATGCCTTTGAGGGATCACTGAGTTTTACTATTAATGATCCTGAATCACCATGTCTATTCATCATATCACGTAATGTATCAATATGTACAACAGCTGTATAATCAAACCCCTGACCTCCAGGTGATTGTGCGATTCCAGAAACAGTAAATCTTCGAATTTGATCTTGGCCATATCTATCAACTACGAGAACTTTGACACTATCTCCAACTTGAGCTCCACCAAGATCTCTTGCAACATTTGATCCTAACACAATAGAATTTCTAGAGAAGACATAGGAACCATCTTTTACAGTCTGAGCTACAGTAGATGCCAGAATATCTCTAAAAGGATCAACGCCAACAATTGGAACTCTAGTTTCTTCAATTAATTTTCCATTTTTAGTCATATTCATTTCTGCCGTCGATGAAAGCCGCGGGGTTGCAGCTTCAACATATGGAATTCTCTCAAACCAATTTACAAGGGATAGATCGGATTTATCAATAAAATCTGCGTCATCAGTTACAAGAATATCTCCATTTCGATAATCGCTGATATCTCGAACTATGGCATCAAAGAGTCCCTGAAAAATTACAAAGTTTACATGAATAACTAAAATTCCAATGGTTACTGCCAATACAGCACCTATTAGACTGCCCTTTTTGTTGAAAAGCATTCTTTTTGCTAATCGTAGCCGATATTCCACAAAATCAATGAAATAGTCTAATATTTAATATATTTGATGAATAGTGCTAACATTATAGACAGTTTTATATCATATTAGTAGATTCTGTATTTTATTGAGAGGTTTTAGGTGATATAATGGACAATTTAGATATGAAAATCCTAAGTAGATTATTAAATAATTGTAGGGAATCAGACAGGCAAATTGGAATTGAATTAGGAATTTCTGGGGGAGCAGTACGAGCTAGAATTAAAAAAATGAAAGAAAAAAAGATCATAGAAGAATTTTTCATAAAAGTTGAGCCTCCAGTATTGGGTTATGGAGTTTTGTATTTTGTTGTGTCAGGAGAAAACATTGACGAAATTTTAGAACAGATCAGTCTTGTGGGTGAACCATTTTTTGTTGTACTATGTGTAGGCGGAATCACTGTTTGCAGTATTGTAGTAAAAGAGAATATGAAACAAAAAATTCAGCTGGCAAATAAATTGATGAAAGACGTTAGAGTTTTATCAATTTTTGAGGCAGAAAATCCAGGATTTAATGCAAATCTTACAAAGACAGATTTAGAAATTATAGAAGAATTAATCAAAGATCCTAGATCAAGAATTGAAAAAATCGCTCAAAGGACAAATTTATCAACAAAAACAATTACAAGGTGCATTGAAAAATTACAAGAAAATGATGGAGTTCAATTTACAATAATTTATGACCCTACAAAAATTAAAAATTACATTCCACATGCAATACTTACATGGATTAATGGAGATCTTAAGCAGACACTTGAGAAAATGAATAAAATATTTTCAAAATCATATTTACAAATTCCATTTATTGCTAAAAATCAAATTGTTTTGTTTATGTATAGTGATAATATTTTCAAAATGGATGAAATAACACAAAAAGTTAGAACTGTAAAAAATGTAAAATCAGCAGATTTGTTCATTCCAAAAAAAATTTCATTCCATATTAAATGGTTAGAAAAAGCTATTAAGGATTTTAAGAAATCATCTAAATTACATCTAGCATATCAAACAAATTAAATAATAACAAATTATAAGATTTAGAATGAGAAAAGAGAAGATCTATGAAGGAAAAATTTTAGGTCTTAGTGTTTATGATGGAAAAATAGAAGGAAGAAAAGTAAAACGTGAAATGATAGAGCATAGAGGTGCAGCAGCAATGCTTGCATTTGATGAAGAAAAAAAAGTTATTCTTGTGAAGCAACATAGATTTCCACATGGGTATGTTTTAGAAATTCCTGCAGGAACATTAGAAAAAAAAGAAGAGCCAGTAAAATGTGCATTTAGAGAATTAGAAGAGGAGACTGGATACAGAGCAAAAAAAATGACACATCTAATTACTTACTATCCTTCAATTGGATATAATACAGAAGTAATTCATTGTTTTGTAGCCTCGGGATTAAAGAAAATTGCGGATTTGAAGCTAGACGATGATGAGATTTTATCTGTTGTAAAAATGGATTTGAAGAAATTGATCAAAATGATCAAAACTGGAAAAATTCAAGATTCAAAAACAATATGTGCAGTCCTGACATATGCTGCAAAAAAGAAACTTTACTAGCTATTTATTGTAAATTGGTTTTACAAGATCGGCAACATCAGCCCAAGATTGTGCAATCTTTTCATACATGTATACTAAATCAAGAAATTCAATTGGAATTTGTTTTTTATTACCTAATGTAGATCTTAATCTACTTAGATTTTGTTCATATTTTTTATGTAAGGATATTGCTTCAATGGCTAAGAGTCTATCAGGTTTTGCAAATGCATCAATTGATTTTTCTGCAAATATTCCAAAATCTTTTACAATATCAAAAATCTTTTTTGAATGTTCTTCTGATAAAGATGAATTGTAAATGAAATTTGAAAGTTCAACAATAGAATCTCCCGCATTTTCAAGAAGATTGGCTGCTACTCTATAATCAAGAACATCAATATTTTCTAAATTAAATGCATTAGCTAATTTTTTATCAACTAGTGCACTACGAATTAAACGAACCAATAAAAAATATTGGCGATTTACTTCAACATCACGTTTTGATAGTGTTTCCAAATTGGATTTATCTTCTAAAATCAATCCTTTTGATGCATCGTCATACATTCCAAGTGCAATTGAACTCATTCTTTTTAGAATTTTCTGAGGATCAAGGGTTGTTGCATCTAAAAGAAATTGCATGTCAATATGAGATGCATCTTCTTCAATAATTTCCATCCCTACTAATCGTCTCATTGAATTACGAATTTTTTCTCTATCTTCTCCAGGTATACTAGATTTAGAATTAATCTTGAATACATCATATCCTAAAAGATAAGCTCCCGTAATGTCAGCTACTATATTTTCTTCTTTTGGTAATGGGTAGGATATTACTAGTTCTTTTGTTCGACGAGATTCTTTGTTAAGGGATATTGAGATGCTATCATGTCCAGTTTCCAGTTCAACTTGACTAGTTTTGTCTAGATTATTTTCATCAACCCATTCTTTTGGAAGTGATACTAGGATGGTACTTCCAATTTTTTGTAGGCGTCGAATGAATTTAGTCAATTTATACTAATTTAATTAATTTAAAGCATATTCTTATATTTTGTGTAAAATTTAAACTCAGATCAATGGAGGCTAAGGCATTTTGTCCCGCTCACATTACAGGCTTTTTTACAGCACACATAGAGGACCCTCATCAAGATTTAGAGCATCTGGGTTCTATGGGTGCAGGTTTTTCCATTAAACAAGGAGTAACTACTAGAGTAAAAATTGAAACAAAAAATAATCAAGAATCACATTTTTGCATTTCAACAAAAGGGCATCAATCAGATAAAACTGATGTGTCAGAGTATGTCTTAAATGAATTCTTAAAGCTTGGGGAATTTTCTGATAAGTTTTTTGATATTGAACATGAAATATTGATACCAGTAGGATATGGTCTAGGTTCTAGTAGCGCTGTTGCTTTATCACTATCTTATGCATTAGATCAAGCTCTTAATACAAAATTAGATAAAAAAAGAATTGGACAAATAGCACATAATGCAGAAGTAAATTGTAAAACAGGGCTCGGAGATGTTTTAGCATCATATCATGGAGGTTTTGAAATTCGTATTAAACCTGGAGCGCCAGGAATTGGAAGTGTTGAAAAAATAATTACAGATAAAATTGTAATTATGATGATATGTTTTTCTCCAATTTCTACAAATAAATTCATCAAAGAACGTTTGTCTCAAATCAATGGTCTTGGTGGAAAAATGGTAAACAAATTATTAGAATCAAAAAACTACGAGCATTTTCAAGATATGTCATTAGAATTTGCTAAATATGTTGATGTTATGACTCCAAGAATGCAAAAATTAGTTGATGAATTATCTAAGAATGAAATTAAATGTGGAATTGCATTATTTGGTGAAACAGTTTTTTCAATGATTCCTAAAGAAAAAGAAAGTATTGTTTTGAATATTTTACAGAAATATCCAGAGGGAATAATTATCAAATCAGAATTAGATAATCAAGGAGCACGAGTTCTTTTTAATTAATTGAAATTACATGTCTTTAATTCCAAAATCACATCCAAGAGCTAAATCATTATTTATTCGGGAGAAACTTGTAAAAGGATTTGAAAATGGATTGGTTGCAAAAGAAGGATTACTTGCTCAAGGTAGGGGTGAGGCTTTTGATTATCTTTTAGGAGAAAAAACAGGAAGACTTGCAAAAAATGCAATTAGGGCTGCAGCTGCGCAACTTTTACTTGCTGAAAGACCGGTCATTTCAGTTAATGGAAATATAGCAGCACTGTGCCCCAAAGATATTGTCAAACTATCAAAGCAAATCAAGGCTAAACTTGAGGTAAATTTGTTTTATGCAAATAAAATCAGAAAAAAGGCAATCATTAACACACTCAAAAAATCTGGTGCAAAAGAAATTTTAGGTTCAAATCCCAATTCTTCTACAAAATTACATGGAATTGATTCTGCAAGAAGAATAGTTGATAAAAATGGAATTTTTGCAGCAGATGTAGTTGTTGTCCCTTTAGAAGATGGAGATAGAACAATGGCACTAAGAAATGCAGGGAAGATTGTGATCACTTTTGATCTAAATCCACTTTCTAGAACTTCACATACTGCAAACATAACAATTGTGGATAATGTAACTCGTGGAATAGTTTTGTTAATTGAAGAATGTAAAAAACTCTCAAAGAAAAATACGAATAGTCTTCAGAAAATTATAGATGAATTTGATAATAAAAAGAACTTGGGTGAAAATATTATTCAAATAAAAAATAATTTAACAAGGAGAGCAAGAATTGCATAAATCAGTTCAAGACATAATCAATATGAAAAAAGAAAAGAAAAAAATTTCAGTTATTACTAGTTATGATTATAGTTTAGCTTCTCTTTGTGATAAAGCAGGAATTGATGTACTGCTAGTTGGCGATAGTGCAGGGATGGTAATGTTGGGATATGAAAATACACTCAATGTTTCAATGGATCAAATGTGTATGTTTACTGAAGCAGTTAGTAGAGCAAGAAAAAATTCATTATTAGTATCTGATTTACCATTTATGTCATACCAAGCAAGCATTGAAGATGCCATCAATAATTCTGGTAAATTAATCAAAGCAGGAGCTGATGCTGTAAAGCTTGAAGGAGGTTCTATTATGGCCGAAACAATTAGTGCCATTGTAGATGTTGGAATTCCAGTTATGGGACATATCGGATTTCAGCCACAAACAACTACACTTTCACAAGGATACAAAGTTCAAGGAAAAACAAAAGATGCTGCAATGAGGTTAATTGAAGATGCAAAAGATCTTGAAGATGCAGGAGTATTCAGTATTGCCCTAGAAATGGTCAGTCATGAAGTTGCAGAAATAATTTCTCAAACAGTAAGTGTGCCAATTATTGGAATTGGTTCAGGTGTAGGATGTGATGGGCAAGTACTAGTTGTCCAAGATTTACTAGGGATGTACGAGAAAATCAAACCCAAATTTGCTAAAAGATACATGAATTTGTCTGAAGATATTGTGAAATCATTAAAAGATTACAAAAATGATGTAATTTCAGGCACGTTTCCTGCAGAAGAAAATTGGTTTTCGATGGAGGAGGAAGAGTTAGAAAAATTACGTGAGCAAATTGGTGGTTAAGAAAAAAGATCATCCATCACTGGATATCGTTTCATCAAAAGGTGTGGAGCTTTCAGGTAAAAAGATAGTTCTGTGTGTTGCAGGTAGTGTAGCAGCTTACAAAGCAATAGAATTAGCAAGATTATTGATGAGACATGGTGCTGATGTCACATGTGTTGCAAGTAATGCAGTTACAAAACTGATACAACCAGATTATTTTAAATGGGCTACTGGAAACAAAGTCATAACAAAACTTACTGGTGAATTAGAGCATATCAAATTAGCCGATTATAAACAATCAGACTTGATAATTGTATATCCTGCAACAGCAAATACACTTGGAAAACTTGCTAATGGAATTGATGATACACCTGTATCAACAGTTCTTACAGTAGGATTTGGTTCAAAGATTCCAATTCTAATGTGTTTGGCTATGCATGAATCAATGTATGATAATTTAGCAGTTAAAAAGAATATTGAATTTCTAAAAAATAAAATTCAATTTCTTAGTCCACAAATGATTGAAGGAAAAGCAAAAGCTCCAGAACCAGAAGATGTTTTAGATATTGTTTTAAGTAAATTTGGATTCACATCTCGATTAAAAAATAAAAGAGTGTTAATGACTGCAGGTCCTACACTAGAATACATAGATCCAGTAAGAGTAGTTACAAATCTTAGTTCCGGAAAAACTGGAGTTCTTTTAGCATCTGAGTTGATTTCTGCAGGATCTAAAGTTACTATTGTTTATGGACCAGGGAATGAAAAACCACCAAAGGGTGCTAAAATAATCAATGTGAAAACAGGAAAAGAAATGTTTGATGTTGTTAAAAATGAGTTAAAGAAAAAATTTGATGTTGTAATTATGGCAGCAGCTGTATCAGATTATACTCCAGAAAATGTATCAAAATCCAAAATAAAAAGCGACAAAAAATCTCTGACAATTAGGCTCAAAAAGGCTCCAAAAATCATAGATCTGGTAAGAAAATTTCAGAATGATGCTATACTTATTGGATTCAAAGCTGAATCAAATATTTCAAAAAGTGCTTTAATTAAATCTGCCAAAAAAAAGCTAAAAGATGTTGATGCAAATATTATCATTGCAAATGATATTGGAATTAAATATCAAAAAAATCCTGATTATAATCAGATATTAATTATTGATAATAAGAAAATCGTATCTTCAGGATTGAAAAAGAAAGAAAAGATTGTAAAATTAATTAGAAAAGAAATTGAAAAAAAGTTAAAATGAAAAACTCTGAGCTGAAAAAATTAATTTCACAATACAAAGAATTTAGAGAAAAAAAGAACAAGAAGCATGCTGACAGTTTTAAAATTGAAAAAACATTAAAAGAAATTGAGCATAAATATTTTCATGAAACAGGACGAACATTAAAATCAGATTTAATGGAATAGTCAAAGTTGTTAAATCCAAAATCATTGGAATACAAAAAAAGAAACATGAGTATATGGAATGAGGTTGCACCACGTTATCATAAAAGATGGGCAAGTGTGAGTGAAGGTCCTTTTCAAAGCACTTCAAAGTTAGTAGAATTAGTAAACATTAGCAAAGGGGATTCTGTATTGGATGTTGCATCTGGAACTGGAGTTGTTACAAAAGAAATTAGGAAAAAAGTGGGTAGTTTAGGATATGTTATAGGCGCTGATACTTCTAGTACTGCAATTAATATTGCAAGAAAATGGAATGGAAAAAAATCTAATTTAGATTTTTTAAACATTGATGCTGAAAATTTTAGCTTTTCAAAAAAATTTGATATTATTACATGCCAATATGCATTATTTTTCTTTCCAAATGCAAGTAAAGCACTAAAAAATATGAGAAATAGCCTTAAAAAATCAGGTAAAATTGGAATCTCAGTTCATGGTAAAAGAGAAAAAGTTCCATTCTTTAGCAATATTTTAGATTCTGTAACCAAGTTTATTCCAGATTATATTCCACCGGGATCTCCAGATCTTGATAGATTTGGTACAAAATCTGCATTAAGAGAAGAAATTAGTAAAGCAGGATTCTCAAAAATTTCAGTGAAAGAATTTGTTTTTCATTATAGTCCTGGAAAATTTGAGGATTACTGGAAAAATTATATCAAATACGTAGCTAAACCATTGAAAACGAAACTTGATGAGTTAGAATCTTCTAAAAGAAAAGAATTGAAAGAGATGGTAAAAGAAAAGACATCTCAATATACAAAGAAAGATGGGAATATTCTATTTCCTTGGCAAGTTTTAATTTTAACTGCAAAATATTAGGATTCAAGAAATGGTAAAAGAAAAGAAAAAAGAAGGAAAGCCAAAAAAGAATGATTTTAAATCATTTCTCAAAAAAAGAGCTCCGATTTATCTTGCTTTGATTGCAATGCTTATTGTATTTGTAGTTCCGGAATTAACAAAAGGGGACCTTGAAAGTAGTTTTCCAGAACTCACATCTGAAGAAAGACAGGTATTGGATCTTTTAATGAATTATAATGGACCGAATGATTTTGGCTTGACTGTAATGGACGCAATAACTAATAAAATTAGTGAAGAGTATCCTGATGAGAAAATTTTTGATCATAAAAAAACTATAGTTGATTTAGCCATATCAAAAATTAATGGTGAGGAATACAACATAATATTGAATTTCAAATCTTACAAAGGTGAATTAAATTATGATTGGAATGTGGATAAAAGTTTAGGAAAAATTACATCAAACAATCAAGATTCAAAACATATAATTGATTTAGTAGATTTTTATGATTAGGCTCAAATTTGAACTAAATCTTTTGTAAATTTATGCATTACAACAGGTTTCTCTTTAACAATCAATGAATCCTCAATACGAATCCCAAATTTGTTTTCAATGTAAATTCCTGGTTCAACAGTAATTGCCATATTCTTTTCTAATTTTGTTTCACTTCTGTAAGAAATGGTTGGTAGTTCATGTACTTCTAATCCAATACCATGACCAGTGGAATGAATAAAGTATTTTCCAAAATTTTTATCTTCAATGTATTTTCTGCAAGCAAGATCTACATCTTTACAATATACATTAGGTTTTACAGCTTTTAGACCAAGTTTTTGTGATTCTTTTACAATTTCATATGCTTCATTTGCTTGTTGTGAAACTTTTCCAAGTGCAAAAGTTCTAGTAGCATCAGAGACATATCCTTTGTATCTTAACGTAAGATCAGTTACAACCAAATCACCTTTTTTGAATTTTCTTTGAGTTACTTGTGCATGAGGAAGTGCACCGTTTGGACCACCAGCAATTATCAGTGGATTAAGGGTAGATTTGTAACCAGTGTCAAACATTTCTTGCTCCATTGCATATGTCATTAGAATTGTTTGTAATTCAGATTCTTTTTGACCAACTTTCATCTTTTCTGAGCAAATATCGAACATTTCATCTATAATTTTAGATGCTTTTTTGAGAGTTTTGATTTCTTTTTCATCTTTAATAATGCGTGAATTGTAAAATGGTTCAACTGATGGTCTGATTTTTGGAATTGATTTTTTCAAAGACATCATTACAGAATAATTTTGACAATCAGTACAAACTCGATTTTTTTTGATTTTATCAATTAAAGAAGAAATCAAGCCTGTTCCACGTTCTGCTGTAATAACATCACAATCTTCAGATTCTTCTCGTGCCCTTCCTATTTCTAACTCTGGAGCAATGATTGTGGTTTTTCCATTTTTTTCTAGCAATCCAATTGCTTCACCCCAAAATCCAGTCAGATAAAACAAATTTTCAGGCTCAAATGTTACTAATGTATCACAATCGATCTTTTGAGCAAATTTTAGAAGATTCTTTCTTCTATCTTTCATACAAGAACAACACTCACATTCTCAATTTATGTATGATGTAAAGTTTGTATATGGAAAATTAAAGTTGATCGCTGTGACAGAAGAAAAAGAAAAGAAAAAAGTTGTTGCATTACTATCAGGAGGTCTTGATAGTCAGCTTGCAGTACGTATGATGCAAGAACAGGGATTTGATGTTTCAGCTGTTGCAATAAAAACACCATTTTGTGATTTTGATTGTGGAAGAGGGTGTGGATTTGAAATTAGAGAACGTGCTGATGATCTAAATGTTAATTTAAAAACTGTCTATCTCGGTGATGAATACATTGAGATGTTAAAGCATCCAAAACATGGAATTGGTGCTGGTTTCAATCCGTGTGTTGATTGTAGAACTATGATGTTTGATGCTGCAAAAAAACACATGGAAGAAATTGGTGCAGAGTTTATCATATCAGGTGAAGTATTAGGACAACGTCCAATGAGTCAACATGCACCTTCATTAAGTATTATTGAAAAAGAATCAGGTCTAGTTGGAAAAATTGTAAGACCATTATCAGCTGGATTACTTCCAGAAACTGATCCAGAAAAAGAGGGATTGATCAAAAGAGAAGATCTTGGAATGATAAGAGGTAGAACAAGACGAAATCAATTAGAAATGGCAAAAAAATATGGAATTGAAAATCCACCTAATGCAGGAGGTGGTTGTCTATTAACAGAACCACAATTTGGGGTTAAAGCTAAAGATTTGTTTGAACATGTTGAAACTCCAACAATAAATGATATTGATTTGTTAAAAATTGGCAGACATTTCAGATTAGATGAAGAAACAAAATTTGTTGTTGGAAGAAACAAAGATGAAAATGAAATGATAAAAGCAATTGCGTTACCTGGAGATATTTTACTTGAAGCAAAAGATCATCTAGGACCAGTATCAATTTTACGAGGTAATAATTCAAAATCTCATGTAAAGTTTGCAGCTTCTGTTACACTAAGATATTCAGATGCTCCAAAAAATCAAGATTGTGTTGTTACAGTAAAAAATAATGAGTTAATTGAAGAAGTAATCTCTCAATGTGCTAAAGAAGAATCTTACATTAAATTTAGAATGTAGGCGTGAATTTTTAAAAAAATTAGTCGTAACTAAAGAAGAGTTTTTGAAGGAGTAGATCAGATTTTCAATAGGATGCAAAAACAAGAAAGTCCAACATATCTCAAGGCTATAACGATTAGAGATATCAGCGATGTTCATTCCATAAAAGAAGATATCAAAAAGGAGATGATTTTGATTTTAAGAGTCACTCCCTTAGCTCAGAAGGATGTGGACCAATTAAGAAAAGTTGTTGAAGAGCTGTATTCTATTGCAAAAGCTGCTAATGCAGATATTGCAAGATTAGGTGAAGAGAGAATTATTGTTGCTCCATCTAACATAAAAATTTGGAAACCAGAGTACGATCTAAAATAATTTTATTGCTTCTTGAATTTGAGGATAATGAGCTGGTACTCTATACATTCGTCTAATGTTCATTGCAAGATTTTCTGATTTTTTACGTTCACCGTGATTAACAAGTACTCGTCTAAGTTTTGGTCTCAATCTTTGTACAAATGACATTAATTGGTTATAATCACTGTGACCACTGAATCCATCTAGTTTTTCAACACCACAATTGATTGTGACAACTTCTACTTTACCTTCTTTTCCTAACATGGTTGCTTGTTTAGAACCATCAAGAACTCTTCTTCCTAAAGTTCCATTAACTTGATATGAAACAAATAAGACTTTACTTTTTTTATCAGGTGCAATATTTTTGAAATATTCTAAAACAGGCCCTCCTTCCAACATTCCAGATGTTGCCAAAATAATACATGGTGAGTTTTCTCTCATTGGTTCTTCTCTAGCATCACCATGTTCAATGTTAGTGAAATATTCTGAATCAAATGGATTATCATCAGTCTCTAAGATTTTTTGTTTTAGTTCTCTTGCAAGATATTCAGGATATGATTCATGTATCGCAGATGCTTCAGAAATCATTCCTTCTGTAAATACTGGCGCTTCAATCATTTCTCCTGATTTCATATAGTGATCAATCACCATCATGATTTCTTGTGCACGTCCAACTGCTGGAATTGGAATCAAAACTTTACCTCCATCTGCTAAAGTATTGTTTACTGCATTAATGAAAGCAGATTCTACCTCTTGTCTTGTTGGTTGAATGTCTTCTTTAAGACCGTATGTACTTTCTATCAATAGTGTTTCTACTCTAGGGAAATTCCAGCTTGCAGCTTCAAACAAAATACTTTTTCCAAATTTAATATCTCCAGAATAAACAAAGTTATGATCTCCATTTCCAATATGAAAATGACATAACGCAGAACCAAGAATGTGACCTGCATTTGCAAGAACCAGTTTAATGTCAGGAGAAATATCAGTTACAGTTCCATAGGGTAATGTGATAGTCTGTCTCATGATTTGTTTTACATCTCTTTCAGAATAAATTGGGGTTCTGCCTTGAGCAGCAGCCACTTTGATTGCGTCTAATTGAATCAGATTCATCATAGGTAAAGTTGGTTCAGTACAATAGATTGGGCCTTTGTAACCATATTTGCACAAAGCAGGTAAAAATCCTGTATGATCCAAGTGTGCATGTCCAATGACTATTGCATCAAGTTCATCTAGAGTGATATTTAGAGAATCTAATCTAGGATAGGCATCCATTGGGGAGCGTGCACCTGGATTAATTCCACAGTCAATTAAGATCTTGCTTTCAGGAGTAGATAGTAATAGTGAGGATCTTCCAACTTGGCCAAAGCCACCAAGGGTATAAAGAGAAACTTCAGTTCTTTGAGATAATCGAGGTCGAAAAATTTCATCACCTACTTGTTTGAGTTGTTTGCTTCTCTCAGCAGATGATTGTTTGAGGGTTGCATTGATAGTTTGAATGGTTCTTGAGGGAATAGTTGTAGCTTTTCTAATACGTAATTTCCAGCCCATTTTTTCTGTTACTTCAGCATGATTGAATTCTTTTGCATTTCTTTGTAACAACCAAGGCCTTTTTGCTTCAACTGATACTTCACCTGTAGCAGTATCAAATATTGTTCCTTGTAGTTTTGCTTCTTCTGGAACACATTCTGCAATAATTCTTCTAGCTTCATCTTCAGGTTTTCTAATTGATTCATCAGTTCTTACAACTATTCTTTTTTTGATAATATTCACAAGATTTGAAATTGTTTCATTATTTTCCATAAGATATCTAGGAGAGTTTGTATAAAGTGCAATTCTTGGACCTTCGTATTCTATTTTTGTAACACTTGCCTCTTTTGGAATACTTTGCAGTATGGTTGCCATTATATTCTGGCTACTAGGAGGTAATTCTTTTTGTTGTTGTTTTCTTTGCATTAAATCACTAAAGTTCGATAACTGCTTTCTTTTGTTCATCTGTCAAAAGACGGAATCCATCTTTATCCATTATTGCGATGTTAATTCCATCGCCTGTTCCAATGTTTCTAACAATTGCAGCTTTTACAGCTCTGAGAGCTATTTTTTTTGCTTCCTCGACTGTAAGATCTTCCCTATATTCTTCTTCAAGTAAACCATAGGCAACTGGTGATCCACTACCAGTAGTAACATATGATTTTTCTTCAACCGAACCAAACATGTCAATATTAAATAAAGCAGGACCATTTGCATCATAACCACCAACCAGAATATCAGCCATGAATGGATAACCTCGGTTTTGATGGAATATCAATGAGCAAAGTCTTGAAAGTGAATGAATAGAAATTGGTCCTTGTTTTTCGACTCTATGAAGATTGGAATGATAACGTAAAATATCAACAATATTTTGTGCGTCTGCAACACCACCAGCCAGTGTCAATCCTGCGTGTAAATCAATTTTCTGGATTTTCATAGTGTTGTTATTTGCGATAAAATAGCCTGCACTGGCTCTCATATCTGCACATAATACAACACCATCTTTAGCCTTGATACCTACAGTGGTAGTCCCGTGCAGAATTTTTTCTTCAACATTATTTGACAAAAATACACCTTTTAAGATAAAGTGAATGGCATCTCACCCTTTTAAATAACTTTTTGATCACTTGAAATCATAAATAATGACAAAAAATCA
Source organism: Nitrosopumilus sp. b3 (assembly GCF_014078525.1). Classification (NCBI taxonomy): domain Archaea; kingdom Thermoproteati; phylum Nitrososphaerota; class Nitrososphaeria; order Nitrosopumilales; family Nitrosopumilaceae; genus Nitrosopumilus; species Nitrosopumilus sp. b3. Next base: position 194,926 of record NZ_MU078693.1, read on the forward strand.
AGATCGCATGCAATCACATACCATGGAATTACCTAGACAGATTGTAGTAGGGGAAAAAAATATCTCCGAATTTGGTGATTTTCTCCACAATCTTACGAAACCGAAGAAAGTATCTCTAATTTCAGGAATTCATGTAAAAAAAATTCTCAAAGAAAAAATTGAGAAATCATTGAAATCAAAAAAAATTCAGTTCGTTTGGCATTTATCAAAAGATAATATGATTACGAGTCTAAATAAAATTGAAAAAGACGTCAAAAAAGATCATAGTGATATTGTAGCAGGGATTGGAGGAGGTCGTTCTGTTGATACTGCAAAAATGGTTTCTTTTAATTTGGATATACCGTTTGTGAGTGTGCCAACGGCAGCATCACATGATGGAATGGCAAGTCCGTTTGTTTCAGTTAAAACAGACAAGCCACATTCAATTATAGCAAGTGCCCCCTTGGGAGTTTTTGTAGATATTGATATTATAAAAAAAGCCCCTACCAGATTACTTTCAAGTGGATGTGGAGATTTAATTGCAAATATTATTGCTGTAAAAGATTGGCAATTAGGTCATGAAAAAACTGGAGAGTATTATGGTAGATATTCAGCAGATCTGGCTCTAATGAGTGCAAATATTGTAATGGAGAATTCAAGTAAATATGCCAAAAAAGGACTTGATGCAAGAGTGATTGTAGAGGCTCTAATTAGTGCAGGGGTTGCATCATGTATAGCAGGAAGTAGCAGACCATGTTCTGGAGCAGAACATCTTTTTTCTCATGCATTAGACAAGATTGCACCAGGAAAAGGATTGCATGGTGAAAAATGTGGATTAGGATCTATTTTGATTTCAAAACTTCAAGGTCAAGATTGGAAAAAAATTGTAAAGACTCTCAAAGACCTTGGTGCCCCAACAACTGCAAAACAGATTGGCTTAACAGAAGATCAAATTATTGATGCACTTGTAATTGCACAAGACTTGAGACCTGAAAGATATACTATTCTAAAAGAGATAGAAATGACAGAAAGAAAGGCAATGAATCTTGCGAAAAGTACTAAAGTGATTTAAGCGGTTTTTTGTTCGGGTGTTTTTTCAATGGTTTTTTCAGTGGTTTTTTCAGTGGTTTTTTCAGTGGTTTTTTCAGTGGTTTTTTCTACTTTCTTTTCCTGAGTTTGTTTGTTAACATGTGTTTCAACGAAATTCACTTTTTCTAATGTTGGAACAAATTTGAAAATATCTAATTGAATAAAGTGTTTCATTATTTGTAAACCATCAGCACGTAAAATTTCTTCAGGAATTGTGATGCTAGTTTCTTTATCTTTTAATTCAAATGAAATTTTTGTATCCTCAACAGGCAATCTATTTTTTAGAATTCCATCAATTTTGTCATTTGGAGAATCAAGTGATTTAATTACATTGACATCAAATAAGATAGTTTTTCCAGCATACCGATGGTTGTAATCTATTTGGACTCTACCAGAACCAATAAAGCGGATTATTCCTCTTTTATTATCAACTTCAATTGTGTCACCTACTGAAACTTTCTCTGCATCCTCACCTAGTTTTCTAAGTGGAATCATTCTAACTTTACCAGAGTCTCTTTCACCGAAACCTTTGTCTGGTGTTACTTCAACTGTGAGTTTATCTCCAACAGAAGTTTTTGCAAGTGCTTCATCCAATCCTTTTAAAACTGGATAAGAAACTTCACCAATTGAAACTAGTTTTGGTTGATACTTTACGTTTTGTTCATGGATAGAATGTTTTTTTGCATCCTCCTCGATAGTGGTATCAAAAATCTCTTCAGTATCTTTTACTTTAGCAGTATAATCGACTAGAATTAATGAACCTTTATCGAAAGTCAATGGGATCGTTCTCGAATTTCCTTATATTAAGTTAACAGGATTTAGAGAGCTTTTAGTTTTTCTTCTGCAGTTTTGAGTCCTGCTTTAGCATCAACATCATATCCCATCATAGCTAAGGTGGATGAAATTGCAGAAATGGTTCTCATTACATGATACGGACTTACTTCTCCCATACATCCAACTCTGAATACTTTACCTTTAAGATTACCAAATCCACCAGCAACTAAAACCTTGAATTTATCAGCAAGTGTATTTCTGAAAGTTTTGTCTTCTAGTCCATCCAAATAATTCAATGCAACAATTGAGATTGAACGATCTTCTTCTTTTGCAAATGGAGAAAGACCCATTGCACTTAGACCAGAGTATAATGCATCTGAACAAACTTTATGACGTTTAAAGACATTTTGTAATCCTTCTTCTAACATTATTGATAATGCTTCCCTGTATGCATAAAGCAGTGGAAGTGCTGGTGTGAAAGGTGTATGTTTTTCCTCATCATAATATTTGAAATATCTGGCTAAATTGAAATACATTGTAGGTGGTGGATTTTCCATCATGTATTTTTTGGCTTTAGCGCTAACAGAAATTGGTGAAATACCGGGTGGAGCAGCAATTGCTTTTTGTGCGCCAGTCATACATACATCAATATTCCATTTATCAACTGGTAGTTGAGCACCTCCAAGTAATGAAACAGAATCTACAACATAGAATGCATCATTTCTGGATGTCAAGTCAGATACTTTATCAAGATAATTGACCATGGTTCCTGTAGAAGTTTCATTGTGGACAACATAGAATGCTTTAACATCTTTATTGTTATCAAATGCTTCCTTTACTTGATCAAAAGTTGCATTTTCTCCTGGTGGAGTTTGAAGTTTAACAACATTAGCTCCTTGTCCTTCAATTAGCTGGGATAATCTATTACTAAATTCTCCATTGACAGGTATGATGATTTTATCACCTTTTTTAACTAAATTTACAACGCCAGCTTCTACTGCACCGGTTCCAGATGCGGATAAAGCTACGATATCATTTTGTGTTTCAAACACTTGTTGAGTTTTGTCTACTACATCAGTGTAGAGTTCAACAAAATCATCACTTCTGTGATTAATAATTGGTGCAAGCATAGCCCTCATCACTCGATTAGGTACATTTGTTGGACCAGGAAGCATTGAAAGATATTCCATGTGTAATCTACAATCAATATCATATGGGGTTTATTTATAATTAGAGATTTTTCAAACGCTCATTAGCACTAGTGTTAATCAAAAAATTTTTTGAACCTTCAGGAACAAGATGTTCCCATTTTTGATCGCTAGCAATTAGATCTCGTATATTGGTTCCAGATAATTCATCCCTCTTCAAAAATGGAATAGAAATAACTTGAACAGTTCTTTTTGAATACAGATGTTTTGTTAATTCATCATTTGAGAAAACTATATCGAATTTTGGTACAATAGAATCGATTTTTTCTATCCATTTTATATGATTGTCCAAATCAGGAATAAAATAAATTTCAATTCTATTTTTCATAGAGTCATCAATTGATGATAAAATCATTTCTTTACGTTCTTCAGCAGAAAATGGATTATTTTTTTCTGGAGACTTGTTTGAGCTACCTAAACCTAACCATAATTTATCAACTTTAGATAGTGCAAACTGCAAAGCTTCAAGATGACCCAAGTGAAAGGGCTGAAATCTCCCTATTAACAATCCATTCATACAAAAATGTAGAAAATACCAGTGTAAAAAAAGTATCATAAAGAGTATTGAATGTAAAAATTTGTGGATTTTTTAAAAATTAATGGTGGTCATGGAGAAGGAGGAGGTCAAATCATTCGTTCAGCAATTGCACTTGCATGTATTACAAAACAATCAATTCATTTAGAAAACATAAGAAAAAATAGAAAAGTTTCTGGATTAAGACCACAACATCTAACATCTATTAGAATTCTTCAAAAAATTTCAAATGCAAAAGTGATTGGTGCGGGGATTGGTTCTACAGAATTAAAATTTATTCCAGGAGACATTGATAGTTTAGAATTAAGTGAAGATGTTGGAACTGCTGGAAGTATATCTTTAATTTTACAAGTTTTAATTCCAGTAGTTGCAATTGCTCAAAAAAAACTAAGTTTAACAATTAAGGGTGGAACGGATGTTCTCTGGAGTCCTTGCATTGATTATACACAGTATGTTCTAAAAGAAGCATTTTCTAGAATGGGAATAAAATTTTCTCTAGAATTAATTAAACGTGGTTACTATCCAAAGGGAGGTGGAGAAATAAAATTACAGGTTTTTCCTTCGAAACTAAAATTAACATCATTTGCAAAAAGGAAAACAAATAATGTAAAAATAATTTGTACATTTTCAAAAATTGCAATTGAAATAATTGAAAGAGAAATTCAGCAAATGAAAAATAAATTTACCAATGAAGGTTTTAAAGTTGAAGTAGAAATTACCAATCAAGAAGCTATGGATTCTGGAGCATCTCTATTAATTTACAGCATTGATGAGAACTCTATAATCGGAGTTGATTGTTTATTTGATAAAAAAACGCAAAGGTTTGATTTGAATTTTGAGAAATTTATTAAAAAAACACAAGGAATAGATACGAATTTAGCTGATATGCTTGTAGTTCCTGCAAGTTTATGCCCTGGAAGAACAACATTTTTGGTAAAAGAAATCACAAAACATCTAGAAACAAATTTGTTTGTAACATCAAAAATTACAGGATGTAAATATGGAATTGGAAAATTAGACAATGGCTTTGAAGTGATAATTGAGGGAGTTTCAAACTCCAGCATCAAGTAAAGATGCAAAAAATAAAATTGCAATTGACAAAACGACGGTAATTTCTCCAAGAATAATGATCTTTTTTCTTAATTTTTGAATTTGGGGTTCTGACATTTGGTTTGACATAATTTTTTCTTCAACATCTTTACGAATTACCCTTACATGTATTGCATATGTAACAACTAACCCAACAACAAGAATAATTTTGATTATTAGGAATGTCCCATAGCTTGTAGCTACAAGTAGCTCAGGTTTACCAAGCAACATATGTGAACTGTATAATCCCGTAGCCATCAAAATTATTAATGATGGAACAGCAACTTTGTTGAATCTTCTTCCAACACGAATCATAATTTGCATTCTTTCTTCTATTGAATTTGTCATTGTTTTGAGAAGTGGAGAGAAAACAATTCCAATGAAAAGTGAACCTCCTACCCATATTGCAGCTGAAACAAGATGAATCCATGTTAGAATTGCTTGTTCTAGTGCTGTCATAGATAATGATATCTTTGATTAAATATTATGTATTTGGATCTTGACAACGTTTTTTAGTTGTACATAGTCTGTTACGTTGGAATGGCACTTCAAAGCAAGATGACAGTTTATGCAGCAGTAGCTGGTGTTTTCGCATTAATGGGAGGAATTGTTTTCTATGCTAGTCTTGATAATGATGAACTCAATCAAGTTGAGATAGAATTAACCAATGTTGAATTAATTGATGTAAATGAAATAAATAATCAAGCAAAGTTCAGTGTTACTTTTCTAATAAAAAACCCCAGTGATAAGACATTCACAGTTTCAGTTATAGAATACAATCTTTATGGAGATGGAACTTTACTGGGTTCAGGGTTATATTCAACAGCAGATATTTCTTTACCTGGAAGAGCTTTGTTTAGTTCAGGTGCTGAAATTCCTTTGAAAAACATATTTCTTCTAAGTAAAGGAGATATTAATTCAGAAATATATCAAGCAATGATAGATAATAAAATCACAAGTTTTAGTGCCGATGGAACTATCATTACTCAATCTTCGTGGAGTGAAGCAGAAAATGAATTTCAGACTGGTTATTAAAAGTGGGCCGAGTGAGATTCGAACTCACGATCACCGCCGTGTCGAGGCGGTATCCTAACCAGCTAGACTACCGGCCCATTGAAGTACAAAACTAAAGATTGACATTATTAACGTTTAACAAAAGAAGAATGAAGGAGAAATACATTGACAGATGATTTTACTGAAGAGGAAAAACTAGGCTTCTATAAGGCAATTTATTCAAGAAGAGATGTTAGATCTCACTTTACCTCTAAACCCATTGAAGATGAGATTTTATCAAAAATTCTTCATGCTGCGCATCATGCACCATCTGTTGGATTTTCACAGCCATGGAATTTTATTTTAATTAAAAATAATCAAACAAAAAAGAAGATAAAAGAATCTTTTCAGGAAGAAAAAAAACGCTCGTCACAATTAATTGATGAACCAAAAAGATCAAAGTATCTTTCATTCAAGTTAGAAGGAATTTCAGAAGCTCCAGTAAATGTATGTGTAACATATGATCCTACAAAATTTGGTCCATTTGTGATAGGCAGATCAAGTATTCCTGAAGCAGGTCTATACAGTGTTTGCTGTGCAATTCAAAATTTATGGTTATCAGCAAGAACAGAAGGTGTTGGTCTTGGATGGGTAAGTATTTTATCAAATGAAGTATTAAAAGAAGTTCTAGAATTGCCTGAGCATGTTATTCCTGTTGCTTACTTGTGTTTAGGATATGTTGATGAATTTGCTGAAAAACCAGATCTTGAAGCTGCTGGATGGCTACCAAGACTTGAATTGAAAGATGTAGTTTATTTTGAAAAATGGAATGAAAAAGAAAACAAAGACTGGATGAGTATTAAGAAAATGATAAATGAAAATCTCGATTACGCTTAAATAATTAAGAGTATTTTTTTTGCTGGGCTTGTGGCGCAGAGTCATTTTGACGCGCAACATGGATAGCGCAGTAGCCTCCTAAGTTACAGGTCGAGGGATCGAAGCCCTCCAAGCCCGTTAATTTTAAAATTTTTTGAAACTTAAATACAAAAACAAATTGCTTGATACATGAAAGTTATAGTTATTTCAGGTAGCCCAAGAAAAAATGCCAATACGCAAATTATTATGAAATATGTTTACGAGTATGCAAAATCAAAAAATCAAGATACAAAATTGATTAATCTATCAGAAGGCCAAATAGAATGCTATAAGGGACCAGATGAACAGTATAATGAGCCCACAAAGACTGCAGCAAATGACATTATGGATGCAGATGTGTGGTTGATTGGTTCACCAATCTACAATTCATTTTTTAGTTCATCATTAAAAAATCTGTTTGAGTACATTAATTATAAAAAAACTGCCGGAAAGGTTGCTGGAATAACAATTTTGGCTTCTGGAAATATTGGTTTTGTTAACGTACAGAATTTAATCACTCAATTATTATCATATTTTAGAGTAATAGCAAATCCAAAGGCAGTATTTTTAACCACAGAATCGATTAATGAAAACGCTGTATCAGATGAAGATGCACAAAATAGATTAAAAGAAATGGTAGATGAAACTTTAGAGATTGCCTCTAAATTACATCTAGATTAATTTTTTCACATAGTAATTTTTTTAGTAAAAAAATAATGTTGAATTACTATATGAACATAATATTTTAAATTTTTTTGAGAATAGATTTATGAAAACAGTCTAAATTGTAAATTAAATATTAATGTGATTTGAATTATGGGAAATTAATAATACTTGTATTGATCTCTTTAGAAAAAAATGAGAAATTAATTCTAACAAGGAATTTTTTAAATCTAAATTAATTTTATTATTAGTCATATGTGCATTCTACCAATAATTATTTAGAAATTTTAAGGAATAATTTTACTATGATAAAATTTGTGATAGTAGATTTTTGTGATCTAATTTAGTGAATTTACTCAAAATTGGAAGAATCAAATACTAACATTACTTTTCATAATTAGTGAGTGTAAAAAAAGATCCAACTGAATTATGTTCTTGCAAATGTCATTTTGGAGGTGCAGTTAGTTGTCCTGGTTGTAAGGAAAATCACGGTATAGAATGCTCACATTGCAAAAAGTAGACTAAAATGAATTATTTTCTTTTAGAGGCTAACATTTTCAGGTTAGCTAATTCTGTTTTTAATGATTCAATTTGAACAAGTGTTTGTAAATTTGAAATTTCTTGATTTAATCTTTCAATTTCACCATCTTTGAGTTTAACAGACTCCTTGAGAGTGTTAAGTTCTGCAGATAATTCTGATTGAACTTGTTTGATTTCTGAAAGACCAATTTGATTACCACTAGTTGAAGTTTGAATGGTTTGTGTGCTACTCAAGCTTTTTTTTTCTGTTTGAGCATGAGATGAGCCATGACTGTGCATGTAATCAGTACTTTTTTGAGATATCCAGCATGTAAAAGTCATGAACCATGTTATTGGAACTGCCATAAGAAAGACAAAATCTAGAACTGGTGATAAATCCCAAAAAGCCCAAAGTCCTGTAAGTACTGCTGCAAAAATTCCTGTGGAAACAGTGGCCAAATGGTTTCCCAAATATCCCATAATAATTTAAAAAATTCATTATTTATAACAGTAATGATGAATACCAGAAAATAATATAAGAATTAAAAAGAAAAAGGAGCCGAATTTATTCGTCTTCTTCAGTGGTACTAGATACTTTGGGCATATCTGATTGTAAGATTTGGATTTTTTGCAATAATTCAGTTCTAAGATCTCTTGCAACTCTTCTTACAGTTGGTCTTGGAACACCAAGCTCATCAACTACTTTGGTGTAGATATCCTGTTTGTCCGTTACCCCTTTGTCAAGATAAGAATTAATTGCTTCTTTAATTATCGTGCTTTGGTTTGTACGATTCAACAGATTCTAAACTTTAATTGTTCTATATAAGACTATAACTTTATGAAATCTAAAAATCATCATATAAAAAATTTGAATTTTATTTTTTACAAATAATTATTTTTTTCAAAGTCCTCAACCAAATTAATTCATCAACGAAAAACGTACAGATAGATATGAAATTTTCAACATAGTTAAAATATTAATTATGATTTTTAAAATAAATTTCACAAAAGACTCTTATGATAAGACGATAAAAGAGTCCTATTGAGCAATGTGAATATAGAAACTAATTTTGGTAATATTGCATTTAAACTTCTACCTGAATTAGCTCCTGAAACAGTTAGAAATTTTGAAAAATTGGCTAAAGATGGATTCTATGATGGTACTCTATTCCATAGAGTCATTCCTGGATTTATGATTCAAGGAGGAGATCCAAATACAAAAACAGACAACAAAGGTTCCTGGGGAATGGGAGGACCTGGATACAATATCAAGGCCGAATTTAATTCAAGATCCCATTTAAGAGGCATAGTTTCTATGGCTAGATCACAGGATCCAGATAGTGCAGGTTCACAATTTTTCATAGTTACTTCAGACAGTGCATTTTTAGATAAACAATATACTGTGTTTGGCGAAGTAACTGAAGGTATGGATGTTGCAGATAAAATTGTTAATCTTCAAAGAGATGGCAATGATTGTCCTTTAGAAAAAGCACAAATGCTTCATGTAACAGTGGAATAAATGAATAGTAAGATTTGTGGATTTTTAGTAATTTTTCTAATAATATCAGTTATTCCCACAGTTGATGCACAGATTTCATTTGGTGAAAAGGCTTCACAAAAATCAGTTGAAATAGTCATAAATTCAGTTGGAGATGTTCATGTCAAACATGTGGTTAGTCCAGCAAATTTGCCAAAGCAAATTGAGTTAATTTATGGAACTGTTTCAAATATCACAGTTACAGATGAAGAAGGAGAAGAAAAACAATTCTCAGTTATTGGAGATAATACAGGAGTACTAATTTTTCCTTCTCAAAACAGATCCATTGTAGAATATGATCTAGAGCATGCAATTACTGAAAAAGACAATGTATGGACTTGGAGTTTCAGATATCTTGAGACCACTTCTTTTATTTTACCTGAAGAAGCAGATTTGATCTTTGCAAATGAAAGGCCAGTGTATTTGGATGAAAAGAAAGGAATTACATGTCATGGTTGTCAAATGGTTTTGGAGTATTCTCTTGATGAACCAAAAATTTATCAAAACATAAAATGGGAAGATAAAGAATTTCTAGTTGAAATTAGAAGTTATTCAAAAATAAATGATTTTACATTTGATCAACCAACAAAAAGTATTACATTTGATGTCTCTGAAAAAAATAGATTTGTTACAACAATAATTCCATTAGAATTGTTATGGGGACCATATGCTGTATTTCTTGATGATGAGAAAATTTATTTTCATGAATATATCAATAATGGAACTCATGTATGGCTTAACATAAGACCTGAAACAACTGGAGAAGTTACTATTATTGGGACTACTGCAGTTCCTGAATTTTCAATATTAGCACCATTGGCAATTGGGTTTTTAGTTATTGTAATTGCTCCTTTAATTAGAAAAGTTAATCTCCACTAGAACCACACGAGCAAAAACCATATTCATCAATCCTAACATCACAGACAGGGCATTTTTCACCATAATCTACCTCCCATGGCTCTTTTCCAAAAAGCTTGAAATGATCATCAATCTCTATAGGAATTTCTCGTTTCTTTTCCAATGATTTGTATATGTATTCCATCTATACATGAATATCGGATACAAATCATGAAAATTGAATGTGGTTGTCATTGTATAAAGTGTAAGAGTACAGATCTTGAATCTAATCAGATAGGTGAAGTGGAAAAGGATGGGTATTTTGACATGCATCATACATGTAATGAATGCAATACACATTTTGATCATTTAGATGGCGAAACTTTTTCTAATTGTGAGAAATGTAATTTTTCTAGTTAGCAACTAATGCTTCTTCATTAAAATAGCGAGTCCTATTTTGATATGAATTTTTCATTATTTCTTTATTTGATGCCATCTTGGCTAAAGCAGTTGATACATCTAATGGACTTGCAGACCAGCCATATTCTCTAAGTTGTTGAACTGTTTCAGTTACTGTTCTTGGGGAATCAAAAAATCTGCTTGTTTCTAGAATTCTTAATTTTGATTTAATTTCATTTGAGGTGATAGATATTGGTTCATCAAATTCTGGCTCGTTTGCTTCAGCATTATCTAAATATTCTAAACCGTATTGAGCCACTTGCTCAGTTTCAGATGGGTTTGGGGCAGATTCTGTTTCGTATACAATTTTTGCTTGATTTTCTGGTAAATGATTTGAAATATTATCAATTATTTCACCTAATGTCTGATTATCAACATAGAAATCTCTAGAATCAACTTCAATTTCATTCTCACCTAGCTTTACTTTAATTCTAGCCATCATAAAATAATCATTTAATTTTGATTTATTCTGTTAGCTCTAAGGAGCTTAGAGATTAGATCAAAACTTTTACACAATTTATCGGTATTTTTTCCCTTTTGAGTTAAAATGTAATTTTTCTGAAATTAGTCATGAAATCATCAAAAAAAGGTGGTCTTTTAGTTCTCTTTGTCTTAGCCATGAGTATTTTTGGGTATTCACAGTATGCTTCTGCATCACAAATTGGAGTCAGTGTTGCACAAAGTGAGTTATTAGATGAAAATGAAAGTAGTTCAAACTATAATATCGAATTAAAATTTGAGAATCCATCATTATTATTAATGACTGCAGGTGAGACAGAATTTTTTGTGATTTCAAATAATGAAATGATTGGAAAAGGAAAGTTAGAACCTTTTACGTTACACCCATTAGACAGTAGTTTTGTAAAAGGAACTTTTCATACAGATTCCAATAATGAAGAATCCGAATCAGTAAAAATTACAGGTATAACAAAATATGATTTGATAATTACTTCTATTGATGTACCATTTGTTTATTATCCAACAGAAGAGCAGGCAAGAGAATTTATACATCAAAATTAATTTCGTTGTAAATGCTTACTGTTTTTGGTTCTACAGCACTTGATACAATTAGAACACCAAAAAAAACATTAAAAAATGTTTTAGGAGGAGCAGCAACTTTTGCTGCAATATCAGCAAGCAATTTTGTAAACACAGGATTAATTGCTGTAGTTGGCAAAGATTTTCCTAAAGATCACCATAAGATACTATCAAAGCATTTGGATTTACAGGGATTAACAATCAAAAATGGTAAAACATTTCGCTATGATGGCAAATATGACGATACATTAAGCACTAGATCAACTTTGAAAACAGAATTAAATGTATTAGCTGATTTTAAACCAAGTGTACCCGATGATTACAGAAAATCTCAATTTGTGTATCTAGCAAATAATGATCCTGAACAAAATACGTCATTAATCAAAGAATTTGATAATGTTAAATTTTCTATGTGTGATACGATAGATTTTTGGATCTCTACAAAAAGAGATGCAGTGATTAAAATGATTAAAGCTGTTGATGCAGTTGTCATTAATGATGAAGAGGCCAAACTTCTTACAAAAGAATTCAATTTGATAAAATGTGCTAAAAAAATGATGAAATGGGGAGCAAAATACGTGATTATTAAAAAAGGAGAGCATGGTTCGCTAATGTTTTATGATGATGTGATATTTCCTACAGCAGGTTTTTCCTTAGAGGATGTAGTAGATCCTACAGGTGCAGGAGACTCTTTTGCAGGTGCAATGATAGGATATCTTGCAAGTAAAAAATCTACTAGTATTTCTGAAATAAAAAAAGCAGTAGTGTACGGAAATGTATTAGGATCTTTTGCAGTTGAAAAATACGGATTAGATGGATTACTTGGGATCAAAAATGGAGATATTTCAAAGCGAATTAAAATTTATGAAAAAATGATCCGCTTCTAAAAAGACTTAAGTTCAATTATTTCTCAAAATAACTCATCCTTGACACAAGAAATGTCTGAAGATAGACTAGATACAATATTCAAACTTCAAAAAGGTCTATCTGAAATGATGAATTTAGATAGATATCCAAAAGATTCTGAAGGCAGGGTCTCTGCATTGTGTACTGCAATAATGCATGAAGCTGTAGAACTTCAAAGAACTACAAATTGGAAATGGTGGAAAACACCAACAAAATTTAATGAATCTGAAGCAAGAGAGGAATTAATTGATATTTGGCATTTTGTTGTTCAAGCATCACTAGAGCTTGATCTTACACCTGATGATATTGTAGATGAATACAAAAAGAAAAATGAAATCAATAGAGAAAGACAACGAAATGGCTATTAAGTGAATTTGATTTTAGATACAATTCTTTCATAATCAGTTTCGCCAATTAAATTTACAAGATTCACATTATTTTGAAAATATTTTATTTTTAATCTAGAAACTGTAAGATAAGGATCCGGACTAGATGAATTAATTATTCTATTATTTTTATCAATTCCATTTTTGTGTAATTCAAATAACGAGTGACCAGATTTATGTCCCCAAACTTCTTTTCCACAAACAACAATGGTGTTAATTTTTTGATGATTGTTTACATATTCAATGATAGAATCAATTCCTTTATTTTCAGTTAAGAGTCTCCCCACTATAGAAATATCTTTTAAAATCTCAGAATTGGAGAATTTTTTGAGCAAATTCATGCTTGAAAGGGTGCAAATAGCTATGGATGAATTTGGATTTCCTTTAAAATACTCCACAGGTATAGGTAAAACTACCTTACAGAGTTCTCCAATGGCCTCTGCTATGATATTCATAGTATTTCATGTAGGGTTTTTGCAATAAATTCAATATTTGCTTTAGTGACACCTGGATGAATTGGTAATGAAATTACATGAGATGCTGCCCAATCAGTAATTGGAAGCTTTGTTTTTAATTTGTAATATGGTGTTTTGTGAACTGGGATTGGATAGTAAGATGCAGCGCCAACCCCATTTTCATTTAGTTTTTTCAAAACTTTATCACGGTTTTGAGTTGCAATTGTATAGAGATACCAATTCACATTTTCATTTTTTCGTTGTTTTGGAAGAATAACATTTAGATCAGATATTAGGTTTGATAGTAGTTGTGCATTTTTCTGTCTAGATTTTAAAAAGTTCGAAAGTTTTTTCATTTGAACAGTTGCAATTGCAGCATTTATTTCTGGTAATCGTAAGTTAAGTCCAAAAATCTTAGTATCATATCCATGAACCATTCCATGATTCCTAATCATCAGTAATTTATCTCGAAGTTTTTTATTATTAGTAACAATAAAACCACCTTCACCAGCAGTCATTACTTTTGCAGGATACATACTATAACAACCCATATCAAAGAAAGTTCCTGTATGTTTACCTTTGTAAGTTGAACCTAAAGATTGTGCTGAATCTTCAATAATTGGAATATTATGTTTTTTTGAAATTTCAGAAAGCCTTTCTACATTTGCCACATTACCATAAAGATGAACAGGTATGATAGCACGAGTTTTTTTATTAATTTTCTTTTCTAAATCATCAGGATCAATTGTATAATTTTCTTTTAGAATATCAACAAAAATTGGTTTAGCTCCAGTTGAGACAACAGCATTTGCAGTTGCAACAAAAGTAAACGACGGAACTAAAACTTCATCTCCTTTTTTAATTTCTAATGCGTGTAGTGCGGCTTGTAGTGCAGCAGTACCTGAATTAACAGCAATAACGTATTTGGATTTTACAAAAGAGGCAGCAGTTTTTTCAAAATCTTGAACATGTTTTCCACCTTGACTAGCAGATGATGTTAAAGCGCCATTTTTGAGAATATTAGTGACTGCAGATATCTCTTCTTTACCTACAATTGGGATGTTAATTGCAATCTTCAACAGTAATGCTGTTTATAACTAGTCTATAAATCTCATCGGTGAAACATGAATTTTTATATTTCAAAAATTGGCAAACGGCATTATGAAACCACGTCATCTTGAAAAAACAGATTCAGGCTACAAAGTCTATCTGTATATTTTCTATGTTTGTGGAGTAATTATGTTATCCACTCTAGTATTTGGAGTGTATGTTACAATGATAGAATGGATTGAAAATGGAACATATGTGATGGGAGAAGCAATTCATAATACTACAATTCCGTTTGAAAACTTTGCAAGAGTATCCACATGGATATTTTTTTCTACAATAATTGGATGGTATTGTGTTTCAAGAATTGGTTGGAGAAGAACTGCAGGAAATAAAATTGTTGGAACAAAGATGGCATTACTTCAGTTAATGCTTTTAGGATTTTCAATAATTACACTTTATGAAGTGATATACAATTTTACAGTATTGAATGCACAAATTACGGCAGGGATTGTAGATGGAATGGTTCCAGATATAGATAGATTATCAGTTGCTTATCCAGATCCTGATAGACCATGGAATTTGGTTTTTGCAACCAAGGTATTTCTTGCGGCGTTTATAATCAGTACCCATGCATTTTATCTTAGCATAAAACCACGGAAAAGTCTAGATGAATCAGGAATAGAATAGTGAGTTTAAGATTTTTTCATAAAAACTATTTCTAGTATGAACGAGTATTTTCAGTATGGGGTTATTTGGTTCTAGTAGTAATGATTTAAAATGTAAAAAATGCGGAACAGTTCTTCCTGATTCTGAAAGATTAAAGAAGCATCAAGAAAAAGCACACAATAAGAAAAAAGAAAAGTGTCGAGTGTGTGGAACTGAATTTGACACTCAAGATGAATTGAGAAAACACAAAAAGAATTGTAAGTAGGGTTCAGAAATTATTCTGACAAACCTGATTCATATTTTGCAGGTTTTTTGAGTGCTTTTTCAATTGCATCCAAGTTTGCAATTTCATTTTTTGAATTCATTGTAAGTGTTTTTACCATTTCTGAACCTAGTTGTACTGATTGCTCAGGTAACGTATCTAGAAATTTTTGAAGTGCTTTTTTGTAATTTTCAATTAGATTTAATCCATCTTCAAGAGTCATATATGGAACAAAGACATCCCATATTCAAAGTTTCCAAAGTCGTCTAAATTTTTTGAATAACTTTATACGTTTAGATCATAAAACTTGTTTTGATTTGGATATTACAGAAAAAGTAGATCTGATTGAAAAACCACCAACTGAAGAAGTTGTCACTCATGATGAGTTAATCGAGTTATTCAAATCAAATTCATCACCAAAACACTACATTGGTCTTGAAATTTCAGGATTTTTGCATCTTGGTAGTTTAATCAGCACAGGTTTCAAAATTAATGATTTTGTAAAAGCTGGAGTAAACTGTACAATATTTCTTGCAGATTGGCACACGCTAATTAATGATAAACTTGGAGGGGATTGGGAAACAATATCAAAAGTCTCAAAATATTATCAAGATGCATTCAAGTTAGTATGTCCTGATGCAAAAATTATCTTAGGCTCAAAATTGTATGAAGAAAAAACTGAGTATTGGTCTGAACTTGTAAAATTTACAAAACATATGTCAATTGCAAGAACTATGCGAACTCTTACAATAATGGGACGCTCTGAAGATGATAAAAAAATAGATCTTGCTAAATTACTCTATCCTGCAATGCAGGCAGTAGACATCCATTCATTAGATGTCGATATTGCACATGCTGGAATGGATCAAAGAAAAATTCACATGTTAGTTAGAGAAATTTTTCCCAAAATGAAATGGAAGGTTCCTGTAGCGGTACATCACAAACTGTTACCTGGACTTTCAAAACCTGCAGACACTAATGATTCTCAAATATTAGGTAAAATGAGTAAATCTGATCCAAATTCTGGGGTTTTTATTCATAATTCAGATGAAGAAATAAAGAAAAAAATTAGCAAAGCCTGGTGTGAGGAAGCAAATATTCAAAATAACCCATTGTTAGAAATTTCAAGAACTATAATCTTTCATGATTTTAATGAGATGAAAGTTGAAAGACCTGAAAAATTTGGTGGAAATGTATCATATTTTGAATATGAACAACTTGAAGCAGATTTTGCTCAAAAGAAACTACACCCAGGAGATTTGAAACAAACTGTTGGAAATTATTTGGTGAAAGTAATTTCTCCAATTAGAGAAAAGCTAAATCTGAGTGAAGAAGTTAATGAAGCAATTAAGAAAAGCTATTAGACTTTAAGATCTGGATTAGTTTGTTCTTCTAAATTATACTTTGATTTGTATCCTCTTGGGTTAATCATTAAATCTTTGTAAGTATATGTTGATGAATTACCAATAATTACAGTACTGATCATTCCTAATTTGTCAGAGTGGTTAGGTAGATTTTCCAAATCAGTCATTTCAATTGTTTCAGATTCTCTAAATGCTCCTTTAATTATTGCTACAGGGGTAGTAGGTTTTCTATATTTTAAAAGAACTTTTCTTGTATCTTGTAATTGATGAATTCTTTTTTTGCTTGCAGGATTGTAAATAACAATTACAAAGTCACCTTGAGCTGCTGCTTCAACTCTTTTTTCAATAACTTCCCATGGAACTAATAGATCACTCATACTAACTACTGCAAAATCAGTCATAAGAGGTGAGCCAATAATTGATGCACATGAATTTAGTGCCGATACGCCTGGTACAATCTCTACTTGCAGACCTTCTTTAGGATCCCAGTTAGATTCTGCAAGTGTTTCATAAATTAATCCAGCCATTCCATAAATTCCTGGATCTCCACTTGATACAAGTGAAACAATTTTTCCAGACTTTGCAAGATCAATGCACTGGTGAGCTCTTTCAACTTCTTGTGTCATTGCATAACGATATACTGTTTTGCCTTCAATTAGATCTTGTACTAAATTTACATAGGTTTCATAGCCAACAATAGTATCACTTTCTTCAATTACTTCTTTGGCTCTAAATGTCATGTGATCATGATGTCCGGGGCCAACACCAACAATGTTGAGTTTACCAGTCAATTAAGAATAATTTTTCTGCCAAGTAATTTATCCGTTTAGTGGAATATGTTATTGGAATGGATCTATGAATGGGCAATTAACTATATGATCACTGTTTAGTGGTCTGGCAATACTAACTGAAAGTAAACCATCAGCACGAAATGCATCAATATCTGATTTTGTCTCCAAAATTTTTGCTGATTCGGGATTATTCCATTCAACTAGATAAATTCGCCACATCGGACTGTAATTTTTATCATCAAGGGATGCACCCGCAATTCCTGCTTGGAATCCTAATGGACCAGAACCTTTAATTCCATTTTTAAATTGGAAAAGATCTACTGCTCCAGAATGTGCAATCAGATTTGCAGAACTTGGAGATGATACAACACCCATTGTCTCTGCAGGTCCTAAAGGAGTAGCATCAGTTACAATGTAGTAAATTGTTCTTCCATCAGGTCCCCAACCTCTATGAGCAACAAAAGTAACTGTCAATTCTTCTTCATTGATTTCTATTATTTGTCCCCCACCATATGGCATATCATCAGTTATTTCTTTGTCAGAACGTATCTTCATCTGTCCATCAGGCCAAGTAATCTGTGGAGAGTTTAGTACTATTCCTGTTTCATTAAATTCTATTCTACCTTTTTCTTGAGCATCAATAATATCGGTAGCAGATTCAAATACTATTTCTTTTTGACCTTTTTTCCAGGTAACTTCAATTACAGAATTTAGTGCACTATATTCAGATTCTTGTGAAGGAGTACTAGAAAATACTTCATCTTGGAATCCATAGATTCCATCACCTTTTACTCCATTTTTAAAAATGAATATTTTTTGTAGTGTATCTTTAGGAACATCTGCAATTACAGGTGCTACCTCTACATTCCATTCTTGTTTTTCAGATAATTCTTTTGCATATTCTTTATCACTTCCATCTGTAATGATGTAAAGAATTTGATTTCCATTGTAGATTCCTTTATGCATTGGAATGGTAGCAGGCACATTAGTTCTTGAAAGTAGTGATGATGGTTCTTCTTTTTCTAATTCAATTTTTTGCATAATCACTTCAGTAGGCTGTCCTCTAATCCATCCATCAACACTTACAGTTGAAGTAAATTCTTTTGATGTTGGAGAATGTAATGCAAGTGCAGCTCCTGTAAACTCAAAAGATCCGGATTTTTCCTGTAAATCAATTAGAGATAATCCATAAATTGTTTTTCCATCAACAGTCCATGTTGGCTGTCCTTTTGAATCTTGAGGATTAATTTCATGTAAAACAACTATCTGAACAGGTGAACTTGAGGTAAATGTCATAGAGCCATCATACAAAGTTCCTTCATTTGGAGAAAGAATTAGTGCTAACTGATGATTCTCATGTCCTAGCCCAGGATCTTGAGAAGAGGTTATAGTTTGAGTGAAATGGATTTTTTTTCTTGAACCTGCATCTGCAAACTGATCAGAAATGGAAGAAAGTGAAATGAGACCAATGGCTAAAACTCCAATTAACAAAACAGCAATTAGTTTTTTCAATAAATCTATTTTGGTTTATGCCCTTAAATGATTTTGTCTCAATTGATTTTGTCTAGTTCAAATGCGTTATGCAGTGCTCGAACTGCTGCATTTGTATCAGAATTTTTAACAACAAAAGCAAGATTTAGTTCTGATGAACCTTGGGTTATCATGGATACGTTGATTTTATTTTTCTCAATTGCTCCAAATACTCTTGATGCTACTCCAACTGTTCCTCTCATTCCAGAACCTATCAATGCAATAATGGCCACATTAGTAGTAATTTCCAATTTTTTGATAATTTTTCCCAATAATTCCATCTCTAGTGCACTGACTGCTTTATCAAGATCAGTATTTTTTACCACAATTGTTATGCTTGATTCGGATGGATTTTGTGAGATCATCATTACATTAATGCCAGATTTTGCTAATGTTTCAAATATTTTTGCTGCAGTTCCAGGAGTTCCAACCATACTGCCACCTCGAATATCAATTAGTCCATTATTTTGAATATTACTTACACATTTGACAGTATTTTTTACTGATGCTGATGGTGATACAGTTACTAAGGTACCTTCATTTTTGACATTAAATGAATTTCTAATCTTCATTGGAATTTTCTTTGATAGTAAGGGCTCAAAGGTTCTTGGATGAATTTGCTTGGCACCAAACATAGCCATCTCAACTGCTTCAATGTATGAAACTTCTTTTAGTAATTTTGCATTCTTTACTATTTTTGGATCAGCAGTCATTAGTCCGTCAACATCACTCATCAACCAAATTTCATCTGCCTTTATACAAGAACCAATAGTTGTTGCAGAATAATCTGAACCACCTCTACCAAATGTAGTTACATGTCCGTGTTGATCTGCACCTGCAAATCCTCCCACTACAGGAACAATCTTCTTTGAGAATAAATTATCTACAGTCTTTGATACTCTAAGTCTGGTAGTATCCATTAATGGTTTTGATTCACCAAAATTTGAATCAGTGATTATTCCAACTTCCTTTCCAGTAAGAGGAATTGATTTTTTTCCTGAATCATTGATTGCTGCTGAGATTAATTTTATCGATAGTCTTTCACCAAATGAAATGAGATAATCCATTGATCTTGATGTAACCTCACCAAGTAATACCATTCCATCAATTAAAGCAAGAAGTTCTGAAAAATCTTCATCTAGTTTTCTTAATAATTTTTTTTGTAGATCAGATTTTTTGATTGTCTGTTTTGCTAACTGTTTGTGTCGATTTGTAATCTTTGATGCAAGTTGTTCAGCTTTTGATTTATTTTCTTTTTTTATTGATTCAGATATCTCTATTAGATCATCAGTTGTTCCACTAATAGCAGAACAAACAACTACAATTTGATGTTTCTTTGATAAAGAGTTAATCTGTTTAGCTATTGCTTGAATGTCTTTGGTAGCAGAGATTGATGTTCCGCCATATTTTATTACGAGTCTCAATTCAAAGTACCTGAATTAGTTAATCTTTAAATGCTTTAACTTTCCACGCGTGGGGCCAAGTAAAAGTGAATTCTGCCAATATTTGCTACCTTAAATTCAATTCTGAGAGGTTTTGCGCTTGAAAACTCACATGTGATAAAGCCTGCAGTGGTACCTACTGCCTTTACTACAGGATTCAGATACTCAAGGCTGTAAGTTCCAATACTGTCTTCTTTTGAGGAGATTTCTTCAATCTCTTCATCTTCTTTATCCAAATCTATCACTACCTCTCCGGAATCTCCTTTACCTGAAAAGTCACCCTTAGAATCAGATGTATGGATTGTTAGATAATCAGATACTACCTGCACATCGCCGAGAATTTTATCAAACTTTGAGGAGGATAAAATTATTTTAGAATCATACGGAATTTTTGGTAATGGTGTATCTGTTGCAGAACTTTCAATTAAACGCATTTTGTATTTTTTATTTTTTCCAACAGTAACTAGTAACATATTTTGTTCAGAGATGCTAATCTCTATGCTATCTTTTTTGTCAGCTCTTTTGATAAGTTTTGAAAATTCATCAATTCTAACTCCAAATTTAATATCACTATCACATTCATATTTTTCAAATGCAGAGTTTGGCCAAGAAATATCAATTAAAGCGACATGAGATGGATCCATCCCTCTGAAGGTAATTCCTTCTGCTGTTGCAACAAAAGTAGCTTCTTCAACAAGTGTAGATATTGCAGATATGATTGCCTTTAGATCATCAGAACCACTTGTTTTTGCTCCAAAAGTCAAATCAATTTTCTTGACTTAAAGTTCCAGTTAAACGTTATGTGTAATCTCGCCAGGTGTATTTACATTTCTGGCAGCGATAAAATCTTGTTGTAGGTTCATCTGCACTTCTAGTTTGAAACATCCACCAAACTGCCTCATCATGACCACATTTTTCACATTCTAATTTGATTGTTGGATGAATATCTTCTCCTTCATCTCCTTCAAAAGCTAAAAGTGAAAAATCTTCTTTTTCTTCTTCAACAATTTTTTTTGTCTCTTTTACTTTTTGTCCTTCTATGTAGCCACATTTTGAGCATTCAAGACCAGAAGTACCCTTCTTTAATTTGACCTCACATTTGGGGCAAAATTTCAATCTAATTTACCTTAATTTTAGAATTAAATAGTTGCTTGAACTCTTCTGCCATTTTTATTGCGGAATCTGTTGCTTTTTTAATTTCTCCCAGAGGTTTTGTACTGGAGTTAATTCTCATCCAGCATTCATTGGTAAGGGGATGTTTTACTATAACTCCTGCAAAATCAATATTTGATCCTTTTAGGAGTTCATGTTGAATAATGTATAAGATTCCTATATCAGTCTCAGTGATAGAAAGGCTGATTTCTTTTGGTTCAGAACTGATCACTTGTGCGTTCATGTATTCAGAAAAAGCACTTATTGCGGATATAAATCATTATGAGCGGTAGGAATGGCAGAAAGTAAGATTTCAGAGATAAAACTAGTAAATTCCAAGGATGAGTACTCATCTGATGAAAATGTGGAGATTAATGTACAATTTTCAGTTGAAGGAGACCTCAGAAATGCGTTTAATGAAGCAAATTGGACTAAAGCCTACAATAACAATGATGTTTCTTTCAAAATGAAATATGGTATTAAATTGACATCAGGTGGATTCAGAAAGAAGGAATTAGGCAGGACCATTGATACCTATAGAAAGGCATCAATCTTTTGGACCAGAAATCCAAAACTAGTCAATCCAATGAAAGATAGAAGAATTTGGGTCCAGGTAGCCAAAAATTTTGAGCCATTTATCAGACTAACTGAAGAAGAGGTAAGGCAAGAACTTTTTGACTTTGATGAGAAATTTGTATTCAAAGCTTCAGATTTAGGAAAAGGCAAGCACAAGATTAGCGCTGAGGCATTTGCATCATGGCAAAAGCATGACTATACAGAAACTGGTAGTATCAAGAATAATTCTAGTGAAATTGAAATCACAATCAATTAGGACCTGTTTGAATATTTACTAAAAATAACTATAGCAGTATTTTGATTATTTTTTCAGGTTGTTATGTTTTCTATGAAAAAGTTGTTGAGCAATACTAATCATTTTGTTGAAATCTTCGTCAGTTGCATCAAGTTTTGCAAACTCAACTAAGCTTGAAAGTTGAAAACAATATCTAATATCAGATATAGGATAAACACTATTCTCCAGATGGGATATTAGATCTTCGTTTGTAATTTCCTTGTTTAATTTTAATTCATAACTCAAGAAAAGTCTGATTGCTTGACTGACTTTACCATAAGCATCTTTGTATTGTTTTTTATTGAAATTATCTTTTGCCTCAATTAGTAAATTATTTGATTCTAAGACATAATCAAATTTTTTTGATTCTTTAGAAATGGGGGGCTTTGAGGGAATTTTCTTTTTAATTTTTAATTTTTCATATAGAAAATATGCAATGATACCTGCAGGTACGAGTATCAAAAGTGGATACAGATGTGAGTAATCTTTCCATGGTTTCTCAAGTTGAATGTTTACCAATTCATCATTTTTAAAATCTGCTACAATTGTTGCAGTCTGTGTTTCATCATTTTTGTAAACTAATGAGATAGAAGTCATGTTTTGATCAAAAATAAATTCTAAATTCTGCTCTACAAATGTATCTTGAATCAATTGGTTCTCATAGTCTTGAAAAGTAGGATCTGCTCTGAGTTTAGCTAATAATCCTTCTTGTTCTTCCTGAGTTTGCTTTTGGATCTTAGTTATGGTTCCATTTATCATACTTCCCTCAATTTTTGCCCATTTTCCTTGCTCATTTTGATAATTTACTTCAAAATCTCCTGTTGAATCAGAACTAGGATTCAGATTTCCACCAGTTACGTTGTATCCCTGTTTCAAAAGTTCATGATGAGATTTTTGAAAATCTTTAGCAGATGCAAGTTGATTTTCAAATGTTTTTTTGAGGCTATTTTCTTCTTGTAATTGCTCTTGAATTTCTTTTTTTAAAGCATTGCTGTCTTGTGCTAATTGATTATTTTGAAGTCTTTGTTGTGGATCTTGGGCTATAGGAGACGGTTGATTCATTATCTGATCTAATTTTTGTTGAAGAGATTGTTGTGTACTTGAGGGGTTATTCTGAGCAGATGCTCCTTGCTGAGATGAGCTTTGCATTTTATTTTGTACGTTATTTTTTTGAGATTCATCTGTAACAAAATGAATTGTGATTGGATCAAAGGAGACATTCATTTGATTTCCATCATTGTAAATGAAATTCAGATTTACTGAAAGAATAGCAGGTGAGGTACTAGTTCCAAAGTCTAATGAAACTATCTGGGTTCCTTCATTAACGGTAAACATAGATGCTTGTGTGTTAGAGCTTGAAAATTGTGTGTTTGCTTGTCTAATTTGTTGAGTTATAGTGTATTGTAGCATGCCAGATATTTGTTGATTGAAATTATTTTGAATTTCCAGAGGAATTACAGCATTTTCTCCAATCTTGAAATAATACTGTGATTGTTCAACAGACATCACAATGTCTTCTGCAAATACAAATGGAAATTCAATTAAAAATAATAAAAATAATAAACATATTTTGCTCATTGAATAATTCTCCCCTTACCATATCTCATGTAGATTTGTAAAAAGAACAATCCAAGTGATGCTGCAAAGAACCAGTCTTTTATGCTGGTATCTTCTTGCTCTCGTTTAATATCTTGACTGATATTTTTGTAGATGTTTTCAAGAGTCATAGAATCTATTGACTTGAAATATTTTCCACCAGTATTCTCAGCTATTGTCTTAAGGGTTGTTTCATCAAGTTCTGCATATTGAGCCCTACCAAAAAAATCATATCCCAAAACTACCTTATTTTCTGAACCTAAACCAATGGTGTAAACTTGAATGTCATTTAATTTGGCAAATGCAACTGCCTCACTAGGAGTAATCACTCCTGCATTGTTAACACCGTCACTGAGGAGGATGACTACTTTTTGCTTATTTGGTACGGATATAGCCATATCAATTCCAAGACTCAATCCATCACCTATTGCAGTTTTGCCTTCCCTTGGCAGAATATCTCTGAGTTTATCTATCACCTTATCCTTGTATGGACTTAGATATGCAGCAGTGGTAGCCCCTGTTTCAAAAGTTACAATACCTGCATTGTCTTTTGGTTGAAGAGAATCTAGTAAAATTTCAGCAGATTTTTTCGCAGATTCCAATCTGTTAGGAGGGTAATCTTCTGCTTGCATGCTTCCAGAATTATCAATCACTAGAACTACGTTCACACCCTCTTTAGTTTGTTCTAATGGGATATGAGGATCTGCAAATCCAATTATCATCAATACAATTACTGAAATTGATATGTAAAACAACAAAGAGTCTCGTTTAGTTTTCTTCTTGTTTCCTAATGCAGATTTGATAAATGATAAATTGCTAAATTGTATTGCTGCTTTTTTCTTTTTTGTTAGAATTTTATTGTAGAAATAAAATAATGCAGGTATAACCAAAAGAAAAATTAGAACATATTGATTATCAAATCCTGCCATTTTTACTTACTCCTTTTCTTAAAGAATTTTTTCAGTGATGTTGAATAGTCTTGTTCGGTCAATAAGGGAACGGTATCAACTTTTATCTTCATCATACTAGATTGAAACTTTGAATCGTTTTCAGATATCAATCTTGAATATGAATTTCTAAATTCTTCATTTGATGTATCTACTAGAATTTGCTCACCTGTCTCCTCATCTTCTAGCTCTATCATCCCAACATCAGGAATCTCTCTTTCTCTAGGATCAATTATTCTCAAAGCAATTACATCATGACGCCTTCGTAGTAGTTTGAGTGGTTTAAGATAATCGCTATTATCAATAAAATCAGAGATTACAAAGACAATGCTTTTTCTTTTAATTATTTTTGATATTTCTTCAAGTGATTTTTTGAGGTTAGTTTTCCTAGAATTAGGCGTAAAAGTGGTCAGAAAATCCAATAATTGGATGATGTGTTTTCTTCTTTTCTTTGCTGGAATGAATTTTTCAACATTTTCTGTAGTCAGAAAAATTCCAACACCATCATTATTTCGAAGTGCTGCAAACATTAGACTAGCAATTATCTCAACAGATTTTTCTTTTTTTGAGATGTTTGTACCAAAACTTCCAGAACCAGAAATATCAATAATAAAATATACTTGCAAATCTCTTTCTTCGATAAACTCCTTGATGTAAGGATGATTAAATCTGGCAGTAACTTTCCAATCTATTGCTCGTATATCATCACCTGCTCTATAATCCCTTATTTCAGAAAATTCAATTCCTTGTCCTTTGAAAATAGAATTATAATTTCCAGTAATTATTCCATCTACTAGTTGTTTTGTTTTAATATCTAATTTTTTAATTTTTTTTAACATTTCTTTTGTTTGGAGCATTTTCTCACCAGAAAATATTCTAATATTACGGAATTGTAATTTTATCAATAATTTTTTTTATGATCTCATCTGTTGTGACTTCATCTGCCTCTGCTTCATAAGTTAAAATAATTCTATGTCGCAATACATCATTAACTACGTCTTGTACATCTTTTGGAATTACGTATCCTCTTCCTTGTAAAAATGCATTTGCTTTTGCAGATATGGTTAACCATAATGATGCCCTTGGAGATGCACCATATTCAATTAGTTCAGAAAGTTGTAGATCATATTTATTTGGAAATCTTGTTGCATCTACAATTTGTGTGATATATGTTCTAACTTTTTCATCAGCATAAATTTTAGGTATAAAATCTTGCATTTCTAAAAGTTTTTCATTCGATAGAATTTTTGCTGGTTGATATGAAATTCCTTCAGTGAATCTTTGAATAATTTCTGATTCTTGTTCTATTGTTGGGTAGGAAATTAGAATTTTAAACATAAAACGATCTACCTGAGCTTCAGGCAACTTGTATGTTCCTTCAGATTCAACTGGGTTTTGTGTAGCCATTACAAAAAATGGTTTTTCTAATTGATACGTTTCTCCCTGAATACTTACTTGGTTCTCTTGCATTGCCTCAAGTAATGCAGATTGAACCTTTGGCGGTGCACGATTGATTTCATCGGCAAGTATGAAATTTGAAAATATAGGACCTTTGATTGTTTTAAATGAAGTTGAGGCATGATCATAGATTTTAGTTCCCAAAATGTCTGCAGGGAGAAGATCAGGTGTAAATTGCAATCTAACAAACTGAGAATTAATGCAATTAGACATTGTTTGGACGAGTAATGTCTTTGCCAAACCAGGAACTCCCTCAAGTAAAACATGTCCCCGAGATAACAATGCAACAATTAATTTTTCAATAATTTTGTCTTGGCCTACAATTACCTTTGAGATTTCTTTTTGGAGACTTTGGAGGGTGACTGAAAATTCTTTGGCTTGATTTGTTAATGCAGTAACTTCCTGACTCATTTTGTGTCACTCCAAGTAGAGGTAAAAATACAATTGAGATTTATAAAAATTACTTAACAAAGTATCATTTGCTATCCAAATATGTAGAAAATTAATTCTGTATTCTAATTTTATTGAAAAACATGCCTAGAAATACGGTTATTATAAAAAAATATCAAGGTCAATTAGGGATATAAGGAACTTTTTGAGAGATTCAATATGGCAAAATATGATGGTCTGTTAGGACAACCAATTCTTGAAGTTGAAGAACCTGATAAAGAAGACGGAATTACCTTTATCTTCAAAGACAACAGGTTTTTGTTCATCAAAGCAATTGATGGAAAAATTGAGACCGTGTCAATTCCAGAATAGGTGATATGAATGGAAAAATTTGATGCAATCAAAATGTTAGAACTTGTAAAAGTTGAAGATCCTGATTCAGACGGAGGATTAACTATGATTTTCCAAGAAAATAAAACTTTGAAAATTAAAGTTGTAGATGGAAAATTAGTTTCTGAATTTGTCTAAGAACTAATTTTTTACATGTTTTTCATAAAAACCAATAGCTAGTTCTTGTACTTCAGATTGAATAGAACCAGGTCTTTCATCTCGAATTTTTTTAATTGCATCTTTTGCTGCATATTTTTTATATTTTACAAAATAACATGCAAGGATTGTTCCTGCTCTTCCCATTCCAGCTGCACAGTGAACCATTACAGATTGATTGTTGCTAATTTGTTCATGAATGAAATCCACTGCTAAATCAATTTTATCCATATCAGGGGCAGTTAGATCAGGTGTGGGAACATGAAGATAACCAATATCTTCTATCCAATCATCTGGTAATGAATTCTCAGTCATAGTTACAATTGATTTTACTCCTTGATCTAAAAGCCAATTAAATTCATCAAAAGTTGTGGGAAATCCCGAACCAGCTAATTGTTCTTCGATCAACCAAGAAAAGTTTGTTGGTTTTTTTGTAATTTTTCCATGAACTTTTCTCCATAAATTCCCAGGTTTGCTCATATGAGTAATAGGAAACTGCTGTATTTTTAGCATTGCGAAATATTGAATAAAATTATGATGCTACCGCTCTTACAGGTGAGCCTGTTGCATCTTTTAGTTTTAGTGGTAGAATTGTAAAATTAAATTCCCTAGAAGGAATCTTATTCAAATTTGTTAGATTTTCTACTATCAGAATATTATTTTTTGAGAAAATATGGTGAGTAGTAAATGATTCATCTTTTCCTAGATCTATACTTGGAGAATCTATTCCAACAAGATTGATTCTTTTTGCTACAAGATAATCTGCAGCTGATTTGTCCAGTCCCGGATTTTCAGTAAAATAATTGTTCTTTGTCAGATTTTTTTGCCATTCTGTAAAGAAGAAAATCGATGATTCATTTGGAATTTTTCCAGTTTTTTTTTCAAATAAAATAATATCCTTCTTTGTAATAGGGCAGTTTCTAGTTTTTTTGAGTTTTATTAGAATGGCTTTTCCAACTAGTCTATCAATAGGAATTTGATGTATCTTGATTCCATTTTTAACAAAATGATATGGTGCATCAATATGAGTTCCAGTATGAGAACTTAGGAACAATAATTCAAGATTGTATCCATCATCTTTGATATCAGACCATAAAATGAATTGAGGTTTTGGGGAACCGGGAAAACTTGGGATAGATTTTGAAATTGTAAGTGTAAGATCTATTGGTTTCATATCAATAGAAACTACTGGTAATTAATCAATTTATGAACTATGAAAAGTTAAATACTCTTTGATGAAAATCATCCTGTGCCTACTGCATATGTTCTATTAAATTCTGATTTAGGTTCAGATGAATCAATAATTGCCGAAGTAAAACAGATTCTAGCTGATGGGGATATCAAATATGAGGTTCAAGGTGTCTATGGCGTATACGATATTGTATTAAAATTGACATCTGATGATGCAGAAAAACTACGTGGAATTATCACTAACAAGATCAGAAAAATCAATAAAGTTCAATCAACATTGACCATGATGGTCATAGAAGAACAAGAAAATCTATAGTTTCTTTATTTCATCAATTACCTGAAGCATTTCAGATTCAGTATTAAAAAAGTGAGGAGATACTCGGATAATTTTTTGCTCCATAATTTCCCTAACCGCTAAAATAATATTTTGTTTTTCAAGTCTATCTACTACTTTTTGGGAATCATGCCCTTTCACATTAAAAGATACTATGCTTGTTCTTTCGTTTGGATCATCAGGTCCATACAAAATAATATTAGGAATTTTTGATAATTCTTCTCTGAACATATTTGACAAGTACTGATTCTTTTGTCTAATGTTATTCAAACCAAATTTCATCAAATACCTTGCAGATGATTCCAAGCCGACTATTCCGACATAATTTCTAAAACCAGTTTGAAATTTGTCGGGAAGTTCTTTGAAAGCAAGATTAGTTTCATCATAAATTATTGCAGATTCACCTCCTATAGTCATAGGTTTCAGTAATTCGCTTGATCTTCTATTGCAATAAAATAATCCAGTACCCATTGGTCCGCAAAGCCATTTTGAGCCATTAAATGACATAAAATTACATTTTATCTTTGATACATCCATTTCACCTAAACATCCTACAGTTTGTGCACTATCAATAAAGAATGGAATTTTATCATCAAGAATTTTTGCAATTTCTTCTACAGGTAATATCGAGCCAGTATTGTATAATGCATGACTCAAAGCAACTAGTTTTGTGTTTTGATCAACTAGAGATTTTAAATCATCTAATTCGAAAAAACCATTTTTATCGATAGTAAGATTTTTTACAGAAATTTTGTCTTTGAGTTTAATCCAGGGATAATAATTTGCATGATGTTCATGTCCCATTCCACGAATGATTATATTTGATTTTTCATCAAAAGAAAGACCATTTGCTACAAAATTTATTCCATCAGTTGTACTCTGAGTAAGAACTACCTCATCAGGCTGACACGAAATTATTTTTGCAATTATTTTTCTAACATTTTGTAGTTTTTCAATTACAAATGGCTCTGAATCCTTTGAATCAGGGCCAATTGAATTGTATGAGATTAAAAATTCTTTCATGTCCTCTATACTTTGAGTGGGCATCAAGGATACTGATGCATTATTGAGATAGATTTTATTTGAATCTGGAAAATCATTAGAAATATCTTTTGAAGTTAAATTCATTATTATATCTGTTAAATGCTAAAGTGGTGTTGGATAAAAATCCTGAGTTAATTGTAGATAATGATTTGGCACATATCAAAAATGAGTTTGAGCTAAATATTCCAAGTTTAGTTTTGTGCTCTGAACCTTTTCACAAAGCCGAATTTCTTTATAGATTAATCAATTCTATCGAACATCAGATTATCTTTGTAGACTTGGATTTACTTTACACTGGTTATGTTAAATCTGGTATGATCCCAAAAAATAATAATGTAATAATTTTTCATCCTGAGAAAGAAAACTGGGAAGAAAAATTAACTGAAATTATCTCCAAAGTTTCAACGGAAAAATTTCTGGTTGTGATTGATTCATTTAACGGAGTTTACAACATGTTTGATGATCTAGAATCTGCAAGATTTGTAAATTCATGCATTATGCTTCTATCATCACTGGCAAATCAAACAAATTCATCAATTGTCATTTCTGGAATGGCAAGAAAGAAAGAAAATGTCGGATGGATCATTTCGCCAGGAGGAAAGCAGATTATTAAATCTGGAAAAACAGGTGTCTATTTTATTAAAAAAAATCAAAGCAATCTGATTTTTACTAGTTTGAAAGAAAATGATCGCAAATCATTCATAATAGAACATCAAAAACTCTGATACAACTGCGATCAGATTTTTAAACGCCGTTATAAAATTTGAAACGCCGTTATAACAAGAAATTCTAAGGCAAATTATATTAAGAAGAAATCAAGATTGAATTCTGTTATGCCAGTAGGAATTATTCCAGACATCAGCGAACAAATGTGTATCGGATGTGCACTATGTGTAGAAATCTGTACAACATTAGGTCCAGATGTCCTTAGAGTAAAACCAGTTGAAGGCTGGAAGAGAGGTAAAGCATTTGTTTTCTACCCAGAAAGATGTATTTCTGATGGTGCATGCATCGGTGTATGCCCAACAAAAGCAATCTTTTGGATGAGACCAATGGACTTTACTGTTGGACAACCAGTTCCACTCTACAAGAACTCAGTCTTCGTCAAAGGTTGGACTGAATTAATCGATTAGATTAATTCATCAATTTTTAATTTCTTTTTATTATTTTAGATTTTAACAGAACCAGTCTTTTCCTGTGAAATATTTGGTTTTTTCTTTAACCAAATCAACGCTCCAATAAACAGAATGCCTGGAATTAGAATAATGAATAGCATTAATTCGTAATAAGTGGTAAGTCTTTGAGCAGGTTTAATGTGATAGGTTTCATGAGATGTTTTTTTTGGATTATCATAAACTGCAGTAGTAAAATCAACTGATCTTTGTTCTTTATTTTGTACATCTCCAAAGACAGTTACACTTTCTTCTGCAAATATAGAGGGAGTATGAATTCCCTCAATCCTTACTATGATTGAACCAGACTCACTGAAAACAAAATTTCTGTAATCACCTCCAATCTGACTTAGTCCTTCATCTCGGAAAATCTCTTTTCCATTTTGAAATATTACAAAATTGTATTTCATTTCTGCTAGATTTGAATTCGTTTGAGGATCATAGAATTGATATACAAATTGTATTTTTTCATGAGTTTTAATCACAGGTGGATCCCATGATAGATTAACTTCCAAAGATAAATCTGGTGTATATTGTAATAATGGAAAATCTATTTTTGCACCAGTTGCATCATGTGGATAATCTGGAATTTCTTTTTCAATAATTAGCACTCCTTCCATCCATGGATGAATAGTGCAATAATAAGAAAAAGTACCAGATTCTTCAAATTTGTATGACCATGATTCTCCTGGCATGAATCTACCGCTATCAAAAATTCCATTTGGAGTTCCAAAGTTATCACTCATCCATCCAAATCTCCCAGATCCTTCTCCACTTGTAACAGTATGACCTTCTTTGTCATCATTATACCAAGTAATTGTATCACCTACTGTGGCGTATAGTTGTGGTGGATCATACCATACTTCAGCAGGAGTGTTTAATTCTGGATTATATGCTCCTAGTGGAATATCAATAATGTACTCATCTGCAGAAACGACAGGAATTGAGGCTAAAATTGTAAAAATTATTGAAAATATTAAAAACTTCACATTTTAAAATTATTAGCTCATTAAATAAATACTTGATTTAATTTTCATCGATGAGAAGTAATTATCAAATCAAAGAATTAACCCAAATATATTAACTCAAGATTTGTAGAAGGTTTCATATTAACATAAAATGAATGTAGAGTTAAAATGGTAATTTCAATCAATCTTGGTAAAAAACTAATTTTTTTGGTAATGATCGTATCAGTTGTTGCTCTTTCAATTACAGGATTTCTTAGTTTCAATTATGCAGATCAAATACTAAAACAAAGAGCAGGAGATCAATTATTAGGAGAATCAAGTGTGCGCGGAGATTCACTTAGGGTTCTTTTTGAATCAAGAATTGATCAAAATAATATTCTTGCAAGTGATCCAATGATTCAACTTTTAGTTTCACAAATGAATCAATCTTCTGAAAATGAATTTCAAGAATTAAAAGAAAACAATCGTAGAGATTTTTTAATTCAGATTCAAGCTTTTCAGAAGCTTATTGGATTTTCCATTGGGTTTGAAGATGTAAAAATTATTGGTGCTAATGGAAAAGTTTTCTTTTCTCTTGGAGCAAATAGTGATGAAGATTTCACTAATGATCCATTTTTTCAAAGAGGTCAAAAAGAATCTTTTATAGAATTTGAACCAGCAGAGTCTGGTAAAAAAATGATTGTTGTTTCACCAATTGTTGCAAGTGATAGTAAAAAAGGAGATGAACCAATTGGTGTAATCATTTCAAGAATGAGGACAGCATCAATAGATAATGTTTTGATTAGTAGAAGTGGATTGGGAGAAACAGGGGAAGTGTACATCGTAAATGACAAGTTTATGATGTTATCGGAATCTAGATTTTTTGAAAATGCTGTGTTTGAACAAAAAGTAGATACTTTGCCAGTTCAAAAATGCTTCAACGAGGGTGAAGAATACATTGGGTTTTACAAAGATTATAGAGGAATTCCAATATTTGGTTCATCATATTGTGCAGATGATTTAGGAATTACTTTACTTGCAGAAATTGACGAATCAGAAGTTGAAAAACCAATAATAATTCTACAAGAGAGAATACTAGAAACAGGAATAGTAATTACAATAATAATGGGAATTGTAGCTTTTGGTATTTCTAAATCACTATCAAGGCCACTAACTAAATTAAAAAATGCTGCAAATAAAATTTCAAGTGGAGACTTTGATGTAAGAACTGAGATTAATACAGGCGATGAAATTGGTGAATTGTCTCATGCATTTGATTCAATGGCTGAAAAGCTTCAAGACTCAATAATTGAGATTAAACGCAAAGAGAAGGTAATCAAACAACTTGAAGGCGATATGCTGTTAAAATTTTCTCAGCACGAGCAAAATGATTGTGTTGGGGTGATTGACATGTCAGACTCGACAAGAATTTCATCTAAATTATCTGATCAAGATGTTACAAAGTTATATGAAATTTTCCTAAACTTTATGGCAAAAATTATTCGAGAGTATAATGGTGAAGTGGTAAAAAACATTGGTGATGCTCTAATGTTTAGATTCCCAAATGTAAATATTGCAGATCAAAAAGTTTTGAAAAATATTTTTGAATGTTGCTTATCAATGATTGAATCACATGAAAAGTTACAAGAGAAACTCAAAGCTGAAAATATGCCTCAAATTGATTATAAAATTAGTTTGACATATGGCTCTGTCAAAGTTGCTGAGAGTACAACTTCAAATATTAGTGATATTTTCGGCCCAACAGTGAATCGATGTTTTAAGATTAATTCATTATGTCCAAAAAACAGCATAGTGATTGGAGAGAACATGAATAATATTTCAAAAAGTTTTTCAGAATACAGTTTTGATGAATTAGTTGTGGCTGAATTGAAACAAAAATATGATTATAGGGTATATGAAGTAAAAAGGAAATTGGGATAATTAGAAAGAAAATAGACTTTTTGCTAAAGTATACAACCAATTAGAACCAAAATGATCAATTTTCTTATAATCCAAATTTAGATTTCCAACTGCTTTTTTGTTTTTTAGATGGTTTCTTTGAAAGGTTATCTAGCATATCATAAGTAATTGTAAATCCATGCCCAACCATTGTGTCATCTTTACCATAATTTTCTTTATTGGTAACAAATTCATCCGATAAGTCTCTGATTTTTTTAGTTTTTACATCAAACAGACGAATTTTTTTTCCATTTTCAAGTCTGATAATTGCATCACCACTTAATCCTTGAATTGAAAAATTTTCAAAGAATCTAATGGTTCCACCTTGTTTTAATTCAATAGTTGAATCATAAGTAAACTTTCCACCATAAAATAAAATTTCACGTGCAGTTACTGTTACATCATCTTCTACATTTAGAATAATAGCAGTATCTGCTTCTATTGATACTGAATTTACAAGGTTTTCAGCTATAATTTTTCCATTTGGTGCAGAGAGATGTGTTCTATGTTCAATGATTTGAAAAATACCAACTCTTCCTTGTGGATCTTCAACTTTGAATTTTCTTCCAAAAACATTTCCAACTACAATGTTTCCATTATCTGCAATAATTGTAGCGCCATTTTCAATTCTGTATTTATTTTCAACAGGATCAACAAATTTGAAATCTCCTGAAGTCAGATGAATATTAGTTTTAAATTCCTCAGTCCATGAAGGACTTGAAACACTTCCTTGCATAATTATTGGACCATCATAAGTTAGATTTCCAGCCATAAAATTCCCTTTAATTGATAGAGCACCATTTGCTTTCCTTTCTAATTCAATTTCTCCCAGAGTTTTAGAACCAAATAGTCTTGTTCCAGTGGCACCTGACCTGTTCAAAGCTGCTGCCCATTCTTCGGCAGTTTTCATTTCTTTTGATAATTCTTGACCTAGAATCTGATTTTTTCGTCTAATATCAGCTTCTGAATCACCAGAATATACTTTAGAATTTTTTAGTTTTTCAAGATCAGTGTCAGGATATTTTTTACCAATTTTGATGTCTTCATATGCTTGTTTAATTTTGATAAATTGATCGTTTTCTCCCCCACGATCTGAGTGATATTGAAGTGCTAATCTTCTAAACGCATCTCTAATTTCCTTCTCCGTTGAACTTTCTACAATACCTAAAATATCATAATTACTTTCTACCATTTTTTACACCATCAAAATTTAATTTTCATATTCCTTATACTTGTAGGTTTTTACTTACAGAATATCAAGGATGTGAAAAAATGGAAAAATTAGAAATGAATTATTTCACAATTAATACCGGGATCTTTGTTTTGTGCATTACATAATTTGAGGTACTTCCAAGGAATGTCTCCTTAGCTCCTCCTATACCTCGTGCTCCAAGAACTATCATGTCAAATTTTCCTTTTTCTGCGGCTTTAACAATCTCAGATCCAGTATGACCACCACCGGTTTTGTATTTGAATGTGGCACCAGCCTTTTGAGTTTTATTCATTGCAGGACCAATTGCTTTAACAGCTTTTTTCTGTGCTTCATCCTTCATTTTTGCAGTATACTTTATCCCTGCAGCTAATGGTAAATGAAATACATAAAATCCAGTTATTTCAGCATTTCCACCTTTTGCAATTTCAATTGCTCTATCTAATCCTCTCATAGAGTTTGGAGAACCATCAAGAGGCACTAAAATTTTATTGAATTTAGCCATACTAAAAATTTAGAATCTTCCAATATAAACAAATTCATTATTTCCAATGTTGAAATGGTAAAATGTAATCAAATTTGGAAATTATACTTTAGTTTTTATACAAAAAATCAATAAAAAAAGAATTGTCAATAGAAGAAATAGCAAATAATCCAATTTCAATTATTAAAAATTCAACAATTTCTGATGCAATTAGAATGCTATTGAATACAAAAATTAGTAGGCTAGTTGTTGTAGATAATGGAAGACATGTTGGAATAATTACTGAGAAAGACATAGGATTGTTTTTATTTTCAGAAAATACAATGCAGGGACTAGATGATATTCCTATCAGTAAAATTATGAAACCAATTGAGTTTGTAGATAAGGGATTAAATCATAAAGATTCAGCAAAAATTATGATTGAGAAAGGAATTAGCTCATTAGCAATTGGGAAAGATGAAGAAGTTAAAGGAATTATTACAAAAAGCGATCTAGTTACATTTGTTGCAGAAAACTTTTCAGGAAAAAAGAAAGTAGTTGATTTTATGACTCATGATTATGAATTTACTCATACTGCAGCTCCATTGTATAAAGTTGTAAGAAAAATGTTGGAGAAGAAGATCTCAAGAATCATTGTAAAAAATCAAAATGAAGAAGCAGTTGGAATTATTTCATTTAGGGATTTATTTAGAATTTCAATTGAACTTGGTAGTGAAGAAGATTATTCTGGATTTAATCTTTCACAGAACATTAGAAGAGGATTTCTATCTGAAGAAGGATTTGGGAATATTTCATTAGCAAGAGATGTGATGACCAAAGGATTAATCACTGTAAAATTCAATGAAGATTTAGCTGTTGCATGTAAAATCCTCTTAGAAAATAATGTTAGTGGATTAATAGTTCTTGATGGTAATGATGGTATTTCTGGAATTTTTAGTAAAACTGATATCATGAGAGCTCTTGGATCAATATGAAATGGCATTTTGATGATTTTATTTATGGCTCAATTGATGGTGCTGTAACAACTTTTGCTATAGTAGCCGGAGTAGTTGGAGCATCATTATCTCCTAGTATTATTTTGATTTTGGGATTTGCAAATTTATTTGCAGATGGATTTTCAATGGCAGCTGCCAATTATCAAGCATCAAAGGCACGAAATGAATTTGTTCAAATGAAAAGAAGGCAAGAAGAGTGGGAGATTGATAATTTAGAAGAACAAGAAATTGATGAGATCAGAGAAATTTACAGAGAGAAAGGATTCAAGGATGAATTACTAGAGGATGTTGTACGAATTATCACATCTAAAAGAAAAGTTTGGGTAGATACGATGATGAAAGAAGAATTAGGCTTAATTGAAGACGAAAAGAAACCACTAGATAGTTCTGTTAGTACTTTTGTTGGTTTTAATTTGATTGGAGTGATTCCTTTAGTTCCATTCATGATTTTCATGGTGTTGGGGTTTGAATCAAATTCAAATGCATTTATCTATTCTACAATTTCTGTTCTTTCTGCATTTTTTCTGGTAGGAATGATAAAAGGAAAAATTGTTAAAAGTTCCATGATTCGTGCTGGAATAATTACACTAATCATTGGGGGTGTGGCAGCAATGGTTGCTTACATTGTAGGATACGGATTAAATTTTCTGGTGTCTTAGGATTTGTAGTAAATGTCTGAATTAAAGCGTCACATGGGTCTTTTTCATCTTACCATGTATGGGGTAGGTTTGATTTTAGGTGCTGGAATCTATGTCTTAATTGGAGAAGCCACAGGTATTGCAGGAGATACTGTATGGATTTCATTTGCGTTAGGATCTGTTGTTGCGTTATTTGCAGGATTTAGTTATGCGGAGTTATCATCAGTATTTCCAAAAGCTGCTGCAGAATATGTTTTCATTAAAAATGCTTTTAAAAATAATTTTTTTGCATTTATCATAGGATGGCTAACTGCCATCACATCAATTATTACTGCTGCAACAGTTTCATTAGGGTTTGGCGGGTATTTTGCTGAATTTGTAGACATTCCAATAATTATTTCTGCTATGGGATTGTTAGTTATTCTTTCAATTGTAAATTTTGTGGGAATTAGACAATCATCATGGACAAATACTGTTTTTACAATAATTGAAGCTGCAGGACTAATACTGATAATTATTATTGGTTTTACATTTACTAGTCCAGAACCTGTAAATTATCTTGAAAGTCCATCTGGATTTACTGGAATTGCTATTGCGTTTGTTTTGATATTTTTTGCATTTATTGGATTTGAAGATATGGCAAATATTGCTGAAGAGGTAAGAAAACCAAGGAAAACAATTCCAAGAGCAATAATTTTGTCAGTTTTAATATCTGGAACAATTTACATTTTAGTTTCTTTAGCTGTTGTACGAGTTGTAAATTGGGAAGAATTAGCAACTTCGGCTGCACCAATAGCATTAGTAGCTGAAAGAGGATTAGGTGCACAAGCTCATATCTTACTTTCATCAATTGCTCTTTTTGCTATTACCAATACAGTTTTGATTACACTTGTTGCAGGTTCTAGAATGTTTTATGGAATGGCAAAAGAAAAAGTATTTCCTTCCATATTATCGAAAATTCATTTTAAAACAAAAACTCCTTGGATAGCAGTCATTTTGATTTTAGTCATTTCATTGATTTTTACATTAATTGGAGATATTGTAATTGTTGCAAACATTACAGTCTTTGCAATTGTGATAACCTTTGGTGCAGTAAATTTAGCAGTAATTGTATTACGTTACACCGAGCCTGATATTGAAAGAAAGTTTAGAGTTCCGATAAATATTGGTAAATTTCCAATTCTTCCATTATTTGGGTTAGGGATTTCAATCTATATGGGATTCCAATTTGAAATTGAAGTTGTGCTTGTAGGATTAGTGATTATTGGAGTTGGAGCAATATTCTACAAGATTTCAAAAAATTCTATGAATAAATCTAAAAGCACATCTCAAAGTTGATTTTTAAAAATTAGTTTTAATAATTTAGTTTAATCTTAATGATCAATGGTTCTAGAATTTGATGCAATTCCTTCATTGATTGGTATTTTGGTTTTAGTTATTCCTTCAATGCTATTAGGTCGAATTTGCAAACATTTTGGAATTTCTGAAATAATTGGTTTTGTGATTGGTGGAATAATATTAAGCCCATTTGCATTTGGTGGATGGATACAATTCTTTGATAGGCCAATTATAGAATTAAATGAATTAATCTTATCGTTTTGGCAAATTGCTGGAATTATAATTCTATTTTCAGCTGGTCTTCATTTTCCTTTTTCTAGTTTAAAGAATGCGGGGGTTAAAGCTATCATTGTCGGTATCACAGGAGTGATTGTCCCATTAGCACTTGGATATGGTATTTCTATTTTATTTGGAATTGAGTGGATGGTTGCACTCATCATTGCTGCAACTCTAAGTGCAACAAGTATTGCAGCAGCTGTAACAATTCTAGAGGAATTAGATAAAGAGAAAACACAAGAAGGGAATATCTTAGTTAATGCAGCAGTTCTTGATGATGTATTAGGATTAGCAATTTTATCATCAATTATTTCAATTGTGATTGGAAATGCATTACCATCTTTGGAATTGGTGTTATTTGAGATCTCAGAATCATTAATTTTGTGGATTGTGCTTCTATTAGCTTCTATATTTTTACTTCCCAAGATAGTTCATGTTGTTGCAACTATGAGACCAACCTCCCTTGAATCACGAGGTACAAAGCAAGCAACTGCATTAGGTTCAGCTTTTGGTATAGCAGCTATTGCTGCAAGTATTGGACTTAATCCTATAGTAGGAGCATTTGCAGCAGGAATGGGAATTGCAGGTTCAAAG
The DNA here is from genome assembly GCF_014078525.1 of Nitrosopumilus sp. b3. NCBI lineage: Archaea > Thermoproteati > Nitrososphaerota > Nitrososphaeria > Nitrosopumilales > Nitrosopumilaceae > Nitrosopumilus > Nitrosopumilus sp. b3. The sequence continues at coordinate 234,534 of NZ_MU078693.1, forward strand.
TTAGTGCGGCAAGTAAAAGAGTTTGTTGGGGAATTACAAATAATTTTTGCGCCATTTTTCTTTGCAGTTATAGGTGCACAGATTGATATTACAAATATCCTAAGTGTGGATCTATCTTTATTTTTAGTAATTTTGGTTATTGCCATTCTTGGTAAAATTTTGGGTGCGGGTGTTCCAGCTATCATATTACTCAAAAATAAGAACAAAGGCTTACGAATAGGATATGGAATGGTTGTAAGAGGAGAAATTGCATTTATCACTGCAGGGTTAGGTTTAGGTTATGGAATTATTTCAGAAAATATTTTCTCTACATTAATTTTTGTAATATTGGGAACTATTATTATTGGACCTATATTATTAAAACATTCATTTAAAAATCAAGATAAAATTTCAAATTCTACTTAGTTCTTTTTAGATTTTACAAGTGCAGTTATTGCAATGCCAATTCCAATAATTCCAACTCCAATTCCAATATATCCTATATCCATTTGCTGTTTAGATTCTTCAAGAGAAATAACAGATTCTTTCAAATCATTTACATCACTAATTAGTGCAGTATGTCCATCAATTATTTGATTCAAAGTAAGATCAGAAGGTTCAGGGAATTCAATGTAAGCACGTTCTTCAACTTTTGGTGGATGCATTGATAAACTAATTGGGGTATCTTCAATTGTTCCCAAAATATTTGCTTGATAAAATCCAGAGATAGTTGGATTAATGAATGCATAATATTTTCCTGGAATATTATGATCTGGTGATAAAGGAAGTGTTATACTTTCATCTTTATAGATTAATTTTATCTTAACTGTTTTTTTTAATCCTACAATTCCATTTTTAAAAACTTGGTCTTCAAGTTCTAATCCAGGCTCAAGTGGACTAACAAAAAATTCAATTGCGTTAGTTTCACCAGAAACAACTGGTTCATTCATCCAACCTATTTCTACTCTATATTCTCCGACAGAATCAACTGTATGCCCATATGCAGTACCTGCTAAACCTGAAGCAAATAATAAAAATAAAAACAAGAGTTTTGTTTTCAATACTAAAAAAACTTTAATTGATTTTAAAAACCTTTGACTGATTTTCACAAATAATTTTAGGATTCAGGATAGTCATCAAGGGGGTTTGATTTTTTGAAATTTTTCATCTCTTCATCAAAAAAGAATTTTTCAGTCAATGCAGGCTTCAAGTCATCTAACCATATTGCATTTTCATCGTACTTTGCAAAAAATGGAACTTGAACCCAGTCAGGATTTCTACCTTGTAAGAATCGTAAAACAATTACTTTTTGATCGTGCAGATCTGCAGTACCAATAACATGTACTTTTCCTGGTGTTGCTGACATGCTAGGTCCACGAACAGTTCTTGCCAATCCACTAACTGATGAATATGCTTTTTTGAAAATTTGATAAGCCTTTACTAAAGGAACACCAAAGTAATGCTGAGCACCAGTATCTCTTACAACAAACATGTAATATGGAATACATCCCAATTGAACTTGTTTAGTCCACATTTTTGCCCACATTTCAGCATCATCATTTATGTGAGCTAAAAGTGGAGATTGTGTTCTAATAACAGCGCCAGTAGATCTAATTACTTTAATTGCCTCTTTTACTGCATCAGTTTTTAATTCATTTAGGTGATTAAAGTGACCCATAATTGCTAGATGAATACCGCTATCAACTATTTTTCTAAATACATCTAACATTTCTTGAGAATCTGAATCAGTTAAAAATTTGTAAGGCCAATATGACAAAGCTTTTGTTCCAATTCTAATTGTTTTGAGATTAGGAAGTTTAGCATCAAGTAGAGAATCAACATATTTTGAGAAAATTTTTGCTTTCATGATCATTGGATCTCCACCTGTAAATAAGACATCACTAATTTCTGGATGCTCTTTAACATATTGTACTAGTTGTTGTCCTTCCTGCATTGCAAACTTCATTTCATCCATTCCAACAAATTGTGGCCATCTAAAACAAAAGCTACAGTATGCATGACATGTTTGGCTTTGGCTTGGAAAGAAAAGACAGGTTTCTTTGTATTTGTGCTGCATTCCATATAATTTTGTTCCATCTTTTAGTGTAGGGACATTTAGTTCCATCTGTCCTGCAGGATGTGGATTTAGCTGTAAACGAATCTCATTTGCAATGGCTGTAATTTCTTTTTTATCCAAATTATTTTTTAACGCAGTCTCCATTTTTTCATAGTGTTCAGGTTTTAGCATTCCTTTTTGTGGAAAAGTTAGTACGTACATAGGATCATTTGGAATATTATTCCAATCAATTAATTGCTCAACAACGTAGTTATTTGCTTTAAATGGCAATACATTTCCAACAACTTCCATTTCGAATTGAATGTCTTCCCCAAGTTTCTGAATTTGTGGAAGAGTTCTAAAATTCGATAGGGTGTAGGATTTTAGTGATGGTGAAGAATCCCAAACTGTCTCTTGATAGGTCACTTAGTTATTAGTACAAATACCATTGTTAAAGGTTACACGCTTTTTATGCCTAAAAATTTTAAATTTTATAATAGTTATATTAAAAATTCTAGCATAAACGGAGTTAACCTTTGTATGATAGGAAAAAGGAGAAAAGGAGATCCAAATGGCTGAAGAAATAATCGAGGCTGTATCAGGCCAAGTAGACCAGTTTCAAGGCATATCTCAGCTTCTAGCCTCATCAGAATCTCTTCAGGCAGCATTTATTGTATTAATTGTAGGCATTATTGGAATTACAGTAATTTATCGCACATTTTCAAAATGGGTAAAGAAGCAAAAATTGAATTATGTAAGACCGCATCTTTCAAGATTTGTTAGAGTAGTAGTTTTACCAGTTTTTGCAATCATACTAATTACTTCAGTGAATTTTTACATACAATCATTTGCGTTGTTTGAAGATGATACCTTTGTAAATCCAGAAGAAAAAATGTCGCCTAGTGAAACGTTTGCAAAGATTCTCAATACAATAAACATTCTCGTAATAGGGTATTCTGTTGCTCATTTAATTCCAATAATACTTCGTAAAAAAGAAAAATCAAATTTGGAGAAAGAAGATTTTGAATCATGGAAGGAATTACGTGGATTTCCTGATGATGATGGTGATCTGTTTCATAAATTCTACAAATGGGTACCTCCAAAACATACACCAGATGAATTAACAGATGAGGAATTTAAAGAAAAGTTAAAGACCGAAGAGGGAAAAAAATTTCTGGAAGAATTTAGAACAACAAAAGGACTACCAATAGGAAGTTTTGAACAATTAGTTAAAGATCCATTTGAAGAATGGAAAATTTCTGAAAGAAAAAAATATGAACAATATTTTGATGCTTGTGTTTCTGGAAATAATGAATCTGGGAAAAAACTAAAGACTGGACAAGATGTTGAAGAGATTTTCCCTATAGATACATGGAGAGAAGAAAAAAGATTTAATGGGTTTGATCCAATAATTTCTGGATCAAAACCACCAGGTTATGCTAAAAGAAAAAGAAAAGATCTTCCAAAATCAATTTCTCAGATTTTACCACTTGGAATATTTGTTGCAGTAATACTTGGAGTAATTAGTTGGTGGGGAATAGATTTGATAATACTTGCAACTGCAACAGGAGGGCTGGCTATAGGTATTGGATTAGCATTACAAGAAACCATGCAGAACTATTTTGCTTACATATTGATTAGAAAAGATAAGATTTTTGCAGAAGGTGAGCGAGTACAGTTAGATACTGGCTATAACGGATATGTGCATAAAATTACTCCCAGAGTTACTTTCATTCGTGATGCATTAAATGAATCATATGCAGTGATTCCAACAAGACAGCTTGTTAATTCTCAAATTATTAATTATTCAAAAGAAATCAAAATGGTGCCTGCAATTGTTGAAGTAGGAGTGTCTTATCTAAATAATCCAAAGCAAGTAGCCTCAATCCTAGTTAAAATCGGAAAACGTGCAATGAAAGAAGTTATTGATGAAAGAGGTAGACACCTAATTAGACAACATAGATGTCCTTACTTGGATGACAACAAACCTAGCTGTGGGTGTGATAAGGATATTCATGTTGACATAAATCAACCTGTTGTTAGATTTAACAAATTTAATGATTCATCATTAGACTTTTCATTATGGGTATATGTTAGAGATTATGGTGCACAATTCAAAACTAAAACAGATATCAGAATAATCATGTATGAAGAATTTAAGAAATACGACATTAGAATTCCATGGCCAATTAGAACAGTGTATCAAGGAGATGAAAAACGGGAGGATGAAGAAATTAGAAAGCTTGATGAAGAAAGAAATCAAGTTTTAGATGAATTTGGTACTGGTGACTTAGGTCGTGGAGCTGGAGAAGATTGATCTTCTCAAAACTTAAGAATCCCATCAAATCACAATTCTTTGTTGAGTAGTTTATCAGTAATTTCAGGAAAATCATCTGAAGCTTTAGCAAAAAGACTGTCGAACAAATTAAAGGCAAATCTAGTAAAATCAGAAATTAGAGTTTTTGCTGATGGTGAAAGTAAAGTTACGCTTAATGGTAAAGTGTCTAAGAAAAAATCAGTTGTAGTACAGTCAATTTATCCACCAGTTGATACCAATTTGATACAAGCATTGTCATTGATATCAAAAGCTAAAGAAATTTCATCACAGGTTATTGCTGTAATTCCATATATGGGATATGCAAGACAAGATAGAGAGTTTTTGCCTGGAGAAATTGTAACGATGAAAGTTCTTGGGAAATTATTCAAAGGGGCAGGTGCATCAAAAGTTATTGCTGTAGATATTCATAGTTTGTTAGGATTTAATCACTTTACCATAAAGACAAAAAATGTAACTGCAATTCCAGATCTTGTTGAGTATTTTAAGAAATTGAGGCTAAAAAACCCTCTAATTGTATCACCTGATCAGGGCGGAAAAGAAAGAGCAGAGGAATTTGCTAATAAATTTGGAACAGAGTATATTGCTTTAGTAAAGAAGAGAGATAGGAAAACAGGTAAAGTACAGATTCAAACAAAAAATGTAGAAGTTAGTGGAAGAGATCTTATTTTAGTCGACGATATGATAAGTACTGGTGGCAGTATTGTCAAGGCTACACAATTTCTTAAAAAACAAAAATGTGGTCGAGTGTTTGTTGCATGTACACATGCTCTTTTAATGAATGACGCAGAAAAGAAAATTAAGAAAGCAGGGGTGACAAAAATTGTTAGTGCAAATACAATACCAGGTAAAACATCTGTGGTAGATGTTTCAAATACAATTGCAAAGGCAATAATATAATGCCAGAAAGTTTTTTTATTTTATCTAAAGATTATCTTGAACTTGCAACTGATGAAATAGTTGCATTATCAAAAATGTATGATAGATTTTCTAAGGTTAAAATCATTTCGAATTTGGTAATAATTCAATCAAAAACAAATTGGGAGAAAATTACAAAACGTGCATCATTTGTAAAAATTTCTGGTCAGATTTTAAGAAAGATGTCAGGGTTATTTTTAGATGAAGGAAACATTGGAGTTTTAAAAAATGCTAAAACTTTTGCTTGTAGAATAATTAATTTATCATCTAACCAATTCAATGTTCCTGAATTAGAGAGTTCTATGGGAGATATGATATCAAAGTTTTCTCATGCAAAAGTAAAGTTAGAAGATCCTGATATTACGGTATATCTAATATTTACAGATGAAGAAAACTTTTTTGGCTTTTCAAAGAGAATGAAAGAGGTCAAAAGACCGAAAAAAATTACTAAATATCCCCATGAATTAGATTGGAAATTAACTAGAGTTATGATAAATTTGCTAGGAATTAAAGAGGGTGAAACTGTTTGTGATCCATTTTGTGGCACAGGTACAACTCTCTTAGAAGCCGAATCAATGGGTATTCATGCAATTGGATTAGATTTTGATGAAAAAATGTGTAAGATTTCAAAAGAAAATCTTTTGGTAAATGGCTACAAATCAAAAGTTGTCAACTCGGATTATCATGAATTATCAAAGATTTCTGAAAAAATTATCGGTATTGTCACAGATTTACCCTATGGAAAGTCATCAAAAACATCAGAAAAACCAGAGAAAATCCTCAAGGAATTTTTCTCAATTCTGCCTAAACGTAAAAGAGGTGCAATAATGTACAAAAAAGAATTAGATAGTAAATTGAGATTAAAGGGAATTAAAAAATATGAAATCTATAGGCATAAAAGCTTAACAAGGACAATTTTGATAAAATGAAACTTGTATTTTTAGGAACTTCAGCAGCGCAGCCAACTGAAAGGAGAGGACTGTCATGTATTTGCTTAGAAAAAGATGGTGAAATTCTAATGTTTGATGCAGGAGAGGCAGCACAAATATCGTATATGAAGTCAGGTTTGGGATGGAATAAAAAAATGAAATTGTTTGTAACGCACCTTCATGGAGATCATTGTGTAGGAATTTTAGGATTATTACAAACAATGTCTATGCAAAATAGAACAGAACCTTTAGAAATTTTTGGACCAAATGGGATTGAAGAATTTATTGCTGCTAACATCAAAGTATTAAATTTTGGATTATCATTTCCTGTTTTAATTAATATCATTAAAGAAGGAAAAGCCTATGAAGATAAAAAATTTTCAATATATGTTTGTAAAGCAAATCATTCAGTAACTGCATTTTCATATTTATTTGTAGAAAAAGACAAACCAGGAAGATTCAATATTGATGAAGCTAAGAAATTAGGAATACCAGAAGGAGAGTTGTGGAATAAATTACAAAATGGAAATGAAATAGAAATTAATGGAAAAATAGTACGGCCAGATCAGGTATTAGGAGAAAAACGGTCTGGGAAAAAAATTGGTATTTCAGGTGACACAATGCCTACTAAAGAACTGGAAAAATTTTTTGTAGGTTGTGACTATCTTGTATTTGATTCTACATTTTTAGATGAAGAAAAACAAAGAGCACAAGAAACATGTCATTCTACTGCAAAACAAGCTGCAACAATTGCAAAAAATGCAAAAGTAAAGAATTTAGTTTTAACACATTTTTCAGCAAGATATAAAGATGAAATTGGACATTTGCACGAAGCCAAAAAAATTCATGATTCAGTAATTACTGCAAGAGATCTTTTAGAAATAGAAATAAAATAAAATGTTTGAAATAATCAAAGATAAAATTCAAAATATTAAAAAAATTGTAGTTGTAACAGGAGCTGGAGTATCTCAAGAAAGTGGAATTCCAACATTTAGAGGAAAAGATGGATTATGGAGAAACCATGACGCTATGAAACTAGCTACAATTGATGCATTTTATGATAATCCTGAATTAGTTTGGGCGTGGTATAATGAAAGAAGAGTAAATATTTTTGCAGCTAAACCAAATCCAGGCCATAAAGCCATCGCTGAACTGGAAAAATATGTTCATGTATCAATTTTAACCCAAAATATTGATGGGCTTCATCAAAAAGCAGGTAGTTCAGAAGTATTAGAGTTGCATGGAAGCATCATTAAAATCAAATGTTCAGTTTGTGATTATAAAGAAGAAATAAAATCAGAGTTTTCAGAAATTCCACCTATTTGTAAATGTGGAAATATTTTACGACCAGATGTTGTATGGTTTGGAGAATCTTTGCCTCAAGATGTTTGGCAAAAATCTATGATACTTGCAAGTCAATGCGATTTGATGATAATTGTTGGAACATCTTTAGTTGTGTCACCTGCAAATACATTACCTATGTATGCAAAACAAAGTGATGCAATTTTGATTGAGATCAATCCAGAAAATACTGAAATGTCATCTGAAATGGATTTAGTGATTAGGAATACAGGTTCAAATTCATTACCTGAATTAGTATCTCTGTTTAAACAAAATTAAATCATTTTTGTGAAAAGATACCATTGATGTTTGAATCAGAAGAATCTCCAGGATTGAATACTGATGAAGCTACTGTACCGTAATCTTGATGATCAATTACCATATCCACATAGTATGGAATTCCTGTTGCATCATTTACAGTAGTTTCAAACATTGAAGTAAAATATGTACCAGAAAAAATTTCTTTATCTGTAGTTCTAATTACAACGTTAACGCTATTTGTTTTTCCACTTGTATCTGAATATTGAAGAACAATATTATCATCAGATTGTTGTTTGGTAGATAAAGATAGTGTTTCATATGTAATTGGAGTAGTTTGAGTTGTAGATGTAACAGGAGATGGTGATGAACTAGGAGGTGATCCTAATGATTTTGAATTTTGTGATGTTGAATTTGTTTCAAAGACATTCTTAACAGATTCAATTGGATTAAAATTAGAAATTCCTTCAGAAATTACTTTTTGTGATGATTCTTTTACTTCAGAAATTTCATTGGAAATTTTATTTCCAGTCTGAGTTATTTCATTAGATATAGTATTTCCAGTTTTGTCTATAATTTTATCAATAGATCCATCAATTCTTTCTTCTACTGAATCTGAAGCTTTAGATCCAAAATCTGATACATCGCTTTTTAAAGAATTAATTACGCTTGCAGAAGTTGAAGGAAATAGTGTATCTATCTCAGTAGAGAATATCATGCCTCCTAAGATCAAAATGCCAGCTATTACGCCTAATTTTATGAACATTTGATAATAATTTAAAAAAAATCATTTTAGATTCATACTAAAAAAAATAGTCAAAAAAGAGTGAATTTTCTTAACTAAGTTTTCCTAATTACCTAAAACAATCCAATCAATGATTCCATCAATATTTGGTGAAGAAAGAATTACTTTGATTGGTCCTAAAGGAGATTCTTCTGGTTGTTCACAAATTGCTATTTTTTCAACAAATGCCGCCTGCTTGTTAAGATAAAACCAGGTTGTATCATTATCTAAATTCTTTTCAAGATAACGTCGGTAGGTGTTTTGAGTTTTTTTTGAATGAACTGTTTCATAGATTTTTTCAAAAGATCTTAATTCTTTTGATTGTGCTACTACTGAAAAATCTTCAGTTCTAATTGTTGAATATGGAAAAATATTTGAGATAGACGTTTTAACTTTTTCAGGATCTTCAGAAGGGTGTAATGCACAATTCATTTCCAGTGTGCAGTTAATACTTGGAATTTTCATTCTATCCAACTTTGTATGATTTCATAGGCTTTATTGATTAATTCATCTTTTGTTAAGTCAATATTTGATATTGCATAATCAGATAATGCAATTGAATTGCTAATTCCAACTCCTAATTCACGATTATCTCTTTCTTCAAAATGCTCTTTTGTTTGTGGATCATCTGTTCTGCCTCTTTTTTGAAGAAAATCAAATCTTGTATCTGTTGAAGCATGAATTGCTAATAGTTTTACAGTTCCATATTTTTTTAATACTTTTATTTCATCATTTGATCTAACTCCATCTAATAATATCACTTGAGCTGTAGAAGATTCAATCTGTGGTTTTACTAATTCCGCTATTGCGCCAGGACCATTTTGTTTTCTTAGTTCTAGCATTAATTTACCTAAATTTGATCTTGTTAATTCTAAATTTCTTTTTTTTGCTTCTTCCCTGACAGCATTTCCCATATTGATAATTTTGTATCCTTTTGATTCCAAACCTTCAGCAATGGTAGATTTTCCAGCACCAGGCATACCTGTTAAGCATACAATTAGTTTTGTCAATATATAGCAAAAAAAAGACTCGTCTATGAAGTTACCGGAAATTATTATAAAGATACATCAAAAAATGTTATGATGCGAACTTTTGTAGCAATAGAAATTTCAAATGTTGACGTTCTTGATTCGATAAAAAAAATTCAGAATAAAATTAATATCGATGCAAAACCAGTTAATTTAGAAAATTTACATTTTACATTACAGTTCTTAGGAGAAATAACAGATGAAAAATCTAAGAAAGTTATTGAATCTCTAAATAACATTGAATTTTCAAGTTTTAGGATTAATCTAAAAGGAGTTGCTGCATTCCCCAAGCCTAAATTTCCAAGGGTGATTTGGATCGGTACTGATGAAAATGGGGGTCAAATGCTAATTCAACTAGCTAAAAAAATTGAAAAAGTCTTAGAACCATTAGGATTTTTTCCGGATAAACGATTTAAACCTCATATCACGATATTTAGAATTAAAAAGAAGGTAGGAGATATAACCAAAGAATTGAATGAACAAAAAATGACAGATTTTGGAATTCAAGAAGTTGTTAGTTTCAAATTGAAAAAAAGTAAACTTACTTCTACTGGACCAATTTACTCTGATTTAGAGGAGATCAAATTAAGAAAATGAATCAAATTATTAGTAAAGTATCAAAAAATGTAATTCCATCAAAAACAATTGAGAAGTCAAAAAAGGAAATTGCCAATTTAGCATTCGAATTAGTAGAAAAGGAAATTAAAAAATATCCTGAAGTTATAGGATTAGAATTTGGTGGATCATATGCAAAAGGTACTTGGTTAGCTATAGATGCAGATATAGATATTTTTGTAAGATTTAAAAAATCGACAAAAGAAGATAAATTTGAAAAAATTTCAAAAAAAATAGGTTTTGATTCATTAAAAAAATATTCTCCATATGTAAGATATTCTGAGCATCCATATGTTGAGGCTAAAATAAAAAATACTAAGATCAATGTAGTACCATTTTATGATGTTAAAATTGGAGAATGGAAAAGTGCAGCAGATAGATCAACATTTCATACAAAATTTATGCAGAAATCATTAACATTAAAAATGAAAAATAATGTTAGAATTCTTAAAACTTTTCTAAAATCAAATGGGATTTATGGTGCAGAAATTGCAAAACAAGGGTTTAGTGGATATGTATCAGAAGTTTTAGTGTTACACTATGGAAATTTTGAAAATATTGTAAACTCAATTTCAGAAATTAAAGAATTTCAGGTTGTTGGAAAAGCATCAAAGAAATTTGAGACGCCAATTACCATAATTGATCCTATTGATAATAATAGAAACTTGGCTGCTGCAATATCAAATGAAAATATTGGTAAATTTATTCTAATTTGTAGAGCTTTCAAAAATAAAAGCACTCTGCATTTCTTTAAGAATAAAAAATTGCAAATTTCAAAAAAATATTGGGAAAATTTGTTAGTAATAAAATTCAATTTTAAAATTAGGAGTCCAGATATAATATGGGGGCAGATTAAAAGAGCTACTTCATCGCTGTCAACTCAATTAGAATTAGGCGGATTTCATGTATTAAGAAATAGTTCGTATACGGATCAGAAAAAGAGTGCTTGGTTATTTTTCTTCCTAGAATCACCAAAGATTAATCAAATTTATTCAAAAAATGGACCAGATTTTTTCAGAGAAGATAATTCTAAGAGTTTCATTTCGAAAAATCTTAAAAATACAGAATTAATGTGGATTGGAAATAATGGAAAAATTATTTCAATAGAAAAAAGAAAACATACAGATGCAGCGAAGTTTATGTCAGAATTTTTGAAAAAGAATCTTCAAACAGGCATACCAAAAGGACTTCAAAATGATTTCAAGCAAGGTTTTAAGATTTCAACTGGAAAGAAAAATTTAAGCAAATCAATTAAAGAGGTAGCAAATGAGTTGATTTCAACAGATGGCGCACTCATTTATTTCAATTAACAAATTATCTGATGAGCCATACTCAAAAATTCTTGGATATCCAAAAGCTACGACACGTCAAATAAAATCAAGGATTTCTGAATTAGAAAAATTAAAAATTAAATCAATTTCATTTTCTGGTCCTACAACAATTGGCAATATAGCAATTTTGGGAAAGGGATATGTTGGAGTTGTAGTTCTTGCAAAAAAAAATAATAAACTAGTAGCATTAAAAATTAGAAGAACTGATTCACAAAGAAAAGATATGAAAAAAGAATCACTCTTACTGAAATTAGTCAATTCTGTAAATGTAGGTCCAAAGATGATCATTGCAAGCAAAAATTTTTTGGTGATGGAATATTTAGATGGAATTAAAATTACTGAATGGGTTGATCAGTTAAAAGGAGTGGGAAGCGCAAAAAAATTAAAATTAACAATCAAAAAAATTTTAGAGGACTGTTATAGATTAGACCAATTGGGTTTTGATCATGGTGAATTAAGTAATATTTCTAAACATGTTATAGTAGGAAAAACAAAATCTACTTTAATCGATTTTGAAAGCTCTAGTACTAATAGAAGACCATCAAATGTTACATCTATTACTCAAGCGTTTTTTATTGGTTCAGGAATTGCAAAAAAAGCTCAAAAAATATACAAAAATTCTTCTAAAGAAAAAATTATTGAATCATTAAAACAGTACAAACAAGAAAAAACACGAGAGAGTTTTGATGAATTATTGAAAATTCTAAAATTATAATGGGATTGGCAGGATTTGAACCTGCGACCACTAGTCCCCCAGACTAGTATCATACCAAGCTAGACTACAATCCCTTGTCTCAGAGGCACAAAATGAAATTATTAAATCGTCGTATTGATTAAGTAAATACATGAAGATTTGTAATATTTGTCACAAAGTATCAGCAACTGATCAAGATCATCTGGATTGTATTCAAAAAAGAAGTATTGAATTACAAGATGAAGATTTTAAAAATAGTATTCCAGAAAAACTGAGTCTATCAAATAATACTGAAAATTTAGGTATTGAAGTAAAAGCTATCCTAGAACATCTTTCCAAAACTAAAGATGAAAAAGATGAGTTATAACCATTTTTCTAATCTTTCTTTTTCAAATTCTATTTTCTTAGAAAGATTATCTGTAGTTGATTCTGTGATATTTGTTGAGGGTTTTGAATTTGAAAACATATCCACTTCGATAATTGATGCAGTGCCTTTACCAGATTCAATAAAACAACCACCCTTCCCATCAAAAAGTGCAGATTCTTCTTTAGATTGAATTTTTGAAATAATGTTTTTTGCAACTGTAATTCCTTCACCCTCCGCAAAAACCCCCGCTTTAGGTACTGCCATTGTTTCTCCAACTGCTAAACTGGTAACATCACCAATTGCAAAAACATTCTCAAAAGATGTTTTACAATCTCTATCTATCGAAATAAATCCAGATTCTACAGCTAATCCAGAATCATAAATGATTTTTGGAGCTATATGTGGTGGTATAGCTAAAAGTAAATCAAAATTAGCTTGACTATTTTCAAAAATTAGTTTTTTTGGTTCCACTGATTTAATTTTGCTTGAATTATGGAAAATGATTTTTTCAGAATTTACAAGTTCAAGAATTTGTTTACTTACTTCAGGACCCGCTGCAGGTAAAGTTATTGGGGCAGGACTGTAAAAATTAATTTCTACAGAATCACGTATTCCACGTTTTCTAAGCATAGAATCTATTAGTAGACTAGCCTCAAATGGGGCAGGAGGACACTTGTAAGGCATCCCCATAATTGAAATTGCAATTATTCCAGATTCTATTTTTTGTAGTTTGTTATGAATTTCTGAAAGATCATTGTGATCATATAGGTTTAATCCATTTTCAACTAATCCAGGAATTTTTTCAGGAGCCAATACAGCACCCATTGAGATTATTAGGTAATCATATTGTAAATTATGCGAAACAGTTTTTACATTTTTATTTTGTATATCGATTTTTACAATTTCATCTTTAATGAAATTGATATCTTTTTTTGATAATTCATTTAATGATCCAATTGAATTTTCAAAAGTTCGTGTTCCATTAATTATCCATAATTTTGCAAATCCTACCATAAACCAATCTTTTTTATCAATTACAGTAATTTTTACTTGCGATGAAGATAGAGAATTTCTTAATTCATTTGCGGAGGATAGTCCACCAAAGCCTCCCCCTAAAATAACAATATGTGGGATATCAGTCAACTTAACGTTCTTGTGTTGTGGGTCTTATCAAAATTTCATTTACATTAACATGGGGCGGAGATTTAACTGCATACAAAATTGCATTTGCAATGTCTTCTGCTTGTAATGCTTCCATCTTCTTTGCATTTTCAACAAATCCTTTCAAGGATTCATCAGTAATTGTATCATTGAGTTCTGTTGCAACAACACCAGGTTCTATACTAGTAACTCTAATTTTAGATCGTACACTAAATTCTTGTCGTAATCCCTCACTAAATGCAGCAACTGCATGCTTTGTTGCACAATAAACACTTCCTGCAGGGAAAACAATTCTTCCAGCTACAGAAGAGAGATTTACAATATGACCCGATTTTTTATCTTTCATATGAGAAATTACTGCAGCAGTAGAATACAATACCCCTTTAATATTTACATCAATCATTTTATCCCATTCATCTATTTTTAGACTTTTGAAAAAGCTCAAAGGCATCAAGCCTGCGTTATTTACTAAAATATCAATAGAACCCCATTTGTCTAAAACTGCATTAGCAAAATTATCACATTCAGTTTTTTGGGTCACATCTAATTTTTGGAAAAATACTTCCCCACCATTGGCAGAAATTTTTTTTGCAAGTTCTTCTAATCTGTCAACTCTTCTAGCTCCTATAGCTACTTTAGCACCTGCTTTTGATAATGTCAATGCAGTAGCAAAACCAATGCCACTACTTGCGCCTGTAATAATAGCAACTTTATCTTTAATCATCTAAATTTCCTAAACAAATTATCATTGTAAAAATGTTTAGAAGTTTTGAAAATGTAAATTGGATATAAAGTTGTGGCACCTTTATTAAAAGAAAAGATGTAAGTTAATTTATGAAATCTGAAAATTGCGCATATTGTGGTGATTTGACAGATTTACCTTTTCAATGTAATTATTGTAAAGATCCTTTTTGTTCAGAACATAGACTTCCTGAAGAGCATAGATGTGTAAAACTCAGTCAGATTAGAGCAAAAAGATTTGGGGAAAAAAAAGTAATTCGAGACGGAGGTCCAAATAAGCCAAATATCTTCAAACGGATTTTTGGACGATTTTAAAATCAATACGGACTTTTGTCAGGTGATATTTTTGCACGTCTTCCTTGATAAATAAGTGCAATAGCGAGTGCAAACATTACCATTGCAGTTAGTGGAAAATTCTGTGGGGCAGGCAAAATAAACCAATAGTACACACCAAAACCAATTGATACAATTGCTTGAACCCATAATTTTATCCATTTTGGGGCCTTGATTATTCTACTAATTGCTTCCACTACAAAAATTCCAATTACAGGATAAATTGTATAGAATAAAAAATCAATTACGTCAACACCTGTATGAGACATTTATCATCAAAAGAAATAGGTATAATTTCTATCTAATCTTCCCAGCGTACTTTGGTTGCAATATTCTTGGAAATTAAGGCTTGGGCATTCTCATAGGGAATAGTTGCAATATCCTCAGGTTTGAAAGGGCCATATTTTTCAAGATCTGCTCCAACGATTTCATCTACTTCATTAAGAAATCTAATGACAATTTTTTTCGTCTTGTGATTTTGAGCTAATGATTCAAGAAATTTTGATTTTCCATGAATTGTTGCTGATATAATCATTTCAATTCTTTCTTTTTCTTCTTCTTTTGAATCCAGAATGAATTTTTCTTCATCTAAAAGAAATCCAATTTCTGTTTCAGAAGATTTCAAAATTTTATCTAATCTTAGATTTATTAATAATGATGATAATTCAGTTGCCATTTCTATCATTGTATCTTTAATTTTACTTTCTACTCCATCAAATTCTTGTTTTCTTAAATTTCCAATAAAATCAGCAAGATCCCGATAAAAATTTGAATCTATTTCTAAAAGAGAATCATTTTCAACTTCTCGCAAAACAATATGATGCAACGAATTGATATCAATTGGATTTGATTCAGACATTTCTTACCTAATCCTTAAATGCTGGATGTATTTGTGTTTGATTGAAGTAAAAAATTGCCCTATAAAGTGAGTCATGGTAAAGCAATACAAGTAACATATTCACCCGATGAAGTTTTCTCCAGAATTCAACATGAAGGTATCCAATTTATCGATTTACAATTTACCGGTTTAACAGGTCATTTCCATCATACCACAATTTCAGCTGATACTTTTACACCTGAACAAATGAGAGATGGATTGCCAAAATTAGATGGTTCGTCCATAGTTGGGTTTGCTAGTATTAATGATTCAGATCTGCTTTTAAAACCAGATCCAAATACTTTTGCAATTATTCCATGGATGACTGAAAATAAAACTGCCAGACTTCTTTGTGATATTTACTGGGGAGAAAATCGAGGACGATTATCACGAGATCCAAGAGGGCTTTCTCAAAAAGCTGAAGAGTATATCAAATCTCAAGGATTTGATTTTAGTACATGGGGTCCAGAAGTAGAATTTTTTGTTTTTGATAAAGTTCATTGGGATGTTCTAACACCCTATAAGGGCCAATCTTATTCAATTGAATCAAAAGAAGCTCCTTGGAGTCAATCAGGAGATGGATATCCAATGGGATTACAAGAAGGATACTATCCTAGTACACCATCAGACACTCTTACACCATATAGAAATGAATGTGTAAATATTCTAAAAAATAATTTTGGAATTTTATGTGATAATCATCATCATGAAGTCGCAACTGCTGGACAGTGTGAAATTGACATAAAATATGATTACATGACAAATGCTGCAGATGCTGCTCAGTCATACAAGTATGTAATTAGAAATGTCGCACAAAAATATGGAAAAGTTGCAACGATGATGCCAAAACCAATTGCCATGGATTCAGGTTCTGGAATGCATGTTAATGTTAGTTTATGGAAAGGAAAGGAGAATGCATTCTTTGATCCAGATGATGAGATTGAACTAAGTCAAACTGGGAGATATTTTTGTGGTGGAATTATTAATCATGCAAAAGCATTATCTGCAATTTGTAATCCTACTACTAATTCATATCATAGATTAGTACCAGGTTATGAAGCTCCAGCATATGTTGCATGGAGTTCAGGAAACCGTTCTGCTATTGTAAGAGTTCCAAAACATCTAACAGGAAGAAGTTATGCTCATCTAAAAAGACTAGAGTTTAGAGCACCTGATCCTTCATCAAATCCATATCTAGTATTTGCTGCTGTTACTGCAGCTGGAATGGATGGAATAAAAAAGAAAATGGATCCTGGTGACGAGGTACGTGATGATATTTTCAAGATGACTAAATCAGATAGATCTAGAAGAGGCATAGGCGTTCTTCCAAAAAGTCTTGGAGAAGCATTAGATGAGTTAGAAAGTGACAGAAAATTCCTAAATTCAATTTTTCCAAATGATGTTATTGATAAAATTATAGAATTAGAAAGACGTGACCAACGTGAAATAGCAATTAGGCCACATCCACACGAATTTTATCTATACTTTGATGTTTAGATTCTTCCGGTAAGTGCAATAATATAGTATAATGAAATTGCCATTAAGGCAAATCCTCCTCCAAGAAATATTTCTCGTTTCTTTTCAGATGTAGCAGCTTTATACAGTAAAACTCCACCTGCAAGACCTACAAACAATATCAAAACTCCAATAATTACACTATCAAAACTTGTGTTGGTAATTAATGGATGAAAAAACCCAGCAAGCAATGCAAAGAATGCAACAAGGTAAATGTACTTAAAACCTGCAAGAATTTTTGAAGATGTTTTGTTCAATGGAGTTTGTAAATATGGTAATCAAATAAACTTTTGAAAAATTTTTAAAAATAATTTACATCATTCCGCCCATGTCAGGCATTCCACCCATTCCAGGTGGCATTCCACCCATTCCAGGTGGCATTCCACCCATTCCAGGTGGCATTCCTCCTTCTCCTCCAGGTGGACCTCCTGCAGATTTTTGAGTAGCAATTACATCATCAATTCTAAGAATCATACATGCTGCTTCTGCTGCTGCTGAGACTATCTGAAGTTTGACTGCTAGCGGTTCAATGATATCACTTGATTTCATATTACCGACTTTTCCTTTCATTACATCAATTCCAGTCCATTTTTCACCTTTCTGTTGTTTTGAACGAAGAAGCGTAAGTGTATCAATTGGATCCATTCCAGCATTTTCTGAAAGGGCTAATGGGATTGATTCTAAAGCATCAGCAAATTTTTCTGCAGCTAGTTGTTCTCTTCCTTCTAATGATTTTGCCCAACTTCTGAGTTTGGTTGCAGCAAATGTTTCAGGAGCGCCGCCACCTGCAACAATTTCAGGTTTTAGGATAACATCTTTGACAACCATAAGAGCATCATGAACAGAACGTTCAACCTCATCTACTACTCTTTGTGAACCACCACGAAGAAGTAAGGTTACAGATTTTGGATGTTTACATCCTTCGATAAATACCCATTTGTCTTCTTCAATTTTTCTTTCTTCAACAATTTCTGCAATTCCTAAATCTTTTTCAAAGAGATCATCGAGATTTGTAACTATTCTTGCACCAGTTGCTTTGGCAAGTTTTGTAAGATCACTTTCTTTGATTCTTCTTACTGCAATTATTCCTGCTTTTGCAAAATAATGTTGAGCCATATCATCAAGTCCTTTTTGACATAGAACTACATTTGCTCCAGAGCCAATAACTTTGTCAACCATTGTCTTTAACATTCTGTTTTCTTCATCCAGAAATGATTTTAGTTGTTGAGGGTTTGAAATGTTAATTTTAGCATCAGTTTCAGTTTTGCTAATCTCCAATGCAGTGTTAATTAATGCAATTTTAGCATCAGTTATTTTTCTTGGCATTCCTCCATGAACTACTTCTTTGTCAAGTACTATACCTTGAATTATCATTGAATCTTTTACAGATCCACCTGCTTTCTTTTCTACTTTAATATCATCAATATCAACATCATAGTTTTCGCCATTCTTTTCTGCCACTGCAAGTACAGATTTTACAATAATATCTGCTAGTTGATCAGCGTCTTTTCTAACAAGTTTAGTTTGCATTGATGTTTTTGCAATTTTAGTTAAAATTGATTTATCATTTGAAGAAATTTTATCTGCGATACTTTCAAGAAATTCTTTAGCTTTCTTTGCTGCTTTTCTATAGCCATCAACAATAATTGTTGGATGAACATCTTGATCGATTAGAGATTCTGCGTGTTCTAGCAATGCACCTGCTAAGACAACAGCTGATGTTGTACCATCTCCAACTTCATTGTCTGTAGTTTTGGAAATTTCAACAAGCATTTTTGCTGCTGGATGTTGAACGTCAATTTCTTTAAGAATGGTTGCCCCATCATTTGTAATAGTAACATCGCCTAAGGAATCAACTAGCATTTTATCCATTCCTCTAGGACCTAGGCTGGTATGTACAATTTCAGCAATAATTTTAGATGCAGCGATATTGTTCTTTTGTGCTTCTCGCCCTTTGGTTTCTGAACCGCCTTCTTTTAGCAATACTACTGGCATATTTCCCTTTGAAGTGGCTTGCATACCCATAGATGCAAAAACTTCAGATTCCCCTTTTATACCTTCCAGATCAAGATGCGAAAAAAGTTGATCGTTATCGGTGTTTTTAAATTGGGAAAATAAGGTTGCAAAATATGGCCAAATCTCAGAATAGGCAATCTTACAATAAAATTTTTGCAAAATTAAAGGAACATCACAAATGGTTTGAAAATTCAATTCCATTGATTGCAAGTGAAAATATTCCGAGTCCAGCTGTTCGTGAAGCAATAATTTCTGATTTTGGAAATAGATATGCAGAAGGATGGCCTGGGGATAGGGTCTATGCAGGTTGTGCATACATTGATGATGTAGAGTTTGAATGTATGAAACTCGCTAAAAAATTATTTAAAGCAAAATTTGCTGATGTAAGACCAATTTCAGGAGTTGTTGCAAATCTAGCAATTTATTCAGCTTTTACTAATCCTGGAGATGTAATGTTAGCACCTTCTATTCCAGCTGGTGGACATATTTCTCATGGAAAAAAAGAACATTCAGGAACTGCTGGTTTAGTTCATGGATTAGAAATTGAGTTCTATCCATTTGATGCAGAAGAGATGACAATTGATGTTGATAAGACTAAGCAAAAATTAAAGGATTTAGAAAAATCCAAACGTCTTCCAAAAATGGCAATGTTTGGTGGTTCATTATTTTTGTTTCCTCATCCTGTCAAAGAATTATCAGATTTTCTAAAGAGTTATGATATTCATATTAATTATGATGCAGCACATGTTGCAGGTTTAATTGCAGGAGGAAAATTCCAAGATCCTTTGCGTGAAGGTGCTGATACTATGACTATGAGTACACACAAGACTTTGTTTGGACCTCAAGGGGGACTTGTGTTAGGTTCAGAGGAACATGAAGAAGTGATTAAAAAAGCAACATTTCCTGGTCTTACAAGTAGTCATCATATTCATCACATGGCTGGTAAGGCAGTTACTTTTGCAGAAGCTTTAGAGTTTGGAAAGGATTATGCTACCAAAGTAATTAAAAATGCAAAGTCATTAGCAGATGCTCTAAGTGATGTTGGGTTCAAAGTCTTGGGAGAAAGTAAAGGATTTACACAGTCTCATCAAATAGCTGTGAATGTTTTAGATTATTCTGATGGTGGTAAAGTGGAAGCTGATTTAGAAAAAGCAAACATCATAGTAAATAGACAACTGATTCCAGGTGATATTAAAGCTGGAAGAAATTATTTCCATCCAGGTGGAATTAGGTTAGGTGTTTCTGAAATCACACGACTTGGAATGAAAGAAGATGAGATGGAAGAGATTGCATCTTTTATCAAAAATATTGTAATTGAGAAAAAAGATCCAAAGAAAATTCTTTCGAAAGTTAAATCTTTTAGAAAGGATTTCCAGAAAGTCAAATTCTGTTTTGACAATAAGTTAGGTGCTTACGAATACGTTAAACTCAGATAATCTTTAGGCATAATCTGTAAGGAGAGATTGATCTCCTTTATTTTTACCAAATACAAGTTCAATTTCATCTGATAGTGCATGTATTCTTCCACGTTGATATTCACTTACATCGTATTTTTCAACTAATCTTTTTGCAAGTTTAAGATATTTTTCTACAGACCCTCTTGTGATTGTAGCAATTAGTTTATGGCCACAAATACATGTCTGAATCAAAGGCATTCTACGATATGATTTACCACAAGCAGTACACCTAAAATTTTGTCTAGCATATGCTCTAAGATTGCCCATGATGTCTGGAACTAGATGTGTTGAAATTACATTAGATACAATTTCTGAAGTATTTACTGCATCAATTAAATCTGCATTTTTAACTTGCATATCAAATTTGTCTAGCATTGAACCAAGTGTAGAGTATGCGCTTCGAGATTTTGATGTGGTTAAAGATGATGTTGAATGTGTAAAGAAATAATCATAAAATTGCCTTTCAGTTTCAAGTCTTGATTTTATGATATCAACAGATGCTATGTCAGATGCTTTATTTTCTTTAAATGTTGATTCAAAGAATTCCAAAGGAAGGAATTTTGTAACTTCAAGATTATGTGCCTGTGGTTGAGACTCATGGGGTAAAACTAAAGGTTGTACAAGTAATGGTGCATCCATTAATCCACCTATTCTATCAGATAGGAATTGTCTTGAAAAATTAAGTAGGCTATCCATTAGAAGCATTATTGAATCAGCATCACCATCTGCATCTCTTCTTTTTGCAGAATGCCAGTTTGGAGTTGCAAAACAAACATGGGTTTCAGTGTATCCAATAATTCTTCCTACAATTCCAACAGAAGTGTGAGGTGCTAAACCAATTATTAGATGTCCGATTAGTTCTTTTGAATTGTTTACATTATAAAATGCAGATGTGCCGTAAAATTTCTGTAAAAGGGCATCAATGTATTTACAAGTTGAGACAAGATATTTTCCACTTTCGTACGGAATTATGACATCTTGCATACGAAGTTCAATGATTTGATCTGAGTTTTCAAGTGGATTACCATCTGCATCATGAAAATATCCAAGTTGTTTTAGTTTTTCAATTGATGTTCCAATCCAAGATGGTTTAAAATGAGTTAATGGTGAATTTGTTGCATCAAATCTAACAGTTCCATCTTTGAAAGTTGTTAATCCAAAATTTTGTCGTGTAAGTCCTTTCTCTAGAGGTTCTGCAATTTTGTCTTGATTGATTAATTCTTTAACACCTTTGAATGGTTCTTTTGCACGAAGTCCCATTTTTTCTTGTGCCAAAAGTAATCTTGTTTTTAGCGGAAATTCTTTGTGAGAATGTGCAGGAGCTTTGCGCTTACATTTTTCACAAAATGGTTCATTGAGAGTATCTCTGCAATTAGTGCATCGATAGGTTATTGATGTTTTAACACCACAGTTTGAACATTTTATCCCAATTGAAGGCTCATTGCATTGATTGCAAATTCTGTTAAAGATATTTGCAAAAAAGTGTTCATTCCTAGATGCCTTTAAAAGATCTCTAGTAGGCCCTCCTTTGTCACTTACTGGGAATAAGACGTGGGTTGGAGGTTTCATTTGTCTTGCTGCTGCTTTTTCGGGTCTTCCTATTCGAACACCGACTGAAGTTGAAAATTTATTTTTAATTTTAATACCAGATGCTTTTGAAATTATTTCAGGAACTGAAAAATCATTTATTGTTGGTTTTTCTCTAAATAATAAATTAAAGAATATTTTTGCTTCTTGGTTTTCTAGAATTAATTTTTGATTGTCGATTTTATGAGGAGTGCCAAGATTTTCAAGAATTTTTTTAATTTTAATTGGATACTCAATTGATGTCTCATTTGCATTGATTGGCTCTAAGAGAATAGAAAGATCTTCAGATGAAATTTTATCCCAAAAATAGAGATAACGAGGATGAAGTGGAATTTTAAAATCAAGTGAAATTTTTATTGCTTCATCAACTGAAGGTGTTTTATTTATGAATTGTTTTAAAAATTCAGAGTCAAGATTTTGAATTTTTTGTTTTAATTCTTCAATCCAAAATTCTTCAACATATCCAGATGGAGTTAATTGTGCATTATTTTCAAGAAAATCTCCAAATGAAATTAGAATATCTCCCAGATGTAAAATTTTTTCAATTTCATTTTTTATTTGTAATGCATGTTTTACATCCATAATTTTTACTACATCACCATTATTGAGACGAACAGTTGGTGTATCTATTGAATCAACAAAGGCAACTGTTGCTCCTTTTCCAGGAATGTCAATTTTGATTTGTGTACCTACTGCTACTGTATGATCAAGAATTTCAGCTATTACAGGATGAATTCCAACTGCCGCAAATCCTGTATTACATGCTCTTCCATATCTTAATCGAAATCCACCTAGTTTGTTAGGCATGGATAATACTGATCTTCCAGTAATTACCTCTCGCATTCTCTTTGCAGCTGCATCCTCTTGATTATCGCCAGTTTGAACTGCTCCTTTAAGATCATTGAGCCATTCCCAACCATCTAAATTGTATAATTCAATTCTTTTTAGAAGTTTTTTTGATCTTCCAATTAATCCATCATTTAAAACTCGTAATGCTCCACCTCTAACTCTATCAGTTTTGATTCGTGTCATAGATTTGTGATTTACAACTTCATAAGGATCTGTATCTACACCATCTAGCTCCACAGGAAGATTAGAAATTACATGTTCAATATCTTCATCTAGGATATGAAATTGGAAGCTACTAGCTTCTCTTTCATAGATTCTTAATTCTTCAACAAATCTACCTGTTTCATCATCAAATGAGTTTGCTTGATATTTAGATAGTCCAGATGCCTTTCTCACATGGTCTGCAATTAACATTGTTACAGCAGATTCTGTTCCACCAGCTGAACGCATTGGACCTGCTATTGAAACTGAGAGATAATCAGTACCATCTTTGTTTTTCTTAATTTTAACTTCGCTGATTCCTTGTAATGGTGCAATAGTTACTCCTTCAGTGACAATTGCAAGACCCACTCGTACTGCAAGATCAAGTTTTTCTTCTAATGTTGCATCTGGGAGAGAGTATTTTCCTAATGCAATTTCTTTTGAAAGGATTAATGCAGATAGTTCTTTTCCATTAATTTTTAGAAGTTCTCTTAAAGGATCTGCAATATCAATTTCGTGCATCTTTGCAACTCGATCAGCCAGATCAAATGCAATTTTTGGCTCTATTATTCCTGAAGAATCTACTAGACTGGATTTTGCCTTTGCAGCATGCTCAAAAATTGAATATGTATCAGTTGAAAGATTTGTGTAATAATCAAGATAATAATTTGGCATTTTAATTCCACTAATACGAGAAATTGCGTCGTTTTCAGACATGGTATGTGTTCTATTACTTGCTTCTTTGAATTGCTTTTGCTATTTCTTCTAGTTTTGAAATACTTCCTCCTTTTTCAAGAAATGTTCCAATAACTAAGGCATCTGCTCCTGCTTTAACCAAGCTTTCTGCGGTTTTCACATCTTTGATACCGCCTCCAACAATTAAAAATCCATTAAATGCATGTCTTACTGTTTGCACCATTTCAGGAGTAACGTTGGATTTTGCTCCAGAGCCAGCCTCTAGATATACAAATCTCATCCCTAGAAATTGAGCGGCTAAGGCATATGCTGCTGCAATTTTTGGTTTTTCAAAGGGAATTCCCCTAGCAGCTCCTACAAACCAGGCAGATGTTCCTTCACCTATTACTAAATATGCAGTTGGGAGAGGTTCTAAACCAAATTTGAGAACACTTGGAGCGCCTAAGGCTTGTGCTTGAGTGATAAAATAAGGATTTTCTGAGTTCATTAAGGAACTAAACAGAATTGCATCTGCATCAGGCACAACACCTGTAACATTACCAGGAAATAAGATAATTGGAATCTTAATTCCTTGTTTTATTCCTTTAACAACTTGTGCCATCTCAATTTGATCAGTTGCAGAAGATCCACCTACTAAAATTGCTGAGGCACCAATTTTTTCTACATCTTTTGCAAGTTTAGATGATGCCTCTAAATTAGAAACTTCTGAATCAATTAACACAAATAGTAATGCATTTTTCTTTTTTAATTCTAATTTTAGGAATTCTTCAACTTTATTTTCAGTCATAAAATGGGTTTGTAGATGACTCTTTAAAGTTTAATTGGAATGCAGTATACAGATTTGTATAGCTATGAAGGAGTTAGAAGAATCTAATTTTAACAATATTATACGTAAAATCATCAAAAAATCTTTGTTTACAGAGAGACAAATTGAAATTATTTTAAATCAGAAAGATCTTCTTGAATCTAGTTTTTCTATCAGTAAAGGTGCGTATTACAGGCAAGTTGGTCAATCTAGAGACAAATTAATTGGTTTATTCTATTCAATCATACTTTTACGAGGATTAGGCATACTTTTGCCTGATGATATAGATGTGATATCAAAACTCTCAGAACAGATTAGTGTGATTAATGAGAGTGATATATTTCCTGAAAGAGAAGATGAAGTGATTAGTGTGATAGATAGGCTCATTCGACAGGCATGCAATATGTGATATGTGTGATTATGCTTATTCATCTCAATTTGACTTCTCTGTGATAAAATGTGTGAGTTAGTTAATCTAAAGTGTGAAATAATATTGTTCAATCACGATAAATCACGAATTAGGCGTAAAAGTTGTGATGTTAATAGAGATTCCTGATCCTGAAGTGATTTTAGGTGTGATTTTAGCATTTATTGTTGGGTTAGGAGGATTGTATCTATACTACAAAATACGTCCTTTTGTTAAAACTAAAAATGAAGTGTTTGATGCCTCACAATCTGAGCGTTTAGAGTACTATGAAAGACAGTTAATTGATATGAAAATACGCCTAGATGCATTAGAAATTCAAGGAATTGAGCAAAAAGCAGATGAACCAAACTTAGAATTAAAACAAATCTTAGAGAAATTAACTGAGAATAAAAGTGAAGAAAAACCAATTGAGAAAGTAGTTGTTCCTGAAATCAAACAGGAAAAACCTGTTTCCATGCCTAATATTACAAATATTGATCATACAAACCCAACAAATCATGTGTTGCAATTAATCACAAACAAAGCTATGACATCACGTGATATCCAAATCACATTAAAGAGAAGTCGAGAGCATACTTCAAGACTAATGAAAAAACTATTTGATGATGGTTATGTTGAAAGAAATACAGAATCAAAACCATACACATATTCAATTACTGAAAAAGGATTAGCAAAGGTTGAAGAGGTTCAAACAAATCCTTCAATTGCATAAAATAATTTTAAAAAATATTTCCTATTAAATTTCTAATAATTTTAAAAATTATACTGTAAATTAGTCCTATTTTATTATTATTTAATAATTAGATATTTTAATAAATTATATATAATATTAAATTATAACATGATTATGTCAGTACAAGAAAATGAAGTTTTAGTAAAAATTACTTCTGCAGGAACAATTTCTATCCCTAAACAATTTAGAAAGTATATGGATATCCAAAAAGGTGAATATGTTAAAGTGATTCTTGGAAAAGATAGGTTATTGGTTAGAAAAGTCACTATTTCTTAGTTGATAATTCTTGTTTTTGTCCGATTTTAATAGTTTGATATGTCCATTCTCGACCAGTTCTTGACCTATCCACCCTACCTTTTGACGAGAATCTTGACAAATAAGTGGAGATTATACTAAGTTTTATTGGCTCATTAAATTCATCTTCATATTTTTCAAGTATGTTTGTAGAGGTAAATTTGCCCATTGGGAAGAATTTATCTACAATAAACCAGATTTTTGAGCCTATTGAATCCATATTAGTGGTTTCAGGTTGCTCTTCTTCAATATTCATTAAGTCCATCATTTCGAATATTTTGAGAACCTTTTCTCTAGTTACGTTTCCTTCTAATTTAATATCATATTTGGCTCCATCTGAGTCTTCCATACCTATACGAATGCGTTTGTTTGCCATCTTAGAGATCTAATGGATCAGTCATTAACAGTTCAATTGATCCCAGAATCTTTGTTAACTAACTAGTTTGTTAACGTTGACTGCCTAGGCCACGCCTAACCTTGTTTTTGTTATTAACAATCATTCTTCATAATCAGTCTATTTTTAGAGTATTTTCATGCCTGGAGTGGAAATAAAGGGGTGTTTTATTGATATTCACAGTGTTAACATCCATCTTAACGCCTGGAATGGAAATAAAGGGGGTAAAATGGGGGTTTTTTAGATTTTCTTAACAAACCAATAACAAAATTGTTAATTTCAAATAATTTTGGGAGTTAACCCACACACCAATATTTCCACTCTATCTTTTTTTAATTATTTTTTTAAGAAAATCTAAAACTAACTAAAAATAATTAATTACAAACTAAACTACAATTACTGTTCTATTCTATACTCTATTAATTTAGATATGAATATGATAGATGCATTGGAAATGAAGGTGTGTGAGTATGTCTGATCCGATAGATAGAATGCTTGATGCAGCTGAAACTGGAAAATCAATTATAAAAAATCGAGAAAGCCTTCACTTTTCCTACAAACCACCAATTATCTTGCATAGGGAATCTGAATTAGAACAAGTCACCCAATCATTATTACCAATTTTAAAACAATCAAGACCATCAAATCTTTTAGTTTATGGAAAACCTGGAACAGGCAAAACACTCGTAGTAAGAAGGGTAATTGATAAAATTCAAGAAAGAGTAGAGAAATCAGATTTTCCAATTAAATTAATCTACACCAATTCAAAAGAAGAGACAACATTATACGGATTATTAGTCAGTCTAGGCAGGCAATTAGGCTTAGAAGAGGACGAATTACCAAACACTGGCCTTGCAATCAGTGAAGTATTCAAAAGACTACTAAACAAAATAAGAAATGGAAAACTTAATGCTATTTTTGTAATCGATGAAATTGACTATCTTGCCCAATTAGTGGCAAAAACAGGAAAAGATATTCTCTATCAACTTACCAGAGCAAATGAACGACTTGAAGAAGGAGGCTCACTGACTTTGGTAGGAATTTCAAATGATCTTACTTTTAAAGAAAAATTAGATCCCAGAGTTATTAGCAGCCTCGGAGAAGAGGAGGTAGTTTTTACAAATTATGATGTTGAACAAATAAAAAAAATTCTTCAAGAAAGAATCAATGAATCATTTATTGAAAATTCTGTAGATATACCTGCACTAAACCTAATTGCTGCTCTGGCAGGGGGAGAACATGGTGATGCACGTAGGGCCATCGATTTGCTTCGTGTGGCAGGAGAACTTGCTGAGCGACAACAATCTGATAAAGTCACAATAGAGCATGTTAGAGAAGCCTCCCAAAAAATTGAGGAAAACAAAGAAGAAAAATCTCTCAAATCATTCCCACTACACGAAAAATTGGTCCTTATAGCCATAATGAAGGCAAACGGCTCTTCTACTGGAGAAATTTACTCATCATACAAAAATCTATGTAAGGTAGTTGGAAAAGACGAATTAACCCAAAGAAGAATCACACAAATGTTAAGTGAAATTGAATTATCTGGTTTAATCTCTGGAAGATTAATTCATCAAGGAATTCATGGAAGGACAAAAAAATACAAACTTACAATTTCATCAGAAATGATCAAAAAGACTTTCAAAGATGATTTAACTTTGCAAGATATTGTTTGAATTTGAACTATAGTTTTCATGGAAGACTTGAAAAGTTTTTAGATTCACCATTATAGCAATTCCTGGATTTGGAGTCATACCTACACTAGCTTGAAATGGTGTCTGTTTTTGCCAAGAGCCAGAATTTACTAACAAAATTCCTTTGTACATATCTAATTCTGCCCTATGAACATGACCTACATGAAAAATATCCGGAATGTCCTCTATAACTAAAAGATCTTCCATTTCAGGTGCTATTGGTGTTTGACTACCATAAATAGGACTAAGATGTCTTGCCCGAAGAAGATGTCGCATAACATTGGTTGGTTTGTCATAACTTAGACCTGGTGTAGTCTTGACAATATCATCAATACTTTGGCCATGAAACATCATAATTTTAACTCCATTCAATGATACTAAAGCTGGATTTCCAACCATTACCACATTTTCCCTTTCCCATAAACCTGAATTGTATTTTTTTGGAATAGCAGGTTGAGGAAGTGCTCTTCTTCCAGGGTCGTGATTGCCAGGCATTATGATAATTTTCACATTTTTTGGAATTTTATCAATCAAATCTTCTGCTTTTTTTAATTGCTCTTGAATTGTTTGACAGACTAATTCTTTGTCCTGATTTGGATAAATTCCAACACCATCTACTACATCTCCACCAATTAGAACAAAACGAATTTTTCTTGCAACAGGATCAGGGCTTGATAACCAAGAAACAAACTCGGAAAACTCCTCTTCCATAAAGTACTTACTTCCAATATGAAGATCCGATAGAAAAACTGCATATGTTTCAGATTCGGATTTATTTTTAGCCTGATCTGGAATATCTGGTAAAATCAAATCTTTTATAATATATCCTGAATTCTTTCCAACACTAATTCTAGCCATAACAAACTGATCCATTAATAGAGTATTGGCTGTTTTTTGTAATTCATTATCAAAAATTATACCCTCAAAAGTCCCTGATGGATCTTCTAAAATCAATTTAGTGATATTTCTTTCAACATTTCTTGTGGTTAGAAGACCACAAACATAGACATCCTCTTCAGATTTTGCTGTTTTTACAGAAGCTGCAGATTTGAGCATTTTAGATTCTGGTCTATCTGAAATAATTCTTTTTAACTTGTTAAAACGACTAGAAAACAAAGCATTGTAACCTTTTACCCCTTCACCTGATGTTATTTTACTAGTAGGCTCAGATAGTATCTTGATTTTACTTTGTAATGTAAGATCCTCTTTGATTCCTAAATATGTCTCCAAATCATCTTGATTAATCTGAAATAATTTTTGTTTGGTTTTCTCTCTTACAATTTCTTTAATAATTTTCTCTAATTTTTTAACATCTACATTTTCTAATATTTTAAAGGCATCTGGATGAATTTGGAATCCTTTGTTTAATGCATAGTTTAATGCAAAGGACAATTCCTTTTTCATACACAAAAATATTATCTGGTTTAATTAAATCTGCGCCCACACTAACCCTCAAATATCATTCGTAATCAATGCCAATATGAATAAAATTCGAATAATTACATTTTTTATATTTCTAATAATTTTTGCTTCTGCTTATCAGATAGGTTCCATTTCAACTGTAAGTGATGAAGAGGCTAAAATATTCATGTCTGAATTTGAGGAATTAGTATTAGATATTGATGCATTTGGAATCTTTACACACAACACTACAATTGCATTACCAATGTTTATTCCTGGTTTTGGAGTAGCGTGGGGACTTTTCGCTGCTTGGTCGACGGGATATGCTTTTGCAGCAATAGCTACTACTACTCCAATTCTAGCAGATGTTCCTCCTCTAGCCATTCTTTTTTTATCACCATTTGGATTGATGGAGCTTGTAGCATACTCCTTAGGAATTTCTAGAAGTTTCATTTTGATTAGAGCAATTTCTAAAAAAGTCAATCTAGTTTCATTTATCAAACCAACAATAATAGAAATTGGAGTTGTAATTGGACTTCTTTTAGCAGGAGGATATCTTGAATTTTATATGTTAGAATTAGCTCAACAAGAAGGTTTCCAGATGCCTGGATTCTAATTTTTCATACAAATTTGGTTTTGCCTAGTATGTCTAAAATAATTTAGTAGCAAATTATAAACCAAATTAAAAGAGAAATTAATCATGAAAGCACTTGTATTTCTAATAGCATTAATTGCATTTTCATCAGGATATTTCATAAATGAATCATTTGCTGAAATTTCTGAAAATCAAGCATTCCTTTTAGAAGGATCTGGATTTGCTGTTACTGAAGAATCAATTAGAACATCTGAAATTGATTTGGGACTATCTTCTCAAAAACAAAGTGGAAGTACAATTAATTTTATTATTGAAGATGGATTTGTAACATTAGATAACGAAGAATTTACAATCTCTAAACTAAATGGAAAATTCTTACGTGAAGGTCAATATGTTAGAATTAATGGAAATATAGAAAGTTCAAATGGATTTGATACTTCAATTAGCTTCTTTGGAAGATTAGTTGAAGAAAGCAAAGATGCATCAGTTTATGGATTTACTGGAAGAATTACAACTATAGATGATAGTTACAAAATTCTTTACACTACTAAATTATCTAAACTCTCTAAAATTTCCCCAGTTTCTACAGATACAAAACAATCCGAAAATCTAACTATTCATATTCTTAAAGGCTCATCAGGATTAAAAACAACTGATGATATTACTCCAGGAGTTAACTCTGCAATTAATTTAAGATTCTTTTCTAATGATAGAATTTCAGTGACACCAGGTGCAACTATAACTATTGTAAATGATGATGTAGTATCTCATAGTATTCTTAGTGGAAAAGAAAACTATGGTGACCGATACAATCCTTTTGAACCTGATGGAAGAATTTCTACTGGTATAATAGAGCCAGGTGAATCAATAAACATTACATTTGAGAATGCAGGATTTTACAGATTGTATGATCCTAATTACACTTGGATGAAGATTGTAGCATATGTCTTTCCAACATCAGATAATTTAGTTTTAGGTAAAGGTCAAAACTTGGGAAATTAATTTTCCCACTGCCATCGATAATTCATATATGAATCTAAACTCGTTTGATTGAAAACCATTACTGACAAGTCTGAAAATTCTTTTCCTTCCAAATCTTTTACTGTTCCTTCAAAACTTGTTTCATTTTCAGTTGTTATAGCCTCATAAACATGAACTTTAATTTTACTAGTATCAAAATTATTTTTTCTAAGATAAATTGCAATTTCTGATGGCATAAAGTGTTTGTCTGGTTGTTTGGGCCAAGGCCTTGGAACTAAAATTACACTAAAACCATCAATCAAAGCTTTTTGTAACTCTAATTTTTTATCTTCAATAGGAGTAGTCACATGCATCGTAATTACTTTAGATTTGTCAAGAGGAACTTGAGCTCTTGATGCAGCAACTTGAATTGAACTAATTCCTGGAATGATTTCTACTTTGCCAAAAATTTCAATTAATCTGTCTACCACTTCTGATTCAGAAAAATTCACATCACCTGTAAATGGAATCACTAATGTTCTATCCTCTAATTTTGGAAGAATTTCTTGATAAGATTTTTCTTGATCATTCATAGTAATTTCATAAACTTCTTTTCCTTCAATTAGATGCTCTATTGTTTTTAACGTGTATTTGTACCCGATTATTACATCACAATTCTGAATTATCTCCTTAACAATCTCAGTTACATATTTTGGAGAACCAGGCCCAACACCAACAGCAAAAATTTTTCCCAATTTTACTTTGTAAATTTTTGCCTGTCTTTAATATATTGCACAAATGGCTCCCAGTCAACCTTCATGTATTTCATGGGTTCTTTAACAGGATATTTTACCCAATCTTGAGCAATTGAATACTGAAATTTCTCTCGTTTTCCATCTTTTTCATATTCTATTAACAATGGACTTCCCCATTCTTTTTCTTCATAATTAATACTGGAAATATCATCAAATGATAATTCTACATTTCTTTCATCTTCTACATCATTCATTAACTCTTTTTCGTCATATCCATCATGACGAATCATTGTATTTTTTGATTTGATAAAATTCACTACTTGTCTTTGAGTAATTGCCTTCCACCAATTCATTTTTGACTCTGTTTTATGAATAAACATCAAATGCTTATCAGTCAAAATCAACATTCCTTCTTTTCCTCCAATAGAAAAGAATTTTTTAGATTCTCTCCAGACTGAAACTAAATGAGCCTGAATTTTCTCATCAGGATGCATATTGATTATTTTGTTTGAGGTTGTTAAAAACTAATACAATTAGCTTTTATGTAAGCCGTTTTGAAAAAAAATATTGAATAAAATATTTCTGATAATGACTTTGTCTATAATATTAGTCAGTTTCGGAAATTTGGCATTTGCTCAAGTTGTAAATTACAATAATCTAACTAATCCCGTAGTTATTTTAGAAACTAATTTAGGAAAAATCGCTATTGGATTTTTCTATGATGACGCACCAAAACATGTTGAAAATTTTATCAAATTATCTTTAAGCGGATATTATGATGGAACTCTCTTTCATAGAATTATTCCAGGTTTTATGATTCAGGGAGGTGATCCTAATACTGTAAATGGTGATCCTAACACTTGGGGAATGGGAGGTCCTGATGAAAGAGTAAATGCAGAATTTAATACAATAAAACACAACCGTGGAATTGTTTCAATGGCAAGATCTGCTGATCCTAATAGTGGTGGTTCTCAATTTTTTATAGTTCACAAAGATTCTAACTTTCTTGATGAACAATATACAGTATTTGGTAGATTGGTGACTGAAGAAAGTTTTGAAACGCTTGATAAAATAGCTGGAGTTCAAACAGATGATAATGACAGACCAATTATTCCTGAAGAAGTAAAAATTACTAAAGTTACAATTGTAAACGAATCTGACATTCCAAATCTATTACTGTTATCTGAACCAGAACGAACACGATCCATTGAAACCCCATCAACTGGAAATCAAAAATATGAAAGTCCTGAACATGGTATTGCATTTAGTGCACCTGCAGGTTGGTTATTGCAACAGCCTGACAAAACTCAACCAAACTCCCCTGATGTGGTTGCAGTTGGACCTAAAATAGGAGAGATCAACCCAGTTATCTCCTTAACAGTACAACAAACAAATCAAAGAAGTCTTGATGATCTAATCTCTGAAAAAATGGAAACAATAAAACCTGTAGTTGAATCTGGAGAACTGAATATCATTTCTCAAGAAAAAATAACTGTTCATGGAAATCAAGCTTTTGCAATTGATGCAGAAGGAACTTTTTCATCAAATGGTCAAAATTACAATGTTAAATTTAGAGAAATTATGGTTTATGGCTCTGAAAAATTTTACTCTCTTTCTTATAGCAATGGAATAAATGAATTTGATTCCCAACTCCCAAGATTTGAGGAAACTGTTGATTCTTTTAAAATTATATCTGAATCAAATGAAAACAATAATCTCACCACTGAATCAAATGAAAATCAAGAAGAAGGTGGTGGTTGTTTAATTGCAACTGCAACATATGGTTCTGAACTTGCCCCACAAGTTCAGCAACTAAGAGAGCTTAGAGATAATACCATTTTATCCACAGAATCCGGAATGGCATTTATGAGTACATTCAACCAATTTTACTATTCATTTTCTCCAATAATAGCTGATTATGAAAGGGAAAATTCTATTTTCAAAGAAATAGTAAAATTCTCAATTACTCCTATGTTGTCTTCTTTATCAATTCTAAATTATGTAGAAATTGATTCTGAAGAAGAGATGTTAGGATATGGTATTGGAATAATCGTAATGAATATGGGAATGTACTTTATTGCTCCGGTAATTATTGTATATAGCTTGAAAAGAAAATTTCTATAAATCCAGTTCTATTTCTTAATAATTAAAAATAAATTCTCTTTTTACCAAACATCATCTACTTCATCAAGTACTTTGTATTCTTTTTCAGGCTCACGTCTCATGAATTTTAATCTGGAAATATCTCTATCAAAGAAAATGTCTGCTGCCCAATCAAGAAATACTCTAAAACGCTTATCCCATGTGGGTATTTTTGACAAATAAACATTTCTCCAAAGTAGCCATGCTACAATACCGTGAATATTCATACCCAAAAATGTAGCAATTCCTGTTCTTTTTCCAATTATTGCCATTTGACCTTTTGATTCATAAACAAATTTTGTTTTTTCTTGATTTTTAATTAATGAATAAAGATTTTTAGCTGCAACCTTTGCCTGCGCTTCTGCAATTTGAGCAGTAGGTGCAAAGGGTCTTTGAGTTTTAGGATCTAGAAATAATGCACAGTCTCCAATTGCAAAAACCCCTGGAAAATCAACTACTTCTAAATTATCATCAACAATAATTTTCCCCTTATCTGTTTTGAATAATGATCTTTTAATTGTATTAACTGGTGTAACACCAGCAGTCCAAACTACAGTTTTAGATTGTATGGAACTTACTACTGTTTCATCAATTGCATCTTTATCAACATCTAATCTTTTTATCATAACTTCATCTCCATTAAAACTTGTAACAGCTGTCTGAAGCTTTATCTCAACTCCATGTCCAATTAATTTCTCTTGTGCAAACTTTGCTAGACTTTCACTAAACCCAGGTAAAATATTTGGTAATGCTTCTAAAACAATTACACGAATATCTTCTTTTTTGATATTTGGATAATATTTTCTTACATCTAAAAGAAGATCTATTAATTCTCCTGCTGTCTCTATTCCTGCAAAACCCCCTCCTACAATAACAAAAGTTAGAAGACTTTTCTTTAAAATTGGATTAGTCTCATTTTCAGCCTGCTCAAGCATATCAATAATTCTATTTCTTACAAGAACTGCATCATTGAGTGTCTTCATTTGGAATGCATTTTTTTCAAGATCAATCATTCCAAAAAAGTTAGTTTCACTACCTAATGCAACAACTAGAAAATCATAATGAATTGAAATTCCTCTCTTGTCTCTACTTCCCCATAAATTAACAATCTTTCCATATGGATCAATGTTTTTGACTCTTCCCTCGTAAAAAACTGCCTTTTTTGTAATTGTTCTAATTGGCATTACAATATGTCTTGTCTCAATCATTCCTGATGCTACTTGAGGTAACATTGGCGTAAAAAGCAAGAAATTATCTTCACTTACTAACACAATCTCGATTTCTGAATCATTTTTAAAATAACTCTCTAATTTCCTAGTACATTCTAGACCTGCAAAACCTCCTCCTAAAACAACAATTTTTTTCCTATTTCGAGCCATTTACCTCTACCCACAAAATTACTGAATATATCCTATGAGATTAATATCTAAAATGATATTATTATTCATAAAATTTTCAGGCTCTCATAATATCTGAATGTAAGATATCATAAGCCCTTGAGGCATCCTTTTCATTTAGGATAATTATGATACTATCTTGACTGAAAAATGCATTTACAAGCTCTATACCATTTGCATGTAATACTTCGGCAACATAAGAGACTACGTCTGACTGGTTTTGTGTAATAGGTATTGAAATTCTAATCTTTGCAAGACCGGTACTAAACATATCCTCCCTGCTTGGTACATTATTGAAAATTTGCCTTATATCCTCTAAATCTTCAGTTAGAAATCTAAAAGAATCAGATAATCTAAAAAACTCATAATTGTTTGTAACCTTTGAGAATTTATCTAGTATAGCCATAGGATCCATCTCATCTGATTCCTTCACTGAAAATTTAATGTCCATTATCCCATCAGTTAGCGCCAATCTAGCATTTTTCAAAACTGATTCCTCTCTGATCTCTTCTTTAATGTCAAATGAATCTGCATATCGTTTTATTGCAACAACTACTGTATTGAGATTAACTGGATTTCCAAGAATTTTTTCAATTTCTGGTTGAATTTTTACAGCCAATGCTGTATAGTTAATCAAATCCATTTTCATGCAATCATAAATTGAACGATTTCTAGTAATGATCTCTCTTACAACTTCAGGAATTGACATGCTTGCAACTCTCATTAAAATTATTATAATATGTCAATTATAATAGGATTATGTAAGAAATCAAGGAAATTACAATAATCTTTATATAATGTCATATACATTACATATTATAGGTGAATATGACAATGTTCTTTGATAGTGAATTTGATAGAATCTTCAAGAGAATGTCAAACTCTTTTTTTGATATAGATGACATTTTTGAGGAATTCAAGGGTAATGGTTCTACCTCTGGTCCATTTTATTATGGATATACAATGACCGTTGGTCCAGATGGAAAACCCGTTGTAAAAGAGTACGGAAATGTCAAACCAGGCCTTCTCCCAACTTCTGATACAAGAGAACCAGTAGTTGACACCATAGTCGATGAAAAGGAAAAAGTAGTAAAACTCATAGCTGAGATGCCAGGAGTAGAAAAGACTGATGTCAAAATTGTAGTTGAAAACAAAACTGTAGATCTTTCTGCAGAACATGGTCAAAAGAAATACCATGTAAAAGTTCCAGTTCAACAAAAAATTGATGAGAACTCTGCAAAGGCTTCTTACAAAAATGGAGTTTTAGAAATTCTCTTCAAGTTAATTGAAGAGGAAAAACCAAAAGGCAAAACGGTGGAGGTTGAATAAACCCCCCTTAATTTTTGAGGTAATGATATGAG
This sequence comes from Nitrosopumilus sp. b3, assembly GCF_014078525.1. Lineage (NCBI taxonomy): Archaea > Thermoproteati > Nitrososphaerota > Nitrososphaeria > Nitrosopumilales > Nitrosopumilaceae > Nitrosopumilus > Nitrosopumilus sp. b3. The sequence goes on from NZ_MU078693.1 coordinate 271,560, forward strand.
TGAAATTATTTTAAAAATAGATGAAATTCCACAACAACATGTTGGAAAAGGTAGAGCAATTGTTGATCCTAAAATTATCGAGGATCAAAAATGGAATACTGGACAAATATTAGAATTAGCGTATAACAAAAAAACACATGTAAAACTATGGCCAGGTGCACCTGAAGAATATGGTACAGGAATAATCAAAATAGATGGAATGACAAGACAAAATATTGGTGCAGCAATTGGCGATAAAATTTCATTAAAATCAGTCGAAGCTGAAAATGCAGAACAGATCGTTTTATCTCCAACTGAAAAAATCTCAGCTGATGGATTACAAGAATACATGATTTACAATTATCTAAATCATGTATTTACAACAGGAGATTCTGTATCTTTGAATACCCAAATGGGAGGACGAGTTCAGTTTGTTGTAACTAGTACCAAACCATCAAAACCAGTAATTGTTACTGAAAACACCATATTCAAACTAGGTTCAATGACTAAAGCAGTTGATACATCCGTTCCAAGAATTACATATGATGAACTTGGAGGCCTAAAACATGAGGTACTAAAAATTCGTGAGATGGTAGAATTACCAATGAGGCATCCAGAATTATTTGAAAAAATAGGTGTTGAGGCACCAAAAGGTGTTTTATTATATGGCCCACCTGGAACGGGTAAAACTCTACTTGCAAAAGCAGTAGCTGGAGAAACTAATGCCCATTTCATTTCACTTAGTGGTCCAGAAATTATGGGAAAATATTATGGAGAAAGTGAGGAGAAAATTAGAGAAATATTCTCACAGGCAGAAGAAAACTCACCAAGTATTATTTTCATAGATGAAATTGATTCTATTGCTCCAAAGAGAGATGAGGTATCTGGAGAAGTTGAGAAGAGAATAGTATCACAACTATTGACACTAATGGATGGAATGAAGTCTAGAGGAAAAGTTGTAGTTATTGCAGCAACAAATAGACCAGACTCAATTGATCCCGCACTTAGAAGACCCGGTAGATTTGATAGAGAAATAGAAATTGGAATTCCTGATACTGAGGGGAGATTTGATATTCTCTCAATTCACACACGTGGAATGCCAATTGATGAAAAAGTAGATCTTAAACAAATCTCAAAAATAACACATGGATTTGTAGGAGCTGATTTGGAAGTTTTATCCAAAGAGGCTGCAATGAGATCTCTTCGTAGAATTCTACCTGAGATTGATCTTGATGAAGAAAAAATCTCATCAGAGATTCTGCAAAAGATCCAAATCACAAGTGAAGACTTTAGAGATGCACTAAAAGAAGTAAGACCAAGTGCACTAAGAGAAGTCCAAGTCCAAATACCAGATGTTAGTTGGGATGATGTTGGAGGTTTAGATAAACTAAAAGAAGAACTCTTAGAGGCAGTTGAATGGCCTATGAAATACAAAGATGCATACGATTATGTTGACATAGAATCTCCAAAAGGAATTCTACTTCATGGTCCACCTGGAACTGGAAAAACATTGATTGCAAAAGCACTTGCAAAAATGACAGAGTCCAACTTTATCAGCATCAAAGGCCCTGAATTACTTTCAAAATGGGTAGGTGAATCTGAAAAAGGAGTAAGAGAAATTTTCAGAAAAGCACGACAAGCAGCACCATGTATTATTTTCTTAGATGAAGTAGATGCACTTGTACCTCGAAGAGGTAGTGGAGATTCAGGTTCTCATGTCACAGAAAATGTAGTCTCACAAATATTAACTGAAATTGATGGACTCGAAGAACTACACAATGTGTTAATCATTGGTGCTACAAATCGATTAGATATTGTTGATGAAGCACTTCTAAGACCAGGTAGATTTGATAGAATCATTGAAGTTCCAAATCCTGATACAAAGGGAAGACAACATATCTTTGAGATTCATACAAAAAAGAAACCACTTGCCAGTGATGTCAACATTACAAAACTAGTTGAACTAACTGATGGCTTTAGCGGTGCAGAAATTGCAGCCGTTGCAAACATAGCAGCAATAACTGCTTTGAAGAGGTATGTTAGTGGAAAATCTCAAAATGTTAAAGAAATCAAGATCACCCAAAAAGATTTGATTGATTCAATAGATAAGGTAAAGCCTCAAAAAAAGGAGGCTCCTATCCCCAATCCATAAAATAGTCTAAATACTAAGGGTGATGAGACAAATCAATGAAACTGTATCTTGACTTTAATCCATGCCAAGAGTGCAATACCATGATGGCAGAATTGAGTAGTCCTGAGATGTTATTTGCTGATGAAAAAACTAGAGCAGATGAATCAGCAAAGTTTCTTCGACACCTAACATACAACCACAATGAAGTAGTTCAAGCAGTAATGGAAGATCTTCCTAAACAAAAGAAAGATCAAGAGCCTGATTTCTACAAATAACTCTCTTTTTCATTATTAGAAATTAGTAATCATATTCAAATACAAAATTATTCTAGTTTGTATGAGAAAAAAATGAAATCTAGTCTAGTTTTAAGTCTGATGATTCTGTTTACTAGTATTCCATTTGCATTGGCAATTGAAACAGAACAAGAACCAGAACCACCAGAAATGCCAGAGCCATCTCCGGAACCAGAACCCATTCGTATGCCAGAGCCATCTCCAGCACCGGCACCATTCCCAGAAGAATCTGAATCAGAAAAAATAAAACGCCTAACTGAAGAAAATGACAAACTAAAACAACAAAACACCAATCTTCAAGGAGAGATATCTAGTCTAAAAAATGAAAAGAATAGATTACAAGAACAGATAACAGAATTAAACGATACAATTTCAAGTCTTAAAGAAATTACAATGGAACAACTACGTGTAATAATAGATTTGGCAAATAGACTAAAAGATGTAATCTTTGAAAAAATATTTTCTCCTACAATTAACTTGTAGGATTTTTTTTGAATTTTCTACTCATTAAGCTTTAATGTTTTCTTAATCAAGACGGCTCTGTTTCTTATTGTAACATCGCTTACTCCAGATTCTACTGAAAATTTCTTTTGACTAATTTTTTCACCATTCATTATACATGCTAAGTATAATGAAGCAGCAGCTTGTGCTACGGGGTGTTTTCCAGCAGTTATGTCTTCTTTCTCACATCGTTTTAGTATATCAAATGCATCTCGTTTGGTTTTCTCTTTCAAATTCATATTGTTTGAAATTTTTGAGATAAACGATGAAGTGTCATATTGATTAAGATTCAATTCAAGCTTTTTGATTATGGTTCTCAAATCTCGGGAAAGTATTCTCCTTTCAACATTTCCAGCCTCAGCAACATCATCTAATGTTCTGGGGATGTTATTTTCTCTACATGCTGCATACAACGAGGCTGAAACCAATGAAACCATTGTTCTTCCTCTAGTTAATTTTGCATTTACTGCTTTTCTGTAGATGTAGGCAGCATTTTCAACAACATTATCTGGTATTCCTAACTTTGTCTTCATTCCATGAAGTAATGTAAAAGCCTTGCTTAATGCAGCAGTCTTTCTTGATTTACTTCTTTGATCCCATGTTCGTAGTCTGTTGAATTCGTATTTTGTTTTGTTGGATAATGTTTTTCCAGTAGAATCTTTATTGGTACCAATTACAGTTGATAATCCTTTATCATTCATTGTTAATGATGTTGCAGGACCTGTTCTTGCTAACTTCATAAAGTCTTCCTGAGTGTAACCGTTGCTTTCATATGATGCGTCAGACATGTTTTGCACTAGAATAAGACCGCAACCCCCACAAACAATTTCTCCTCTTTCAGAATCTGTTATTGCAGGATAGGTTTTGCAAGTATCTAGTTCACACTTGACATCATAATCATTTGAATAATTTTCTAACACTATTAGTTACTATGGGTGATTATAAAATAAAAGGAGTTTGTTTCAGGTAATTTTGTATTAAGATCATGAATTTGCAAACTAAAAATTCCTAGAATTTATTTGAAACTAACTAGTTAATTGTATAACGATGCACATTGTAATAAATGTTAAAAATGAAAAATAATATTTTAAAAAAACTATTTTTTAATTGATTCTAAAGAATGTCCACGGTTTGTAATCATTTGAGTTACTGCTTCCATTGTGTAATCAATTCCATGTTCTTCTTCAAAATGATTTCTTAGTTTCTCGATCAGTCCTACAGTTTTTTCTCCATCTAGGATAAATTCACACTCAAAACCATAGTCGTCACATCTTAGTTTAAGGGTCATTTAGTCTGAAAAAATATTGAACCTATAAAAACTATAGACTTGTATATCAAATTCAAACTTGATTAGGCACAAATTAGCCTCAGAATCTTCCAAATAGCACTAATAATGATAGTTAATCTGTATGGTGTAGATGAAAGGTTTAGAATTTGTTTTTCTTGCAGTAGGTTCAGTACTTGGAGCATTTCTAAGATACAAAATATCTGAATCCCCTTTACTTTTCAATACATTACCAGTCAATGTTTTGATAGTCAATGTTGCTGGAGCATTTATCCTTGGTGCATTTGTAGTGTTTTCAGAACAATGGAATCTTGATGGTAGGTACTCTCTTTTTGCAGCTGTAGGGTTTTGTGGATCACTAACTACAATGTCATCATTTGCACTTGATTCTAGTAATCTTCTTGAGAATAATCACTATGGAGCACTTGCAATCAATGTTGTTGCAAATATTGGTTTATCAATTACAGCATTAATTGGAGGAAAATCCTTAATGAGTGCAATAATTAATAATTAATGAAAATGGTCTATTCTTACCAAGTTGTAAAATTTCAAACAATATCTTTTGTTCAAGGAACTCATTGGTCCCAATCAGTTGGTGAAAAAGGTATTTTGTACAAATCACTCAAAGATCCATTCTCAAAGATTATAGTCCAATCATATACTGGTTCAAAAAAGCTATACCATGTTCCAAAAGATAGAACAGTTGTTGTAACAAATGAAACTGTTCATTTCCTGGGTGAACTGGCTTGATTATGTAAAAAATTTGTCTACTTGATCTCTGTATTTTAGAGCAACCTTCCCAAAGTCTGCAAAATCTTCTGCAGTTGGATATTTCATTTTCATTCCATATTGATTTACAAATACAGATAGTGCACTTCCAATTATCAGACTGTAAACTCCATCAGCTACATTATTTGAATATGGAAATGCAACTTTGATAAATGGTAAGTATGTCTCAGTCTGAGAAATCATTAACTTGATATGTTTTTCAACATACTCTTCAATATCTGCCGGAATTGCCATATTCTTACTTGAACTGATTTCTTATAAATAGAACTTTATTTCTTAGGCGTGATAAATTCCCAAATTTGTAATTTTTAAAAAAATCTAATCATATCTGCCCTTCAATTTGAGCTAGATACTTTTCCTTTCCTTTTCTACTTCTAGGTAAACATCTAAGCTGACTTTTACAGCAAGGACAAACAATACCATCAACTTGTACAAATATTTCACAATAATTACATCTCTTTTGTCCTGCAGCATATCTTCCAATCTGTATTGGCTTGAGAGCCTTGTATTTCTTGCATTCACCTACACAATAGGCCATGATTATTTACTAAAAACTATCAGAAAGATAAAACGTTTGATTGCACTGCACTCACTTTGATGAAATATTATAAAATAAAATTTATACCGCTTATTTAATTTTCAATTATTGCTTGAATTAGATAAGAAAGTATTTGGAAAAATAACTACTAAAGAGATAATTGGTGCTGAACCCCCTGAAATCCCTGACACAAAAAATAATCTTGAAAAAGAATTTACTATTTTACTTGAGGAATTAGAATCATCTTCAAAAGAGAGTCTTGAAAAATTATTAAAAGAACAAAAAATTGCTCAAGATCACATTAACACTAGACCTGGTGCGATGGCTTTGGCTCAAAACAAAATTAAACTATTCAATGAATATAGTGAAAAATACACTCAAAGAATTCAAGAAAAACTGAAAGCTTAGCGTGTTTTCTTTTTTGGGCGTTTTTTGCTAAAATTTTGTTTCTTTCTAATTAGTAATGTAATGATAGCACCTGCAGGAATTCCTATAACTGTTCCAAGACTTACATATGGAGCAATAAAGAAACTTCCAATCCAAATTCCTCCATCTGTAGTTAATTCCATAAATGTTCTAGGTCTCAATACTACTGAAACTGTCTGTGAATCTTCTTTGTCTGCCCCTACATCATCAGTATATGTAACAATGATTTGAAATGGAAGTTTGTATTCTGTATTTACTTCATTAATTGGTGTAGTAATTTGAGATGTAATTCCTATAGGCGTATTTTTCTCTATTTTCGAGAAAGAATGAAGCGTCTCTCCTCTAAATTCTATGTCTTTTGGAGGAATTATCTTTATTCTAACATCTGTAATGTCAATGTCTTTTGATAAGACTTCTACCTCTATTGGGAATTCTGCATTTGAAAAAATTGATTCAGGCATTTTTGTGCGAATTGTTATGCTTGGGTCTTGTTTTATTGTAATTGGAATTGCAATATCATGAAAAAATGGTAGTTGTGGTGTTTCATTATTTGCAACAAGAACGTGAGAATATTTTAAATTTAGAAAATGTACTCCCAAACTTGCATCAACAGGGATTTGTAGGCTGATATTTTCACCATATGATCCTCCCTGAGAAAGTTTTTCCAAAGAAATACTATCTGATGGTTCTATGATTAGTCCAGGAATTACTGAAAAGAAAAACTCTAATGAAATGTTCTCTTTATTTTCCCACCCATTATTTTTAATTAAAATTGAGATGACTCCCTCTCTACCAGATACTATCTCCTCAGGATATGTAATTTGAATATCCACTCCTCCATCGAGATTCTGTGTTAGAGTTTCTGCATGAATAGGTGGAATCAAAACAATTATTCCAATTAGCAGGGGAACAAACCAAAACTTCATACTCTGAATTACTCAATAATGACTATTCAGTATTATTATCAGCCTCAAATTTTCAATGGACTTTTAAGAAAAAAACTTGTTGATTCATAAATACCATAATTTCTAGGATTCTAGAAATAATCATGGTAAGTAAAGGAAAGGATCTATGTCCAAGATGTGCACAAGGAAAACTAGTTACTGATAATGAATCAGGAGAAATGTTTTGCTCAAAGTGTGGATTTGTAATTACTGAAAAACTACAAGAGGCAGGACCTGAATGGAGATCCTTTACCCAAGATGAGGGTGGAAGCAAGGCAAGAGCTGGTGCACCAACATCATTGACAATGCATGATATGGGTCTTGCAACAATTATCAACCCTGTAAACAAAGATGCATCTGGCAGACCACTAACATCGTCTATGAAAAGCACTATTGAAAGACTAAGGACTTGGGATAGCAGAAGCCAAGTTCATGAACCAGTTGATAGAAATTTTAGGCAGGCATTTAGTGAATTAAACAGACTAAAAGACAAACTAGCAATATCTGATGCAGTAATTGAAAAAGCTGCATACATTTACAGAAAAGCACTAGAGAAAGGTCTAGTTCGAGGTCGTTCCATTTCTGCTCTTATGGCATCAGCTCTTTATGCTGCATGCAGAGATACTGAAACTCCAAGAAATCTCAAAGATGTAGAGCAAGCAGCTAACATCAAAAGAAAAGATATTGCAAGATGTTACAGATTACTAGTCAAAGAACTTGATTTGAAGATGCCAGTAACTGATTCAATTCAATGTGTTGCAAGAATTGCAAGTAGAATTGGAATTGCAGAGAAAACAAAAAGACATGCAACAAAGGTTCTAAAAATGGCTCAAGACAATGAGGTATCAGCTGGAAAAGATCCTATGGGTTTGGCAGCAGCAGCATTGTATCTATCTTGTGTGAAAAACGGTGAGGATAAGACTCAGCGAGATATTGCAGAAGCAGCAAATGTTACTGAAGTAACCATTCGAAATAGGTACAAAGGCCTCAAAGAATCATTAGATCTATAATTTCCATTTTAAAAAACATAGTTTAGAACAATCTATTTTTAAGAATCTTCAGTCGGTTTAACAAAACCACCTTCAACTGATTCAGGAGGAGGAATCTTTTTTGATTTTCCTAATCCTATTGTTGTGATTATTACTGATGATAATATTATAAAGAAAACAAGTTGCGGATATGCTTCTGCATTTGATATTCCCATAGTTATTGGATAAGTAGCAAGCACTGCAGCTGCTAATCCTCTTGGAATCATAGCATTTGTTACTGCCCTATCTAAGAGAGAAAATCTTTTTGTCAGTGTTACTTTGCCAACAAATATTCTTCCAAAATAAACTGCGACTGTAATTAAAACTCCAAATATGAGATACTCTACCTGTCCAAAACTTGCCATTAATCCTACAAATACAAAAAAGAAAGATCTTACCAAAAATGTTAATTGATTATGTGTAGGATCATCCATCTCAATTTTTGGCAGCTTAAATCTGAGTATTTTTGAGAGATGTTTTTTATTTCCAACCATTAAACCAAACACTAGAGCTGTCAAAGCCCCGGATTCTCCAAATGAATTTGCCAAGAAAAATAAAACAAATAGAACTCCTAATGTTAACATATACGCGTGCTGAGCATTTCCAAGCTTTGTTGAGACATACATCCAAGGAATTCCTACGCCAAATCCAAGAACTAAACCAACAATAATTGCTCTTCCAAGAGTATGCTCTAATGTTTGTAGATCAAAATGTCCTGCAAGTACTGCTTCAAATAATATGAATGCAATAATTGTCGCTAAAATATCAGTTAGTGCAGATTCAAAACTTAGCATGGATTTGGTCTCTTCTGAAATTTTGATATTTCTCACAAGACCAAAAACAATTGCAGAACTACTTCCACCAACAATTGATCCTAACAAAATACTCTCAAGCCATAACCATCCTAAAGCATAATGAGCTGCAAATGTAATCATAGCAACAGATAGAATGAAACCTAAAACTGCTAATGTTACTGAAAAATGTGCAGTTCTAATTACGTGTTTGATATCTAGATTCAACCCTCCATCAAACATGATAATTATTAGTGCAAGTGCTGCAAAGTATGGTACCACTTGAATTACAGCTTCAGGTTGAATTAATCCGAAAACTGGTCCAATAATTACTCCAAGAATCATTAAAAATGCTACATCAGGAATTCCAGTTTTTTTGAAAAATGCTTCACCAGCAACTCCAAGAAAAATTACAACGCCTGCTGCAAGTAAAATAACATGAGCTGAAGCAATTGGCCCCTCTTGAATGGATAATGTGCCTATAGAATTTTGTATTTCAATTAATTTGTCTAAAATTGAACTTGAATCAAAATTTGATAATGGAATAAAATCTTCTATTTGCCCTCTAAACAACTGCAATACTGATAAAATTATTGGATTCATTTATGACTAAAAATATTCTTTTAGAAAAGGAAATTAAATCAGATTTATTTGATAATTTTAGCTCCTTGATTGATTTTAGATACACATTAAATCAACAATGAAAATAGATTTCTTACTTGAGTGCTACAAATCAACTCCGTGCTGATCATGATCAAGTTCGTCGTTTAGAAAAATTAGTATTCAAATGTTCTGATGAACTGTATAAAGGCACAAAAATCCCATTTTCAGACCTGACAAAAATCACTATAGTCATTTCAGAATTTATTGATACTATTCATCACTCTAGAGAGGAAGATTCGTATTTTCCATGTGTTGCAAGCTATGATACTCTAAAGGAAGAAATACGAAAATTTATGATAGAACATGAATTTGGAAGGAATATTGCCAGACAAATATCGCACCATCTAAAAAGATGGAAAAATGGTGAAGATGCACAAGAACCAGTATCAAGATATTTGAGAACTTATGCTATTTTCCTAAATGATCATCTAAACAAAGAAAATAAATTTTTTGATGACGCAGAAGCCAATGTCTTGTCTAAAGAAGAAGAAATTGAAATGTATGAACAGTACAAATCGGTATTTGCAATAGTTAAAAAAGTCGATGAAATGATTGCAGAGATTGATTATTTAGAAAAACAACCTTGGGCTAAAAATTAACGTAAGCTCTTTATGGGTTGTTTTGATATTTTTGTTTATGAAACCTTTTGTTCTTTGGATGACTGGTCTTCCTTGTTCAGGAAAGACTACCATCGTAAAAGACTTGCAAAATGATATTCCAAACTTAGCAATGCTTGATGGAGATGAACTACGAGAATGGTTCTCTCCAAAAGATTTTTCAAAAGCAGGACGTGATGAGCATAACAAAAAAGTTGCTCATTTGGCAAAGCTTTTGCTTAATCATGGCGTTCCAAGTGTAGTATCTCTAGTTTCTCCGTATTCTGAAAATAGAAAAAATGCTAGAGAGATTATTGATGCTGGCAATCAATTTGCAGAAGTTTATGTGAAATGTTCACTTGCAAAATGTGAAGAAAGAGATGTCAAAGGTATGTATGCCAAAGCAAGAAAAGGAGAAATCAAGGGTTTTACAGGAATTGATGATCCTTATGAGGCACCTGAAAATGCTGATTTGATAGTTGATACAGAAAATGAACCTCTTTCTGATAGTGCAAATAAAGTAAAGGACTTTCTTAAAGAAAGAAACCTACTCTAATTTTTTAAATTCTTCAATAATTTTATCATGAACTAATCCATTTGTCACCAAAATTCCATTTTGGTGACAAACCTCTTTGTTGTTGTATGTGATATCATTTCCTAACATATCTGTCATTCTTCCTCCAGCTTCTGCAATTATACAATACGATGCTGCAGAATCCCACTCTTTCATTTTATTTGTAGTAGTAATGTATGCTTCAGCTTCACCTGAGCTAATTTTCCCTACTTTTAATGAACTACCAATACTAGTGAAATCTTCAATACCTAATTTTTTGATAAATAATTTTTCCTTTTCTGACAAATGATGTCTTGATCCAACTGTTCTACATTTAGAAAGATCTGAAACTTTGGTCACAGAAATTTTCTCCCATTCATCATTAGAATATTTGAATGCACCACTTCCTTTTTGTGCAACAAAGAATGTTTTTTCTGTAGGCCAACCAATCACACCAAGAATTGGTTTTTTATTTTTAATTAATCCAATCATAACCGTAAATTCACCAGTTTTATCAATAAAATCAGAAGTTCCATCAAGTGGATCTACTATCCAAATAGTATCCTCTGATAATCTATTAAGATCATCCTTATCTTCTTCAGACAATATTGGGTGATCTGTTTGTGAGAGAATCTCTTTAATGATATTATTACTTTTAATATCTGCCTCAGTAATTGGAGAATCATCACTCTTTGTAAACGACTCAAAATCTCCTTGATAAATTTCTAAAATTGCTTTACTTGCCATTTCAACAGCCTTGAGAGCAATCTCTAATTCAGGAATTTTATCAGTAATTGGAATACCTTTCAATTGAAAAACCTAAGTTGTTAGTTCTGGCTTTAATGTCCAAGCAACTCCAAGTACAATAAACGGAATTGACATGATTCCAATAATTCCAAGAATAGTATTAAATTGTGATTCTGAAACTTCTGGATTATTCACAATCCATGGAAGTGGCAATGTAACTATTATCCAAATAATTCCTAAAAGTATAAACAATTTAGCTTTTGATTTTCTATCTTTCATCATTTTTCATACTCTTGTGTTGTATTAAATTCATGTGAATTCATTTAATTGATTCTCCCCCATCCACAGCAAGAATTGCCCCTGTAGTCCATGATGCATCATCTGATGCAAAATATAACACTGCTTTTCCAACTTCTTCTGGTTGGCCAATTCTACCTATTGGGTGATCAGCATTCATGAATTCTTTGTCTTTTTGAGTTTTCAAAAATGGTTTTGTCATATCTGTATCTACCACACCTGGACAAATACAATTTACACGAATCTTATCTTTAGCATATTCTAGTGCCCAACATTTTGTTAGCAAAATTAATGCAGCTTTTGATGCTGAGTACGCATCAGCATTAAACCCTTGATATGCCTTTAACCCTGCGTCTGATGAAATATTAATTATTGAACCTGATGTTTTTTGTAGATACGGAATTGTCTCCTTGGTAAACCTAAACTGTCCAGTAAGATTTACATCCAAAACCTCATTCCATTCATCCTCATCAATATTGTGTAGTTCCTTTATTTTTGGAAAAATTCCCGCATTGTTTACTAGAATGTCTATCTTGCCAAATTTCTCAATTGTTTTATTTACTACGTTTTTTACTTCTTCTTTGTTTCTAATGTCAGCTACGATTCCGATTGAATTTGGAATCACTGATGATGCTTTCTCTAATCTTTCTTGATTTTTTGAAGTAATTATTACCGTTGCTCCATTTTCTGCTAAAATTTTAGCAGTGGCAAAACCGATTCCACGACTTCCTCCTGTTACCAGTGCAACTTTTCCAGATAATTTCAATAGTTTTTAGATAGAAAATCGTAATTTATACCTCAATTAACTCATAATTAGGTATAAAATATTATAAAAAAATTAAGTATTTTTTATAATATTTTTCATAAAATTATAAATACTTAAAGTTACTATAGTAGTTAATGTCAATAGATATAATTTCTATCGACTAAAACTGCGTAACCCCGCAGAACGTAAAAGGTAATCAGACATTTAGCATCTGAGAAGGAGAGGAAATCTCTCAAAGTTCTGCAATGAAGGGGTTTACGCCTCTTTTAATTTTGTAAAATATCCACAGACACAGAACCCATTGTATTGCCATTTGGATTAATAATAATCATAATTTCTTGTTTCTCTGAAATCAAAATATTTTCTTTGCCAACATATTTCCATGTAAAATATTCAGAAATTCCTGTTTGGTGCGATGTACCCTCAAGTATAAAATCTTCAGAAAAATCAAAATTTTCCCCATTCAATTTAATTGATAAAACCTCTGGACTACTTCCATTTGGAACAAATCTAAATGAATAATGACCTTCATTAATAAAAAATGAATTACTATAGACCCCATCAGAATATAGACTTGGATCTGCAAGAGTTACATGAAATACAATGTTATTCTCATTCAAAGTTTGATTTGAACCAAAATTTATTAGAAAAATGCCACTTAGAACTGCTATTAGAATTATGAGAATTTTTTTGTTCATAAAAAAGAGCTCCACTTATCCATCTTAAAGATTTTAGAGTAATAATGTGGGATTTGAAATGTTAGTTTTTATTTTTAACCTTTACAATAAAATCAAAAATTAGCCTCAAAAAATGACGATTTCTAACGTTTATCTTTAGTTAGTAAAATTTAATGTACTGTTAACCATTATTTACACCTGAGATTAAGTACATATTCTAAAATCTATCTCAATGCCTAATTTATCAAAAGATTGGTCAAAGCAACCAAAGCCTACTATATCTGAAAAAATTAATGATACGATCAAGCCTAAAGGTGCATTAAAACCAAGAGTTCAAGATGGTATAAAAAAAATTCAAATTCAAATTAAAAAATTAGATACAATGTTAACAAATTTACAAGAACGTGATGCAAAACTATTTCAAAGAATTGTAGATGCAACACAAAAACATGATACCCAAACAACCAAAGTTCTAGGAAATGAGTTGGCTGAGGTCAGAAAGGTTACCAAAATTTTAAGCGGTGCTAGAATAGCATTAGAGCAAATTGAATTAAGACTAACTACGTGTAGTGATCTTGGAGATACAGTTGTTGCAATAATGCCAACAATGGGTCTTATGAAAAATCTAAAATCATCACTTGGAAAAATCATGCCAGGTGCTGAACAAGAAATTGGTCAAATGGCAGAAATGCTTGGTGGATTCATGACAGATAGTTTCTCAGGAGATTCAGCATTTGGAATAGATGCAACTACGAGTGCAGAATCTGAGAGCATTCTAAAAGAAGCTGCTGCAGTTGCTGAAAGTTCTACAGGCCAAATGTTCCCTTCAGTTCCTACTGGAACTCAAGAAGCAACTACAACTAGTTCAAAATTCTATTAATTCTAAAGTTTTAATCAGATAGTGATTCTCTAGATTCTTTAATTCTTTTTACTCTACTACCTTCATCCTCAATTACTTTATCTACATTTGATAGTTTTTCCCTTAACGAATTAATGATTGTACCTACCTCATCTGCTTCATTTTCTACCTGCTGTCTCTTTTCAGCAAGTTCTTTAATTCCTCTATTTTCCTCATCAATATACTCACTAACTTTTTGCAGTTTTTCTTTAAGATTCTTAATATCTACAGATTCTTCTTCAATGTCTTTTTCAAGTAATGTTCTTTTGTCTTTAAGATTTTTAATCATTAAACCAACATAATCTATTGCTTCTTCTAACTTTGCACGTTTCCCCATTAACTCGCCAATTCCAATTTCACTTGTAGATTCAACTGTTAACTTGGATTCTGCAGATTCATCTGAATCTACCCTATCTTTTACCATTTCTCCTCCCTCATCATTTTTGAACTTATCAAACATTTTATGATTTTCTTTTTAAAATGGGAATAAAAAGTTATTATGAATCTCAAAGCTGACCTTGTGAATGATTTTTATTCAATTAAAGAAAATAATGGAGACTATTCAATCCTGAATTTCCAAATCCTTGGTTAGATTCAATCCCATTTTCTGAAATATCACTTATTATTCCAGTAGGCAAATAATTCCCATTTTGAAGCATAGTTGTATTTTTTAATCCTAAAATTGTAAAAGATAGGTATAATACATCTTCTTGGTTTGTTTCTGCTAATTTTCCGGTAAATATTATTTTGAAACTAAGTTCCTCATCTAAGGCTGTTTCTTGGATTTCTTTATCTGAATCATTGAATTTTCCATTAAATTCCAAGTCAAATTGACTTTCTCTAAAATTTAAAATATTATTTGAAGAAATTTTCCACAAATTTTCTCCAACTTTTGAAGCTTTTCCATCAAAAAGTACAATTCCTGAGTGATATGCCTTATAATTTACATATGCCCATCCTGTTGTTTTTCCATCAAAAGACATTTCTCTATGTATATCCTCTTCAGAAAGGTCAGTTGGTAAAGCATAACGTTGAACTTCTAACTTTCCATTTACTACTTTTTCAGTTAAAATCGTCCAAAGTCTCTCTTTTCTTATATTTTCAGAATTTCCTAACTTATTTTCTTCTTGGATTTCATCGGATTCTGCAAACGAGTAGTTTACTGATAATGTTGAACTAAAAAGCATCAAAAGAATTAGAATTCCTTCTATGGATCTTTTTTGTGATTTTAACATGAGAATAGATTGTAAATGTAATGGATTAGGGACGGCTACGAAACATCCTGTTCCTTATATAGAAAATTTTAGCAAAATGCCCAAAAAATAGCAAAATTTTCCCAATTTTAGTAAAATATGAAAAATTAAGTTTTTTTCAAAGAAAACCATCTTTTTGTAACAAATTTTTTAGGCATAGATTTCCCAAGAAATTATCTCCCCATCCTCATTTTCACAAAAAATCAGAGTTTTTTTTACTGAGATGAGCGTTCCGCTTTGCGTTCCGCTATGAAGTTTCAAAATGTTCCTCATAAACCAATTAGTTCTATACTAGAACATGTCAAAACAACAATACAGGTCCGAAATGGGCATAATGGGTGATATCTTAGACGTTACCGCCGATGGCGGTCGTAATGGAATCATTGTATCTGCAATATCTCGCAAAGCCAACCTATCTCACTACGCAGTACTAGACAAATGTGAGAAACTGGTAGAAGCAGGCTTGGTCGAATCCGTCAAAAATGATAGGAATAGAGTCTTTTTGATTACTGAAAAAGGACTTGAATTTTTCCAGGAATTTAAGAGGTTTCAGGGATTAGTAGAGAGCATGAATCTAAGGTATTGATCAAATGAATCCCGAAATCGTACCAATTCATAGGAAAGAGTTTCTTCGAGAAGATGGAATGCTTTTTGTAAGGACTGAGGGTATCCTCGAAACAATGGTTAAAGCACCTTTGATAATTGCTAGCTTAATCGTTGTCGCTTTAGCGATGCCAATTCAGACCTCATTCAGCTCTACTCGATCTTTAGATATTACAGTTTATTCAGATGGTTCTGCACATGTATCATCACAAATAGAGGTGGATCCTTTAGATCCAGATTTTGAGGTTAATCTATTTGGTCCCTCCATTGATAATTTTGTCGCAGTTGGCGAAAACGGATTTTTACTATCTAGTGAAATAATTGATAATAAAGTAACAATTGATACTTTTGGAACATCTTCTATTACAATTGATTATGATATTCATGATTTAATTTCCAAAGAAGGCAGAGTTTGGACTTTTACTCTTAATTCACCTACTGATTATTCATTATTAATGCCTGCAAACTCAATAATTGTTGGAATGACTGCATTGCCATCAAATATGGTTATATTAAATGATCAAACACAGTTGGAACTAAGTACTGGATTATCAGAAATTAATTATATTCTCGGTACCGCAAACCCACCAGTAACAAACCCACCAGTAACAAATACTGAATCTACTATTGATATTTTTACACTTTCAATTGTTGGCATATCGATTACTGCAGCTGTAGTTGGAGTAATTTTTATGGTTAAAAGAAACCAAACAAAATCAATTCCTGTTATTCAAAACCAAATAACAGAATCCCAAACAAAATCTAATTCTAATGATCCTGAAACCATCTTTAAACTAAGACCTGAAATGCGTGAGGATGATAAAGAAATTATTAAATTTATTTCTGAAAATGGTGGTCAGGTTTTGGAAAGTGACTTAAGAAAAAAATTCCTTCAACCAAGAACTACTATGTGGAGAGCAGTTAAACGACTAGAAAGACAAGGAGTAATTGAAATTTCTAAAAAAGATTTACAAAACTTGGTTAAACTAAAAACAGAATTGGAGGAAGAAGAATGAAAGTTATTGTTACTTCTGTATTACTAATTTTAGTTGTTAGTATGGTTTTTGGTGGCCCCATGAGTAATGCTTATGCCCAAGATGACTCAAAAATTCTCCTAAAGCTTGCAAAACGTGCACAAAACCAAGTCCAAAATCAAATTTCTTCTGAATCTCCAGATCAAATAAAAAGATTATTTGATGAAGGAGTCCAAAATGTTAATTCACTTGAAAAGGCAATTAGAAATAATGATGTCGATTCTGCAAAAAAACATTTTCTTGCAGCAATGAAGATTTTTACTCAAATTTCTAGAGAGTCATCAGATACCTCTACAAAAGAATCATCATCAGAAGTTACAGCGAAAACAACATCGGACTCTGTAAGATCAACTGTTAAAGATCCATCAAATGATCTTCAAAGATTACAAATTTATGTAAATAGCCTAAAAACAATTGCTAAAAAATATGATGCGCCAATTGACTTCTCTGAACTTGATGAATTATTTAGATTATCCAAACAACAAATCAGTGATAATCAATTTTCTTTGGCATTAGAAACATTACAGAAAATCAAAAAAATCATTGTAGAAGTTAATAAAGAAATTAGAGATGAAGCATCAAAACAAGAATCTCAGCGTGCTAAAGAATATGCTCAAAAATATCTAGAACAACTAGATAGATTAATTGAAAATGCCAAAAAACAAGACCTTTCTGATGAAATAATCAAAAAATTAGAAAATGCTAGAGAAAAACTCTCTTCAGCAGATAATCCAAATGATATTATCAAAGAAATTAGAGAAATTCTGTCAATAAAAAAACAGTTTGAATTAACAAAAAATGATAGACTTGAATCAAGAGTATTACAAGTTGAAAAAACCATATCTAGATTATCTCAAATGGATGGAGTAGATGACAATGATTTGATGGATGCCAGAGCTACACTCCAAAGTATTAAACGTCATTTGTATGATGGAGAATTTGATGCTGCGAATCAACTTTTGAGAGATTTGGCAAAACAATTACAAGAAATTAAAAATTCTAGCTAATACTCATCATAAACTTCATATACATTTTCTAAGCAGCATTGAGCATGGCTTCTAAAGCAATAGTTGTTGGAGTAGGTATCCCTATGATTATTGTAGGTGCTTTGATGGCTTGGTTATGGGCTCCATTAGAAGTAATATATCAAAATCAAGTAGAACTTGTTGGAAGTACTATTGGAATTTTAGGAGTAATATTTTTCATCTCTGGATTATTTTATAGAAAAGAACCAGTCATGCATTAAAACATCATTGAATAAATAATGAAAAAAATTACGGTTATTACTTGAAAGTAAGATTATTTGAGATATTTACATCCGTTGAAGGAGAAGGAATTCTTTATGGAACAAAAACTCTGTTTGTTAGACTTGCAGGTTGTCCATTTACCTGTTTTTATTGTGATACTAAAGAATCTCTTCCACTTGACTCTGGAACGGAATATTCAATTGAAGAAGCGAATCAACTAATTGATACTAATCTTAAAAACCAAACTTACAAAGTAAATTTTACTGGAGGTGACCCATTAATTCAGCATCAAGCAGTAGCTTTACTTGCAAAACACATCCAAGACAAAAAAATTCCAACATATCTTGAATCTTCATGTTTTGATATTGATAGATTCAATCATGTATTACCATTTATTGATATAGTAAAAATTGAATTTAAAACAAAAGATTCTGATTTTGTAGATTCTCAACACTATGAAAAATTAATTGAGCATACAATGAAATGTCTAAAATCATCAATACAAGCAAAAAAAACAACGTATATCAAAATTGTTGTTAGCTCTAAAACAAAGCTAGATGAATTTAAAGAACTGACAAATCAAATTTTCAAAATTGTTTCTAAAGATGATATAGATGGATTCATCATTCAACCAACATATGGCATTTCTGAACCATCATTAGAACTATTATTGAATTTGTATGATATTGTATATCCAGATTATATTGAAGTAAAGGTTGTTCCTCAATTACACAAATTTATTGGAGCTCCATAACATTAGCACCTGACTAAAAATCTAATTAGGTTCAAATACTAGAAAAATTCTGTGAGAATAACATGGACAAAGAGCGTGTAGAAAAACTAGTTAGAGAACTAATTATTGAAATTGGTGAGGATCCTACAAGAGAAGGCTTACGAGAAACTCCAGACAGAATTGCAAATATGTACAAAGAAATCTTTGGAGGATATGATTCTGATTCAGAATTGTCCGTACAATTTTCAGAAGATTCTGATGTGGTAATTGCTCGTGATATTCAATTTTATTCAATGTGTGAACACCATATGTTGCCATTTTTTGGAAAAATCCACATTGCTTATTCTCCAAATGGAAGAGTTTTTGGAATTTCAAAACTTGTTAGATTAGTAGAAAAATACTCAAAGAGACTACAAATTCAGGAACGATTAACAAAGAATATTGCAGATGAATTGTTCGCTCAAGGTGTTAAAGGTGTAGTTGTTTTAGCTGATGCAGAACACCTCTGTATGAAAATGCGTGGTGTTAGAAATGATGCAACACTCTCTTCATCAGCCTTTAGAGGAATCTATGAAAAGAAAGAAGAAAAAGCAGGAATAATGACACTCATTAGAAAACGTGCCTCAGACTCTTCTTTCTAACATATAGTGAAAAATTAAATAATCAACATATTTGATCATCAACATGGGAGCAAATCCATATATCCATATTCCAAAAGAATCTTGGCCTAGTTGGACATGGTATGCAATTGAATGCATAATTGTTTTAGCAATTTCTTTGGTAGCATCAAGCAAAATTACTGATTCCTTTGAAGGGCTTGATCCACAAACACAAAACTACATGTTTATGGGAATAATGGGATTGATCTTCTTAGCTTGGTATATTGGTATAAGAGGTTTTATTCTAAAAAAGAAAATTCTTAGAAACAGATACTAAAATTATTTAAGATATTTTGTTTTATCATTAATTACAGCTTTTTCAAATGCAATTTTCCTATTATTACAAGATTCACAAATTCCACAATGATATTTTTTATTTGAATAACAACTCCAAGTTTTAAAAATTGAATCTCCCAATACTTTCATTCCCGATTTTAATAAATCACTTTTTGATAATCCTTTACGATAAGGAGACCAAATTTCTATGTTCTTTCGTATTTTTGATTTAATTCCATCTATTTCACCTTCGTTAAATGCAGCTTCAAGTTTTTTTGCAAAAATTGGTCTGCAATCAGGATAATGCTGATCTCCTGTATGTGCACCATATACTACAAGCTGTGCATTTAATGTAAAAGCCCAAGCAGACGCAATTGATAGAAATACTGCATTTCTAATTGGAACTACTATTGAATACTCAAATTTATTTGGGATTTTCTTTTTTGAACTAGTCAATACATTAGAATCACCATACAATTCTTTCATAAATCCTATATCGATTATTTTATGTTGCTTTAATCCTAGTTTTTTTGCAAAAGATTTAGCAGCTGTAATTTCATTATTTGCCTTTTGTCCATATGAAAAAGTAATTCCATATAATTCATATTTTGACTTCAAAAATGAAACTGCACAAACAGAATCTATTCCTCCACTAAATACTACTATTGCCTTTTTCATACTATTTCAAAAATCATTTTTTCTTAACAATTGCACCTTTGCTTGGTTTACAGATTATTGTTTGACATTTAATGTTCGCAGACGCAAATCCTTTAGACATTGCCAAACTAATCTTTTTCAAATTAGCAGATTTTTCTGTAAATGCGATAACTGATGGTCCTGCGCCACTAATTGTGACACCTAATGCACCTGCTCTTAGAGCATTTTGTTTTACTTTGGTATATCCTGGAATCATATGCTGTCTAGCTGGCTCAACTATTACATCTTTTATTGAATTGCCTATCAACTTTGGATCTTTTTTCATAAACCCTGCAACAATTGCAGATGCATTTGAAATATTCAAAACACTATCAGTTAATTTCACTTTATTTGGAATTACACCTCTTGAGACCTTTGTTTTCTTTTTTGGTACAACAAGTTTTGGAACAGCCACACACATTCTAAGATTTATTGGCGGATCAATCCGAATAACATCCAAAGGATCAGTCTTTACTATCACAAATCCTCCCAAAACTGATGCTGCAACATTATCATAATGGATTGTTCCTGCACTAGCTTTTTCACCAGAACCGGCAAATTCTACCAAAGTGTTTCCATCAAGTTTTAGTCCAAATAATTTATCAAATGCAATTGCAGTTGCAGCTGCTGATGCAGCACTGCTACCCATACCAAATCCTGGAGGGACTCCTTTTTTTATTTTAATTTCTATTCCTT
Organism: Nitrosopumilus sp. b3; assembly: GCF_014078525.1. Lineage (NCBI taxonomy): Archaea > Thermoproteati > Nitrososphaerota > Nitrososphaeria > Nitrosopumilales > Nitrosopumilaceae > Nitrosopumilus > Nitrosopumilus sp. b3. The sequence goes on from NZ_MU078693.1 coordinate 292,659, forward strand.
TTTTTATTTTAAATTTTTTTTTCATATTTTTTACTACTAATCCTGCAGTATTGTTTTCAGGATTTGTTGGAATATTATCTGCAGTGCTTATTGTAATCCCACTTTTAGTTTTCGTTAATGTAATTTCGTCATAAAATGCGTCTATTGCCAATCCAAACACATCAAATCCTGGTCCTAGATTGGCAGTTGATGATGGCGCTTTTACTGAAATTGATTGCATTAGTCTTCTACCTCTTCGCCCAAATTAAGAATTCTGCTCAAAGCACCTTCAAGATTTACTAAACCATCCCCTGTTACATTAGAAATTGGAATTAAGCCCTGCGCAAACCCACCTAAATTTAATCCTCGTAAAATGCTTGTTGTTAATGTGTATGTATCGCCATCTGCCTCTTTAGAAATTGCATTCTCTAAAGTATTCAAATTTGTAGACCATTGCAGAATTTGTTTTAATCTATCTTCAATAAGATCTGTTTTTGTTACTACATTAATTGTAGGTAAATTCAAACGTAACCTTATTGATGTTGCAAGAAGTGCAATTGACACAAAATTAATAGGAGTAGTGATCAATGCACCATCAAAAAGAAAAATATTTGTTTTTTCATCTGATGAAATATTTTCTACAAGAAAACGGCCACTAGAACGATAAGCAAATAGTTCTATTTGACCAGGAGTATCAACAATAAGATAATCTGGATTTATTCTATTTACTTCATTTTGAATATCATCAATTTTAGATGCGATCAAATCATTTGCCATAATCATTGCACCATTTGGTCCAAGTTCATATTGATTCATTATTGATACAATATCTACATAATCTCTAACATCAACGTCACAAGTATATGGCATATTTTCTACTCCTGGATCCAAATTTAATACAGCTGCAAAAGAACCATTTTTTGTATAATAATCCAATAATTTTGATGTAAGTAATGATTTTCCAGAACCAGCAGTACCAGAAACGAAAATAGTTTTCAAACCTGTCTGATTCTTTATTTGCTTATATTTCAAACTAACTTGAAAATCTATTTTTATCAAAATTCCAAATTGGTATTAAAAATTTTAATAAAATTCCACTTTATCTTTATCATATTCTATTTCATCTTGTTTGTGATTGATAGTATTTCTGAAAAAGAAAATTATCTTAAAGATTTAGTGATTAAACTCCTCCGAGAAAGAAATCTATCCAATTTTGACATGCTAGATTCATTGTTTACAGAACTAAAGCATGAACTCGAAAATCAACAAAAAAACACTAATTGAACCATTTTTTGTGCCTAATTTGGGATGTACATTTTTTGATGACTGGGAATTTACTCAACTTTCATATTTGATTCCTCAAAAAAATTATCAAATGAACTGGAGACTAGTTGCCATTCCTGTTACCTTAATTCCTATTTTCATTATTGCCATTCAATTTGATATTCAAATAGATGATGTCTTGGCAATTGGAATTCTTCCATTTGTTGGTGCAGTTACAGCTATGTTGATCAAATTAGGATTACAGGGAATTAAATTTGCATATATCACAAGAAAATACCTTGGAAATTTTGATTCATTTTTAAAATTAGTGGGTGTTAGAGTAGGAAGTGAATTTATCAAATTTACAACCCCTATGTTTGTTGGAGCAGAATTCGTTGTAATCTATTATTTGCACAAGAAAGGAGTCAATCCTGCAAAATCTGCGTGGATTGCAATTATGGATATTGTTACTGAAGTGTTTGCAGCAGGTTTGTTATCTATAATGGCAGGAATCATTGCATTACTTAATGGTGCATATGTTGTCGGAGCTGTAATTTTAGCTACTAGTATTATTATTACATCTTTATGGATGGTCATGTTCTTTCTTTCATCTAAACATACATTCCAAGTTCCAAAAATTTTAGAAAATCTTGTAAAAAAGTTTGGAAAAGACAAGGGCAAAAAAGCTATTGATAAAACAAATCTCTGGATGGACGAAGTATGTACGATGAGTCGAGAAAATCTAAAAACTCCTGAATCTAAAAAAATCTTTACAATTTCATTTTTCTTTTCAATAGCATCATGGGCATTTTATGGAATTTCATTTATGATTATTGCTATGGGAACTGGTTATGTTATTAGTGCATTTAATTCTATAATGGCAGTTATGGGGGCAAACGCAATTGGAAACTTGCCAATCACTATAGGAGGATCTGGTTTAGCTGAATTTGGAATTGTTGCTTATTTGAATAACTTAGACCCTTTTGCTTTTAAAATTCCTGAAGGAATAGTTGCATGGGATGCAGTCATTGGATGGAGAATCGCAACTTATTATGTACCCATTGTGATAACCTGGTTACTTTTAGTTAAATTAGCCTTGAGTAAAATATCAAAACCATCTGAATCATAGAAACCACTTTATTTTTAAACAATTTTTTTAATTTATGAATTTCAAAAATAAGGTCGTTCTTATTACTGGTGCATCATCTGGAATTGGCAAAGAATCTGCAATAGAGTTTGCAAAAATGGGAGCTAACATAATTTTAGTTGCACGAAGAAAAGATAAACTAGAACAAATTGCAAATGAATTAAAAAAATTCCATGTATTAACATTGATTTGCCAGTGTGATGTTTCAAAAAAAGATCAAGTAAAAGAAATGACACAATCAGTCTTTGAAAAATTTGATTCTATTGATATCTTGGTAAATAATGCTGGATTTGCCATCTACGGCTCTGTTTCTGATCTTTCAATTCAAGATATAGAATCTCAAATGGAGACAAATTATTTTGGTATGGTATACTGTATCAAAGAATTTCTCCCATCGATGTTAAAGAAAAAATCTGGCCATATAGTTAATGTTGCATCTGTTGCTGCAAGTTTTGGTTTGCCTGGAATTGCTTCGTACTGTGCATCTAAATTTGCAATGTTAGGATTTTCTGAAGGTCTTAAACATGAATTAAAAGATACTGGCGTGGGAATTACTGTTGTAAGTCCAATAATGGTAAGAACCAACTTTTTTGATCATTCATCATTTGAAAAAATGCCAAAATACTCACCCACGTCACTTAATCCTAAAACTGTGGCAAAATCAATTATTAAAGCTGCAAATTCATCAAGATTAGAAATTGTTGTGCCCTCAGTGGTACGTGGAGCTATATGGATGAAAAGTTCATTTCCTTTTTTCATAAATCCAATAATAGGAAAATCATTCAAAAAACAATTAGATTCAACAAAGAAGAATTAAGTTTATTCTTCCAAATCATCTGAAGCCTCACTAGAGCCTACATCTAACAACTCTAATGATTTTAAATCAAATTGATAAATTGCTTTCATATCAATCTCTTTTTCCTTTTCTAGGTAATCTGAAACTTTTTTGCTTAATGGTGCTTTATGTTGGTCAAAAACGAATTCATAAACTTCGCCCTTTAGTAAATCGTCAATCTTAATTTTTTTTGAAACATCCATGGTAACAATATGTCGTCCATCCTCTACAGGATCATACAACTGTACGTCAATTTTGTTATCTTCATAATAAAATTCTAAAATATATCCTGATTTTTTCATTTCTTTAGGTTTCTTAAATTTTGCATTTTGAATTTCATCTGTAACCCAATCAGGAATATCGTCTTCTTTCTTTTTTACCATACTAAACCCTCTCTAGTTTTCTGCTTTTTCTTTTTTACTTTTTGACCACCATTCAAGATAATCATCATGCTTATCATCACGTGTTCTTTCTCTTTGATTTAATTTAAATCGAATATCGGAAATTTCTTCTCTTGTTGCATATAGTCCACATCTCTTACAAATGAAATGCCTTCTATTTTTTTCATCCATCTTCATTGGAATATCAATTTCATCAAATAATTTGAATAATGCATCTCTGCTTCTGTCTTCTTCTGGAAAATCTTCTATATACTTGGCTTCTATTTTCTTTTTCTCTCTTGATGTACATTCTGGACAGTTAGGCACTGCTGATTTTGCTTAATTTTTTCCATAAAAGCGTTCCCACATAATGTAGTGATCGTTATTAATCTGACACGCGGATTTTTTCATCATCCCTTGCGGTCCGTTCGCCCATCGAAATCCCGCGTGCCAGATGAGAAAAATTCTTAAAATAATCTATTATCTCTTTTCTTCTAAAATTTGGGCTGCAATTCTTGCTGAATTTTCTGCTCCATTTGGAACAAAATTTTTTGAAAATTCATGTAAATTTCCCTCAAATACTTCATAATCTTTCTTAATTTTGGAAATTGCATCAATTACTTGTGAAGTTTTAGTAGCTAGTACTCCTAAATTCTTTTCTTGTGCCCATAAGATGTTATTTGTATGCTCATCATAAACTGGAATTCCAATAATTGGTTTTGATTTCCCACCCATTATTTCACCCATGACAGTATGTGAGCCATTGACTACTGCATATTTGCATAAATTCAATATTGTATCCTTTTGATTCTCAGATAGAAAACCAATATCAATTTGTATCCAATCTATTTTTTTATCTAGTGCTTCTGTAATAGAATATTTTTTACCATTTTTGTCTGTTACAGAATCTAGGTTTGATTCATCTCTTGCATGTGAAATAATTCTTTTTTCATTTAGCATCTCTTTTTGATGAAAAACTTTTTCATATCTCTGGCCAGTTCCATCGTTTGTAGATTTATTTCCAGTTCTCATCCAATACCCAAATTCATTATTTTCAACCAGCTTTTCAAGATCTGTTTTTTCTTCATTTTGAATTTTATTACTAGTAAAATGTCCTACATAGATAACTTTCTCTTTAACCTCATTTATGAAATTTAGATTATATTCACACATTGTATATGGTGGTGGGGAATCTGCAACTAGGATTTTTGTAGCTTTTGCAATTTGTTTTGCAACAAAAATTAATGATGGATAAAGATATGCTCTTGAATTGTATAGTTTTGGCCTAAATTGGTTTGTTACAAATAAACTGGGGATATTTCGATTTTTTGCTAAAATATTTGAACCCATATCCCCATCATTAATTACCAAATCAAATTTTTCTTTATTGTAGAGTTTTCTTTCTTCTCTCAAATAATTTGCAATTTGCCTTACAAGTGGTGGATTTTTAGAAATTGGTAATAGCAGATTCATTAAAGACATTGTTACACTTGGTCCAAACTTTCCATCAATTGGAGTTGGCATTAATATCTCATGAATTTTCTCCTTTTGATCTGGAAATTTCTTTAATAATTTTTCATAAACATGATCCTTACTTGAGAAATGAACTTCAAATTTTTCTTTTATATGATCTTCTAGTACTTGATTAAGTCTCATCATTCTAGAATAGTGCCCACTTCCCCAAGGATAGATGAATTCTCCTATTTTGAGCATATCATAAAACCAATTATGCCGTTTAAATTCTCAGTGATTCTCTTCAAATGAATCTAAAATATCATGAACATTGTTTGGTCCTACAATAATTGAAATCGTTTTCTTTGTTTTAAAGGAGGATTCTACTTTTTTTACATGAATTGGAACTTCATTAGTACTCATAGAGACTAAATTTTCTAGTTTTTTGAGATTTCTTTCTAGTCCAATCTCTTTTGCATCATTAAATAAATTAGAATCTACTCCAGCAAGCGGCATTATTGGAATTTTCTTTTTTTCAAATATCTGTTTTAGTGAATTATCAATAAATTTTGAAGAAAATATCAATGGTGATAATGCTATTGATATGCGGATGTTTGAATATTGTAGCATTATTTGTAAAATTGAATTTACATAAATCAAATAATTTTTAATTCCAGTTGGTTTGATTTTTATCTCAAAAAATTCTAATTCCACATTATCTTGTACAAGTCTTGGTAAAATTTGATTAATCATTTTTGCTAGATTCATTAATTCAGATTTTTGTCTATAGCAAACTATTATCTTTACATCATTTCCTTGTTTAATGGTTTCAAAACATGAAACAGCAGATAATTCATCATATACTGCACAGATTGTTTTCTCCTTTTGTATTTCATTGGGAATGCCTCCATTCCCTTTATCTGAAAAAATACAGACATATGCATTATTTTTTGTTAAATATGTATACAATAACTTATCATAATTTTCATCAGTTCCAGGAAAAGCTCCGAGATTTTGTTTCTTTTCAATAATACTTGATGTTGTTGCAATCTCAACATCTTTAGTAAGAAATCCTTTAGATGCTCCTTCAACTTTAACTAGAAACTTTTCCCCTTTTAGGAGTAGATTTCCACCAATAGATGTAATCTCTGAAACAATATTTTGAAACTCATTTTTTGTCTGTCTTGCAATTGCTATTTTTTGAATTCCAAATAATAGGTTGATTGCAGATGATGCAAAAACAGGATCATTTGCATCAACTAAAATTACATCATTATCTCTTTTGACTGATTTGAATTTTTGTTTTTTAATCTTTAAAATTTTTTTAATATTTGTAATTAATAATGGAATTTTATTTTTTGAAAAAATATTTGGAAAGACTACAACATATGATATTTCTTTCATATTTTTTAAGTTGAAATCTACTTGTTTATAATTTAGGATAAAATTTGGGTAATCAATATAAAACAAATACTTTATGTGAAAATGTGGTGCAATTCACACAAGAACAAGTAGATGATTTAAACTCTAAAATTCACACAACCGAGGATGCACTTGAGTGGGTTTCTGAAAATCTTCATCCAAAGGTTGCAAAAGCCTCCAGCTTTGGTGCTGAGGATGCAGTAGTAATGGATATTATGCTAAAAATTAATCCAAAATTTCGATTCTTTACATTAGATACAGGACGATTGCCCCAAGAAACTTATGACATTATAGATATTGTAAGCAAAAAATACAACATTTCAATCGAAGTTCTTTTTCCTGATACAAAAGAAGTTGAAGAAATGGTTAAAGAAAAAGGAATGAATCTATTCTACGAAAGTATTGAGAACAGGAAACTATGTTGTGAAATTCGTAAAGTTCATCCAATGAATAAAATGTTACAGACTTTGGATGGCTGGATTACAGGACTAAGACGAGAGCAGACAAAAAATCGAAAAAATGTTACCATGTTTCAGCTAGATCATGTACATGGAGGAATTCTAAAAATAAATCCAATTATTGATTGGACTTGGGATCAAATTCAAGAATATATCAAAAAAAATGATCTTCCATACAACAGTCTTCTTGACAAAGGCTATCCTAGTATTGGATGTGAACCATGTACCAGAGCAATAAAGCCTGGAGAAGATATTCGTGCAGGAAGATGGTGGTGGGAACAAGGTGGAAATAAAGAGTGTGGCCTTCATATAGACCCTGAATAGAGGGATATCATGTCAGAAAATAACTCAATCAAACCACATGGAGGAATTCTAGTTAATCGAATCACAAAAGTAGATCTTACTGGGCTATTCTCAATTACAATTACAGAAGATCTTGCAAATGATGTTGAAAATATTGCAGATGGAATATTTAGTCCACTTGAAGGATTTTTGGGGCAACAAGACTTTGAAAGCGTTGTATCACGAGGAAGACTTGCTAATGATTTAGCATGGACTATTCCAATAATATTAGATGTTGATGAACAAACTGCTTCTAAAATGAAAGAAGCAAAAGATGTGTTGTTAAAAAATCCAGACGGAGTTGGAGTTGCAGTTTTACATGTTAATGAAATCTATTCCTTTGATAAGGAAAAAACTGTTCAGGGGGTATATGGAACAAATGACAATTCTCATCCAGGTGTTGCAAAGACAATGTCAATGAAAGATAAATTGGTAGGTGGAAAGATTGACTATATTCAAAGACCAAATGACAGTGAAATTAGAAACAATAGATTAACACCCAATCAAACCAGAGAAGCCTTTGCCAAGGCAGGCTGGAAGACAATCTGTGCATTTCAAACTAGAAATCCCCCACATGTAGCACATGAAATGCTACAAAAAACATCCATTACTACTCGAGATGGGGTATTTGTTAATCCAATTATTGGAAAGAAAAAGTCAGGTGACTTTGTTGATGAAGTAATTGTAAAATGCTATGAAACCATGATAAAATTATACTATCCAGAAAACCGATGCATGCTTGGAACACTTCACACTGAAATGAAATACGCTGGTCCAAAAGAGGCAATTCACCATGCAATAATGAGACAAAACTATGGATGCACACATATCATTATTGGACGAGATCATGCAGGCGTTGGAAAATTCTATGATCCATTTGCAGCACAAAAAATCTTTGATGATTATCCAGAATTAGAAATTTCACCAGTATTTTTCCCACCATTCTTCTACTGTAGGAAGTGTCTAACGTATACTACTCCAAAAGCATGTCCGCATGGAGATGATGATAAGGAGCAGATCAGTGGAACTAAACTACGAGAAATGATTCAAAACGGACAAGCACCATCTGAATTTATTCTACGACCAGAAGTTGCTAAAGTGATCTTAGAACATCCAAAACCATTTGTTGATTAGCTTTTTATTCAATCAAATTTGTTCTAGCTTGTGAAGTATCTAACTCTAATTTTGTTTTTAGGATTTTCTCTAGCTCCTGCATTTGCACAGGAATTAACAAATCCATCATTACTTATAGATACAATAGATATTCCTTCAGATGAATTCAATCGAATATTGCGAGAAGCACCAGTGATATTTCTTGATGATGTTCATGCAGTTAGCTGGCAAGTAACTATTGATAATAATTTACTATATGCAAATCCAAATGGAAATGCAGTTCTTAGATTATACGATCAAGAGACTCATGATGAATTTATTGAAGTCGGTATGGGACCTCAACCAGAAAACAAATTTTGGGTGGCAGTTCAAACTCCAAAAGAAGGATACATAATAGTTCATAAAGATCTTGATAGAGGCTGGTATCCACAAGCAAAGTCTATCATATCATATACTGATAGAGCAGGACTAACAGTGAATAATGGGGCAAGAATTGTAGTCACCAATTTGGATATTGGTACATTTGCAATTGATTCGTATTCAGTACATGGAAAGGAAGGCTCTGCTGATCCTCCTGCAGTAAACTCTGGAAGTATGATTATAGAATTTCTTTCTGGCGATCCTGCAAAGAACTCATTTGCAATGTTTCCATTTTACATGGCAGCAGGAATTGGAATAATTGTAGGAGTGCTATATCTAACTAAGAAGCGTTCTTAGTTTTATAATACTTACAACTTTTTTTAATCTTGCATACATTACACATTGGTGAAATTGGTTTGCAAATATTTTGGCCATACATTACAAATGTATCATTAATATCAATCCAATATTTTTTCTGAATTTTTTTCATCAATTCCTGCTCTGTTTCTTCGGGATTTTTGGTATCTACTAATCCTAATCTATTTGATATTCTATGAACATGGATATCTACAGGAATTGCGGGTTTTTCAAATGCATAAACCAATACACAATTAGCTGTTTTCCTTCCAACCCCTGGCAACTGCACCAAAGTATCCAGATCATCAGGAACTTTACCTTTGTATTTTTTATCAATAATTTTTGCAACTTCAATAATTCTTTTTGATTTTACATGATAGAATCCAATTGATTTTATTATTTTCTCTACATCTTTAATTTTGGCCTTTGCAAGTTCTTTTGGATTTTTATATTTTAAGAATAATGCTTTTACTGCTTTTGTTGTAGCTTCATCTTTAGTCCTGGCCGAAAGTATTGTTCCAATTAAAATACTAAACGGACCAGTCTCTGCATCATGAAGATCCTGTAATGCTGTAATTCTTGGTGGCTTTACAGAATTCATCGTATCAGTCATTCCACGAAGAATTTTTTCCATTTTGAATTAAAAATTACGTACAAGTATTATAACTGTAGTAACAAAGCTTTACCATTGGATCTTACTAGAGAAGAAGAATCTGCACTCAAGGGAGAACAAGGAGAGATTTTGCAGATGGCATATAGAATTTTGGTTGCCACAGGTGAGGCAACTGATGCTGATAAATTAATCCCAATTGAATGGGCTCATCTTTCTGGTGTAAATTACAATACAATTGGAGATGCAGGAGAAGAATTTCTCTCCAGTATTAGCAAAGATGCGAGAGTTTCAGTAAAAACTACTCTTAATCCAATGGGTTTTGATATTGATAATGTTGTAAACTATGGATTAAATGAAAATTTTATTTCAAAACAATTATCCATCAGAAATTCATATGAAACAATGGGTGTAATTCCTTCATTCTCATGCATTCCTTATGAAATTTTTGAAATCCCAAAAGATGGAACACAAGTTGCGTTTGCAGAATCAAATGCTGCAATTCATGCAAACTCTTTTGATAATCTAAAGACAAACAAAGAAAGTGCATTTAGTGCACTTGCAAGTGCAATTGTTGGAAAAAGCCCTTACTCATCAATAAGAAAAGATGATTCACCAAACATTACAATTAACATGAAAGTAAAAAATCCAAATGAATTAACATATGGTATGCTGGGATTTTTTGCAGGAAAGGTTGGAGATACTTCTGTAAATATTTCAGGACTTGGAGAGATGGATAAAAGACAATGCAAAGCTATGTGTGGCGGAATGGGGACATCGGGAACTTGTGCTAAATTCATTTTTGATGATAATTCTGACTGTGAAAAAGTAGATTTTGATGAAAAAGAAATGCAAAATGTACATGATGAGCTAAACACTGCAGAAAAAGGTGATATAATTACACTTGGCAGTCCACAATTGGGCTTAGATGAGATTTCTGATCTTACAAGCATGCTGAAGGGTAGATCTTTTCAAAAAAGGTGTATGGTGTTTTTACCTAGAACTGTAAAGGAGCAAGCAAAAAAAATTGGATATACAACAGAACTTGAAAGAGCAGGATGTGAAATTCTTTCTGACTGTTGTACGTGTTTGACTCCTTTGATAAATAAAGAAAATGTTGATGCAGTTACAACAAATAGTATCAAGGGTGCGTTTTATCTTAAAAATTCTAACGGTGTAGATGTAAATCTAAAACCATTATCACAAATTATTCAAGATGAGACACGATGAAAGTTTTAGTTGCAGGAAAAGCTCAAGGTATTGTTTTAAAATCTGAGAAACCAATTAACTTTCTTGGGACTGTTGATAAGAAAACAGGAATAATTAGTGATAGAAATCATGATCTTTATGAAAAATCAATCAAAGATGTAATTCTTGTATTTCCATCAGGAGTAGGAAGTAGTGTTGGTGCATATACAATTTATTCAATAAAATCAAATAATTCTGCACCACTTGCTATGATATGTCACAAGGCAGATCTTACTGTAGCTACCGGTTGCGCATTGGCAAACATTCCATTAATTACACTTTGTGATGAGGAATTTGATGCTATTAAAAATGGAATGAAATTTTCTCTTGATACTGACTCTAATCTAATTCAGTATCAGTAAATTTCTTGATATCCAAGTCTCCTGTAGATACTTCTTTAATCTGGCTTTTGCCAGAAGGCAAAACACGAACAAAATCATCAAGATTAATTTTTCTTGCAATCTCTTCATGCATTTTTAAAAATTCAATTCGTATTTTTTTTGCAGCCTCTACCATCTCTAATCCATGTGGTTCAATTACTGCATAGCAAATAGAATTTTTTTTAATTGGCTCAGGTGGACCACATGTTAAGACATAATCATCATCTTGAGGAATTATTCCAACTGCAAGTTTGAGAGTATCTGATTTGATAAAATTCCTTTGTCCTTCAATTGTAAAGGAACCCTTTGGTAGAAATTCCCCGCTTGGAGCTGATTTTTTTACTTGCTCTGGATTTACCCAAAAAGCACTAACACCATACATTCCTTCTTTCCATGCACGACTAAAACAAACAGTAGCATGTGCAACTTCATTCATACTTCTATCTGGTGCATTTTCAGCTTCTTTTAGAATAAAAAATGGTGAACCAAAAATATCCCCATGAAAAATTTTGTCATTTTTTACCAAATGTTTTCTAACTACAGCAGAATTTGATGCAGCATCTCTTCCACCAATTGTAAGCAAGCCATCAGATGTAAAGAACCATCTGTATCTTTCATACCAGTTTTTCTTTCTGATCTCTGAAATTATAGTAATATCTTTTTCAGCTTCTGTTTTGTTTTGTAATTTTTCTAGCTTTTTCAGAGTTTTTTCTTTGATTAGTTCAATTGATTTTATTGCACCTGATTGCTTTTTTGCCTCATTAAATAATACAGAAGCAATTGATTGAAGTGGAGATTTTGTATTGATCTTTATTTTTTCATCTTGGATTACAATTAATGGAATTCCTTTTTCTGTGATTAATTTTGCATTATTCTCTGATAAAATTTCTTGAGCAGAATTTTCCTCTATTGATATTATTCCCTGTGAAACCATTTGATAAAGGGAATTTGCTACATTTGTAATGTTTTTTGATCTTTCTTTAACTGTCTCAATGGCTTTTTCTTGTTCAGAGATCTGTGTTTGTAGTTCTTTTATTTTTTTATCAGATCCACTTGACTGAATTGACTTGCCTTTATCAACAATTTTTTCAGTAAATACAGTATCTAATCCTTCAATGAAGCTATCAACTTTTGTTATTTCACCTTCTAATTTTCCTAATCTTATTGGAAGAACTTCCACTTTTTCATTTCTGACTATTATTGGTTCGTGATTTCCTGATACTATATCTGAAACAATCTTTTTTGTAGTTTCAAAAACTCTGTTTGTCTCTTCAGTTGTTAATAGATTGCCAATTTTTTTACCATCAACATTTGCAATTTCAAATACTCCTTCAACATATTTTTTTGGTAAACCTAGTGTCCTTCCAAACCATTTCGCACAAATCAATTCAGTTGTTTTGAGTCCATCAAAATCTGATTCTGATAGGTTAAAGATATCTAGTCCGCTAGTTGGTGGCTGTACATATTCTAATCCAACACTGAGCTTCCTATGTCTTACTTCTATTGAATGCTGTAATGCAAGAATCTTCATTTCATTATTGCAGAGTAAAATATTTCCATCTCCAAAAAACTCTCCCACTAGAACAAACTCTTTCCCAAACCCTTCAAATGTAAAGTATGCAATTCTTTCTGCACCAATCTGTTCAATTTTTTTTAATTTTAATCGTAGTAAATCACTACGTAGTCTTTTGAGTAGTCTGTTAGGTTCTATTTGATCAATTTTTACCTTGGTTAACCAAACCCCTGATGTTGATATCATCATGAAAAGATCACTTTTCTCAGTATGGTGAAGCTTGAAGAGAATACTATCTTTTGTGATGCCGTAAATATTACTAATGTAATAGTCTTGAACTTGCTCTGAAATTTGATTTACCAAATATCGTAGTTCTATCCCAGATAATGCCATGAATATCATATTTTATATCTAAAATTATACCCTTGCTATGATATGGTCAATCTTTGACCAAAGATATTAAACATGGTTTGCCTGAGTCACGCTAGAAAATTACCTTGGCGAAATTTAAAAAGAAAAAATCTGCTCCTACTACTGGACCTGAAGATTCTAAAAAAGAATCTGTAAAAGAGAATCCAGTTGATGCTCCTGAAACAGAAAAATCTGAGCCTGTTGCAGATAATTCATCAACTGATCCACCAGTAAGTGTTGCTGAGAAAAGTGAGAAAGATAGGAAATTAAATAAATTATTTTGGATGCGTGTTGCCTTGGCAATAATAGCAGGAACTGCTGCGACTTTTATCTTTGAAGATATTGAAGGTGAAGATAGAAGATGGGCATCAATTGCATTTATGATTATAGTATTCTTTGGAACAATTATAGTTGCAAAAGGGATGAAGATGCAACTACCATCATCAGATAGAAAAAAAATTGTTACTCAGGCAATTGGCAGCTATGTCTTTTTGTATTTGTTTACTTGGATTGTAACTTATACCCTAGTTCATTCTGGAAAAGTCACTAGTGGGATTAATCTATAGAAACAATAACGATTAGACATGTGGGATTTTAAAACACCTGGAATTCCTGATGAAAACTTTGAGAGAGCAGAAAAAGTTCCAATCACTAAAGAAGAGGTAAGAACCATTCAAATCAGCAAAGCTAGATTAAAACCTGGTCAAACAGTTTATGATGTTGGTTGTGGAAGTGGGTCAATTTCTGTTGAAGCTGGACTTCAAGTTGAATCATCAGGAAAAGTTTTAGCTATTGATCATGATGAGAATGCAATAGAATTAACAAACAAGAACATACAAAAGTTTGGCCTTTCAAATATTTCAGTAATATTTGGTGATGCCAAAGAAAAGATACAAGATCTTGAACCAGCTGATGTTATAATAATTGGAGGAACAGGTGGTGATACTAGAGATATAGTTGAACTATCTGAGAATAAACTAAAGTCAGGTGGGAGAATTGTAATTGGAGTTATTCTAATTGAGACACTTTATTCTGTATTACAAATTTTAGATAAATTACAGTTTGAATCAATAGATATTACTCAAGTTACCATATCTAAAAGCAGAAAGACCAGTACTGGTACTATGATGCTTGCAAGAAATCCTGTTACTGTAATTTCTGCTACTAGAGTCTAATCTAGATATTTAATTGGGAACAAAGTCAGATTTTTTATGCCTGGATTAATTGGGATTGGAGTAGGTCCTGGAGATGTTGAATTACTAACAGTCAAGGCAGTAAAGGCAATTCAGAATGCTGACATCATTATGTGTCCAGCTTCCAATGAAGAAAGACCTAGTATTGCACTTTCTGTTGTTTCACCAATTATTGATAAATCAAAAAATCAAGAAATTATAAAATTAATTTTCCCAATGACCAAAGACAAAGACATTCTTGAAGAGACTTGGAAAAAGAATGCAAAGATAATGGCAGAAACTGTTTTGTCAGGAAAAAATGTTGTATACCTAACAGTAGGTGATCCTTTCTTGTATAGTACTTGGATTTACATGCACAAGGATCTCAAAGAAAACTATCCTGACATGGATATTACCGTAATTCCAGGAATTGTTTCATTGTTTACATTTGCAGCAAAAGTCGGTGTAAGTGTAGCAGAAGGTGCAGAAAAAGTTGCAATAATTCCATCATGTTATGATCTATCTAGTGTTAAAGAGATTGCAAAAAATTCTGAATCAATGATATTTCTTAAAGATGGAAGATACTTTGATCAAGTGATTCAAGTTCTTAAAGAATCTGGATTTCCAGATAATTCTATCTTTGCAATAGGACAAGATCTTGGAACAGACCATGAAATTATTCGAAAACTTACATTAGGTGAAGTAAATGATGATACTTTAACTACAAAATACTTCTCAATTTTGGTGGTAAAGCGTGTCTGATGTTTTCTTTGTAGGTTGTGGCCCTGGAGATCCTGAACTAATTACTGTAAAAGCCAAAAAACTAATTCAGAAAGCTGATGTTGTAGTGTATTCAGGTTCTTTAATTCCTGAACCAATCTTGAAACTATGCAAAAAGGGAAAACTTTTTGATGCTGCAAAACTAGTTAGAGAAGAAATTTTTGATTTGTTATACAAAAATGCAAAAAAAGACAAACTTGTGGTGAGGTTACATGATGGTGATCCTTCAATTTATGGTGCAATCAAAGAACAGATTGATAACCTTGAGGAAAAAGGAATAAAGTCTACTGTTATACCTGGAGTAACTGCATTTTTAGCCTCAGCTGCTGCACTTGGAACCCAATTAACTTTACCTGGAGTTACTCAGACCATCATAGTTACAAGAGCAGAATCAAGAACCAAAGTTCCAAAACGTGAAAGAATTTCTGAACTTGCAAAACACAAAGCTACCTTGATCTTTTATCTTAGTGTTCATTTATTATCTAAATTAGTAAAAGAAGCGATTGCAGGCGGTTACAAAAAATCAACTCCTGTAGCAGTAGTATATAGAGCAAGCTGGGAAGATCAAAAAATTATCAAAGGAACTTTAGAAGATATTGCAAAAAAAGTTAAAGATGAAAAAATTACTAGAACTGCAATTGTGATAATTAGTGATGTAATTGATCCAGAAACTTATGAGTATTCAAAATTATACGACAAGAATTTTAGCCATGGCTATAGAAATAAAAAATAAAAAATAGATTTAGACGTCTAAGATATGTCGTCTGAACCATCAATTGTAATGTCCCAGTTTACAGTTAACTGATCACCTGGATTCATTGTGACTGATGATGGGAAATTCTTCAATGCGAAAACTCCTCTATCAGCACCTAAACCTGTTTGATTAAACAAGCCTGCTGCATTAATTGTATTTCCAGTTTGGGTTGCAGATGAAGAATACGTGAATTGATTAGTAATTCTTTGTATTGCAGGATCAGAGTCGGCAGTTGAATTTGTGAATGTACCCAACGAACCAGCTACTGCATTCAATCCATCACCAACTGTAATTTCAGCTGGAAGTACTGTATTAAGAGTTGTATCTACTAATGCGGAACCATTACTAATACCAATAACAGTGTATTTTCCCAAAGCAGATGCAGTACCAGCGGTACAGCCACTGTTTTGTCCAAACAGTAACATGGCAGTACAATTTCTTCCATCATTAACAATTGCATTGTCTGTTTGTTGATAAGAAAGAATATTTCCTTCATTATCAGTGTGTATAATTTCCATATGTCCTAGAATACTTCCACCTTCTGAATAAGAAGATGCTGTATTACTTTGCATCTCGAATGTGCCATCTGAAAGGTTAATTCCTGCCATTCCTATAGCAAATGCGACTGCTGCAAACATACCGAAACTTGTAGCGTTTTTCATTATAATTTTCTATGTAAATTGATTTATAGGGATAATGGTAAATTTTTCTAAATCATAGTTCCAAATTGGATCATTTCTAAAATTATTATCCTCCTGAAACCCCTACTGATTCATCTAACCCTATAGTAAATTGTTTAGGCTCATTTTTAACTTCCTCCTCAAGAGAAATTTCACTAATATCTTCTGAATAATTTCCTGAAGCTACTAAAACTCCCACACCAATAATAATTGCTATTGCAACTCCAATAATAATTCCTTTATTCATATTTTTTTTAGTTGTTGGTACTATAAAAAGAATAAAAAATTTTTCTATTAGTTAAATGAATAAATCAAATTAGTGAAAAACAAAATCATAATATTTGGTATTTTATTCATATTTTTTTCCTTTCACGTATACTTTGATAATGCATTTGCAGAAGATCCTATCTTAATTTCTATTTCATCCGATTTAGATGAAATAATCTTTGATGGAAAGTGGACAGATTCCTATGAATGGAAAAAATCAAGTTACAATTGGCTAAAATTTGACGATGGTACTGAAATTCATTTGAGAACAGCTCATCAAGAAAATTTTATTTATGTTCAAATCAATGCGGCATCTGATATGAGTATTAACAAAGGTTCAGATAGCGCTATTGTTTGCTTTGATACAAAAAATGACAAAACATCTGTTCCACAATCAGATGATTATTGTTTTTCAACAACACTTGACGGAAAAACTCCATTTACATATCAAGGAAATAATATACCTGCACTAAACGGTCACTTTACCAAAATCACTAATGATAAAAATTTCATTGCAGTTGGATCATCATCTGACAAATATGATAGATACAACAAAGTCCCACATGCAAGCTATGAATTTAAAATTCCTTTAGATGTCTTGGGACGTTCTGATAATTATGGGTTTTATCTTTCAGTTTTTGATGCAGACAAACAAATTCATTACTCATGGCCATATGAGATTAAAAAACAAAGTTTGATTTCAATTACTAGTCCTAGCCAATGGGGAGATTTAGTTTCACCTGACAAATCTATTCCTGAATTTAATTTCTCATTTTTATTATTATTTATAATTCCAATATTGGTAACTTTTACTTTTCTCATAAAATCCAAATTTGCAATAAATGATTTTTCTTCTCTCTAAAACAACTAATAATATCAAAAATATGATGCCTAGAATCTATTATTTTTAATTAAAAATTAATAACCACTAATTTTTCCATTTTAATCAAATGACTCTTGATTATATGAATAAAAACAGACCTCAAATTTCAATTATTATTCCAACATATAACGAGTCACAAAATATTCTAAATATCCTAAAATCTATTGGGGATATTATTCCAAAAAATGTTTTTACAGAAGCAATTGTTGTTGATGACAACTCTCCTGACGGAACAGGCAAAATCGTAGAGGACTATCTAAAAAGCGTCAAAAAAATCGCTGGATATACAATAGATATCATTCATAGAACAACCAAAAATGGATTAAGCTCAGCCATACTTAGTGGAATTCAACGAGCAGCAGGTGATACAATAATTGTAATGGATAGTGATCTTTCTCATCCTCCACAAATAATTCCTAAAATGATTGAAACACTAAAAAAATATCAGTGTGATATGGTTGTAGCTTCTAGATATATTACCGGTGGACAGATAAACGGCTGGAATACAAAACGAAAGTTTCTAAGTAAAGTAGCTACAATGATTGCCAAAAGAGGATTAAATGTTAAAACAAATGATCCAATGTCTGGATTTTTTGCTTTTAGAAAAGGAATATTGAAAGGATTAAGCTTTGATGCGATTGGGTTCAAAATACTTTTAGAAATTCTAGTAAAAAAAAGAGGACTAGATGTAAAAGAAATTCCTTATACATTCCAAGATAGAAAATTAGGCTCAAGTAAATTAAATTCTTCAATAGTCTTTGATTATATTAAATCAGTTTGGAAGTTATATCGCTCCAATAAACTTGAGGAAAATAATGAAAAAAGAAATTCTGTAAAATTTTTCTCCAAAGCAGGTAGATTTTATACAATTGGAGCATCCGGGTTTGCAATCAACTATCTTATTTCATTAATGCTCTCTGGAGGAATTACAGAAATATGGTATCTATATGCTAACATTATAGGAATTATTACATCAATGACATCTAATTTTGTTTTTAACAAATGGTGGACGTTTGGTGATAGAAATTTTTCATTCAAAAAAACTATTTCACAATATTCAAAATTCATTACTTTCAGCTCTTTAGGTGCATTAATCCAAATTGGTGTCGTGTTTTCACTAGTTGATAATAATAATTGGGTGTATTCAACTGCGTTGGGTGTCGGTGTTTTAACTGGAGCCTTTAGTAATTTTATTTTAAATAAAAAATGGACATTTAAAGAAAAACTTTGGCAATAAACTACAAAATTATTTTATTAATAAGTGTAGTATCTATAATTGGATTATTTTTTTTAACTCAAATTAAAACTGATGATTCTATTAACGAGAGTGATTCTAAACAATCAGATATGTTTTTTGATTTTAATATAGACACAAAAAATATTGACTTAATCGAATTACCTATTGATTCAATTTTTCAAATTTATGGTGTTCGAGATGAATACATTATAGATGGAAATTATCAAAAATACAGTAGGCTCCTCTTTGAATTAGATCCAAATAATAAGTCATTATACAAAGAACTAAAAAATACTGATGAAAAAACTATTGTAATTTTTCCAACATTTACGGCCACAGCATACAATTCTCCTGGATTCTATAATTACTATAACGGTCTTTGTGATGAAACATGTCTTTCTGTCCCAATCGTTTCAATTCTACGAACTGAAATAGGAGGAAATGGCGCACAAATTTTAAAGCTATTAAATTATAATTTTCTATCTGATGTGGATATAGACAAAAATCCCAAAATTTTAGCCAAATTTGACAAAGTAATTTTATTGCATAATGAGTATGTAACAAAAAAACAGTTTGATGCGATTACCTCTCATCCTAATGTGATCTATCTTTATCCTAATGCATTACATGCTGAAATTGAAGTTGATTATGATTCTAACACAATAACTTTGATTCGAGGACATGGATATGCAGACAAATATAATGGATTTGACTGGGAATTTGATAACACACAGCCATATGAGTATGATTTAGATTGTAATGACTGGGAATTTTACGAAATCCCTAATGGAAAAATGCTAAATTGTTTTCCTGAAAGGCAACTTTACGAAGATGATTCATTGCTTAGAGCTCTTAAAGAACTATAAAAAATTAAAAATAAGAAACATTCGTCTTTTCTACTCTACTCAAACGTTGTTGTAGAGCTTTGAGACGAAAGTCCAGTTGAAGATGGTACAGATGGGAATTTATCTCCTATCTGTTGCTCAGCTACTGCAGATGCTTCTTGTAGAATCTTGTCAGTTTCTTCACTTGAAACATCAGATTCCATACTAAATGAATCTCCTGCCAGGGAGTCCATCATTAATCCATTAAGTGTCTGGGTCATACTGTTCAATTCTGAATCAGCTTCTGGCATGAATCTTCCTAGTGATGACTTCAATCCCTTCATTGTAGACATCGCTGGTCCAATTGCTACCATAGCATCACCAAGATCATGAATAGTTGTCAGTCTTAGTTGGACTTGTTCTAATGACATTCTTGCATTGCCGAGCATCTTTGTAACCTTACGAATTTCAGCTAATTCGTTGGACAAAACTCTACTTGTGCTAGTATCATGTTGTTGCATTGCGGTTACCACTCGTTGAAAGAGTTGCGCATCTCTTTCGTGCAGCTTACCTAACATAGAGTCCATTTTTGATATTTGGACTTGTAGTTTGTTTACTGCAGTTTGAATTCGTGGTTTTAATGCACCTTGAGGCTTTACTGCTTCTCGGAGTTTGCCAGTTACACTTTGAGTCTCTTGTCGAGCCCAAGTTTTATCGAAGTTTGGCATGGTTGATGTTTTAGAAATTTAGTCTTAATGGACAGTGTAAATTTAGATCAGTTTTAGATTAAATTTAGCTAACAAAATCTAAATCATATTCAATTTAGAATTATTTTATGGTAAGAATTGTTGTGTTTGATTCAGGTCTGGGCTCATTATCTATTATTAAACCAATTCAAAAACAAATGAAATGTAATATAGTTTACTTTGCAGATTCTAAAAACTTTCCATATGGAAAAAAAAGTATTAAAGAATTAAGAAGAATTACATTAAAATCTATTTCAGCTCTTGAAAAATATTTTAAGCCTGAATTAATTATTATTGGCTCAAATACATTATCATTAACATTGGATTCACATCCAAAAAATATTCTGACTGTTCTTCCACCACTAAATAAAACAAAAAAAATTTCAAAATCAAAATCTATTGCAATTTTAGCAACAGAATCTATTGTAAAAAGTAAATTGCTTGATAATTACATTAAAACTTTTAACATGAATAATTTCAAAGTCATTAAAATTAATGCATCATCCTTGGTTGACTTGGTTGAACATGGTGATTTTTATTTAAACCCCAATCTTTGTATAACCAAAATTAAAAAAACTCTAAGTTCAATCTTTATTGAAAATAATGTAGATGTGGCTACTTTATCTAGTACACACATTCCATTTCTTTTGGAATTTCTAGAAAAAATATTTCCAAACATAACTTTTCTTGATCCTGGTCAATCACTAGCTATTAAATTAAAACAAAAATACATTTCTGATAGTCAAAAAAGAAATAGACTTCAAATATTTACTTCTGGAGATATTAAATCACTTGAAAAAAAGCTAAATTATTTAAAAATTAATAATAAAATTTCAAAATTTACAACTTGACAAACAACATTACACTGTTTACAACTTGACAAACAACATTACACTGTTTA